>NZ_JBGGKS010000003.1:0-345770 GCF_041287095.1 Mycobacterium sp. pUA109 | reverse complement strand
CCGAACCCACAACCGGATAACCACGCGGCACAGCAACCTCCAAAACCACTAGACGTTGCACTGACCGTATGAATCCGCCCGAGTGAACCCCTACCTCAGCGCAATCTCGCGGGGATTACCGGCGCAATCTTGCGGGACCGCGAGCCAACCGCGAGCCGGCCGTCACACCTTGGGGCAGTAGTGCTTGGGGCTGTCCCGCTCATCCAGCGGCGGCAGGTTGCGCGCCGGGGTGTGCACCAGTGGGGTGTCGGCGGGGATGCGGCCGGTGGCCCGATCCCATCCGGCGCGGGCCCGCGGATGCTTGCGATACCGCCACGGCACCACGGTGAAGACCAGCCGGACCAGGTCCCCGAACCGGCGATGCAGCCATTCGTCGCGGCGTGACCAGCGGTAGCCCAACAGCTCCCGCACCGGCTGGTCGTAGAGCCCGACGGTGAACCACAAGAAGAACGGCGCCACCAGTTTGCGCTGGGCGGCCCACAGCCGGTCCGGCATCCATTGCGCGAACGGCGGTTTCGGCAAGGTGGACAGATCCAGCACGTCGCGGGTGGCCTGGTTGTCCTCCAGCACCTCCCGGCACATGTGGTCCCAGTAGACCCAGAAGTCCTCCCAGCTCTTGGGCACCGGACGCATGCTCATGCCGTACATCGCATACCAGGTGATGTGTTCGTCGAACAGCTGACGCTTTTGCGCCTCGGTGATCCCGCCGCAGAACCGTTCGGCCACGATCAGCGTGCCGACGAAAAACGTGGCGTGCGCCCAGTAGAAGACGTCGGGGTTCAGCGCGTGGTAGCGCCGGCCCCGGGCGTCGACCCCCTTGATGTCGATGTGGTAGTCGCGCACCTCGGCGCCGGTGGTCGGGGCGCGATCGCCGTCGAAGACCACGCCGCCGATCGGGTACAGCGAGCGCATCAGCCGCGGCCAGCGCTCCCGGAAGAACGTCGAATGCTCCTCGACCGCCGCGCCCAACTGGGGGTGCATGTTCTGCATCGATCCCGCCCACGGGCCCTGCAGCATGCCGCGCCAGTCACCGAAGTACTGCCAGGTCAACGAATCCGGGCCGAGCGGGGCCGGCGGCGCGTCATAGCCGAGCGACGAGACCGGACAGCCCGCCGCCGCCCCGAAAGCAACTGGGTCGGTGACGGTGTCGCGGCTGGTCACCGGGCACGCCTCAGACGTATCTTGAGTCACTGGTGAGGTTTCCTGTCAGTGTCAGATGACTTTGACTACATGCGTTGTCATCACGCAGCCTAGGAGGGATGTGCCGTCCGGTCAACGACGGGGCCGCTGGGCCGGTGTCCCGCTGGAGGATCGTCAGGCGCTACGTCGTGACGAGTTGATCGCCGCCGGCGTCCGGCTGCTCGGCGACGAGCACGGGCCGGCCTTGACCGTTCGGGCGGTGTGCCGCCAGGCCGGGCTCACCGAGCGCTACTTCTACGAAAGCTTCACCGACCGGGACGAGTTCGTCCGCGCCGTCTACGACGACGTGTGCGGTCGCGCGATGTCCACGCTGATGTCGGCGGGCACCCCGCGCGACGCCGTCGAACAATTCGTGGCGCTGATGGTCGACGACCCGGTGCGGGGCCGGGTGCTGCTGCTGGCGCCGGAGGTGGAGCCGGTGCTGACCCGCTCCGGCGCGGAATGGATGCCGAACTTCATCGAGTTGCTGCAGCGCAAGCTGACCCGCATCGGGGACCCGGTGCTGCAAGCCATGGTCGCCACCAGCTTGATCGGCGGGTTGACCGCGCTGTTCACCGCCTACCTCAACGGGCGGCTGACGGCCACCCGGGCGCAGTTCATCGACTACTGCGTGAACATGCTGTTGAGCCGCGTCACAACTTACTAACGGGCGGCGCCAGCGCCGGGCGATAAACTTGATGCTACTGACGTACACAGATATATTGCGTGCAACCGACGGATACAGATAACTGGGAGGGGCCATGTCGGAGAAATTGTCCGACCTGCAGCTGCTGCACGAGCTTGAACCGGTCGTCGAGAAGGGCCTGAACCGCCATTTCTCCGTCTGCAAGGACTGGAACCCGCACGACTACATCCCGTGGTCGGACGGCAAGAACTACTACGCGCTCGGTGGCCAGGACTGGGATCCCGAACAGTCCCAGCTGTCCGAGGTCGCCCAGATCGCGATGCTGCAGAACCTGCTGACCGAGGACAACCTGCCGTCGTATCACCGCGAGATCGCGATGAACTTCCACATGGACGGCCCGTGGGGCACCTGGGTCAACCGCTGGACCGCCGAGGAGAACCGGCACGGCATCGCGCTGCGCGACTACCTGGTCGTCACCCGCGCCATCGACCCGGTGGAGTTGGAGACGCTGCGGCTGGAGACGGTCAACCGCGGCTTCAGCCCGGGCCAAAACCACCAGGTGAAGGACGAGCTGTTCGCCGAAAGCCTGTTTGACTCGGTGATCTACGTCACCTTCCAGGAGCTGGCCACCCGGATCTCGCACCGCAACACCGGCAAGGCCTGCAACGAGACGGTCGCCGACAAGCTGCTGGCCCGGGTCTCCGGCGACGAGAACCTGCACATGATCTTCTACCGCGACATCAGCGAGGCCGGGTTCGAGATCGCCCCCAACCAGGCGATGAACTCGCTGCACCGGGTGCTGCGCAACTTCCAGATGCCCGGATTCGTGGTGCCCGAGTTCCGGCGCAAGGCGGTGACCATCGCCGTCGGCGGCGTCTACGACCCGCGCATCCACCTCGACGACGTGGTGATGCCGGTGCTGAAGAAGTGGCGCATCTTCGAGCGGGAGGACTTCACCGGCAAGGCCGCCGAGCAGCGCGACGACCTGGCCCTGCTGGTGCAGGAACTCGAGGAGGCCTGCGACAAGTTCGCGGTGTCCAAGCAGCGCTATCTGGAGCGCGAGGCCCGCAAGGCCGAGAAGCTGGCCGCCCGCAACAAGAAGGTGCTGGCGTCATCGGCGTCCTAGCCGACCGCTCGCCAGCGTTACGGATCGGCCCCATCCCGCTCGCCAGCCCGGTCGTGCTGGCCCCGATGGCGGGGGTGACCAACGTCGCATTCCGCACGCTGTGCCGTGAGCTGGAACAGGCCCGGGCCGGGACGGTCAGCGGGCTGTACGTCTGCGAGATGGTCACCGCCCGCGCGCTGGTGGAGCGGCATCCGGCCACGCTGCATATGACGACGTTCGCGCCCGAGGAGTCGCCGCGGTCGCTGCAGCTGTACACCGTGGACCCGGACACCACCTACGCCGCGGCGAAGATGATCGCCGACGAGGGCCTGGCCGACCACCTCGACATGAACTTCGGCTGCCCGGTGCCCAAGGTGACCCGGCGCGGCGGCGGGGCGGCGCTGCCCTACAAGCGGCGGCTGTTCGGCCAGATCGTCGCGGCCGCGGTCCGGGCCACCGAGGGCACCGGTATTCCGGTGACGGTCAAGTTCCGGGTCGGCATCGACGACGACCACCACACCCACCTCGACGCCGGGCGCATCGCGGAAGCCGAAGGCGCCGCGGCCGTCGCCCTACACGCCCGCACCGCCGCGCAACGCTACTCCGGCACCGCGGACTGGGAGCAGATCGCCGCACTTAAAGCCCAGGTCACGACGATCCCGGTGTTGGGCAACGGCGATATCTTCGACGCCAGCGACGCGCTGACCATGATGGCGGCCACCGGCTGCGACGGCGTGGTCATCGGCCGCGGCTGCCTGGGCCGGCCCTGGCTGTTCGCCGAGCTGTCGGCCGCGTTCGCCGGCACCGCGCCGCCCACGCCGCCCACCCTCGGCGAGGTCGCCGACATCATCCGCCGGCACGGCGCGCTGCTGGCCGCGCATTTCGGCGAGGACAAGGGCATGCGGGATATCCGCAAACACATCGCCTGGTACCTGCACGGTTTCCCGGCCGGCCCCGAGCTGCGCCGCTCGCTGGCGCTGGTCAAAACGCTCGACGAGCTCGACGCCCTGCTGGGCGGCCTCGACCCGGCGGTGCCGTTCCCGGCGGCGGCGACCGGGCCGCGCGGCCGGCAGGGCTCCCCCGCCGCGGTGACCCTGCCCGAGGGTTGGCTGACCGACCCGGACGACTGCACCGTGCCGGCCGGCGCGGACGTTATGCACTCTGGTGGCTGAACCGAGACAAACTCGGCATCGCGCTGACGGGGGTGGGTTCAGTACGATAGGGAACTTGTTGCATCGGACGGCCGCGGTCCCGCTGTCGGCGCCGCGCGACGAGGATGCACCACCGGCTACATCACATCTTGAATACGAGTACAGCGCGACCCCCACCGGGTAGCGCCAGAAAAGCAGTGCTTGCACCGTTTGCACTGCGGTGACGCACGGGCACCGGCACGTCGGGCACCTTGATTTCGGAGGCCGCGAGGACATGAGTGACGGCGATAACGCCACTCCTGGCCATCCGCGCGCGGGCGACGCCGACGGTGACCACGACCGGCATACCGGAATGCTGTCCGCGTCGCCAGGCGCCGCGCCGTGGGAACGCTGGCAGACCCCGTCCCGCTACACCGTCACCGCCGGGTCCCGCCCCGCGTCGCATCCGCGCACCCGGCGCCCGGCCCGCTCCCCGGTGCGGGCCGCCGCCCGCCCGGCCGCGCCGGAGCCCGCGGCGGGGGCCGGATGTCACGCCACCGGCGGGGTCACCGTCGCCGACCTGATCGCCAAGGTCGGTGACGCCCCCCGAACCGGGCACCACCGCGCCGCCCCGGAAATCGAGCCGCCCGATCCGTGGGCATACCCCGAGCCCGTCGATGCCGCCTACGCCTCGGAGTTGCCGGACCTCGACGGGCTGGCCCACCGCCGGCCGCTGATCCGCGACGAGGCCGACGCCGAACAAACCACGGTGCTGCCGCCGGTATCGAGCCGGGTGCCGCCGGCCCGGGTCGGTGACCTGGCGCCGGTATCGCCGCCCGACGAGAAACCCGCCCCCGGCCGTCGGTCGCTGCTGGTGGCCGGGCGGGTGGCGGCGGCACTGGTCGCGGTGCTCGCGTTGGCGCTGACCGGCGGGGGCTGGCAGTGGAGCACCTCAAAGAACAACCGGCTCAACACGGTCAGCGCGCTGGACCCCGATTCCCGCGACATCGTCGACCCCAACGGCCAGTACGGCGACGAGAATTTCCTCATCGTCGGCGCCGACACCCGCGCCGGCGCGAACAGCGAAATGGGGGCCGGCGACACCGAGGACGCCGGCGGCGCCCGGTCGGACACCATCATGCTGGTCAACATCCCGGCCAACCGGAAACGCGTGGTGGTGGTGTCCTTCCCCCGCGACCTGGCGATCACGCCGCTGAACTGCGATACCTGGGATCCGGAGACGGGCACCTACGGCGCCCTCTACGACGAGGAGACCGGGACCTACCACGACACGGCGTACACCACCACCAAACTGAACTCCACCTACGCATTCGGCGGGCCGAAGTGCCTGGTGAAGGAGATCCAGAAACTGTCCGGGCTGTCCATCAACCGGTTCATGGCCGTCGATTTCGTCGGCTTCACCAAGATGGTGGACACCCTCGGCGGGGTGGAGGTATGCAGCACCACCCCGCTCTACGACGACGAGTTGGGCACCGTGCTCGCCCAGTCCGGGCGCCAGGTCATCGACTCGAGCACCGCCCTCAACTACGTGCGGGCCCGCAACGTGCAAACCGAGTTCAACGGCGACTACGGCCGCATCAAACGCCAGCAGCGGTTCCTGTCGTCGCTGCTGCGGGCGCTGATCTCCAAGGAGACGTTCTTTTCGCTGAGCAAGCTGAACAGCGTCGTCAACATGTTCATTAACGACACCACGGTGGACCACGTCACCACCAAGGATCTGGTCAACCTCGGGCAGTCGCTGCAGGGGCTGTCCGCCGGACACATCACCTTCGTAACGGTGCCGACCGGCGAAACCGACGAGAACGGGGACGAGCCGCCGCGGACCGCCGATATGCGGGCCCTGTTCGACGCCATCATCAACGACGATCCGCTGCCCGGCGAAAACGATCTGAACGCCACCACCACCCCGACGGCCAAGTCCACCACCGCGACCACCGCACCCAGCCCGCCGGCCCAGAGCCAAAGCGAGCAGGTCGACACGGTGACCACCGCCGCGTCCGATGTCACCGTCCAGGTGTCCAATTCCACCGGCCAATCCGGTCTGGCCGCCGACGCCACCTCCGCGCTGCACAAACGCGGCTTCAACGTGATGAGCCCCGACGACTACCCCAACACGGTCAAGACCACCACGGTGTTGTTCTCGCCCGGCAACGAGCAGGCCGCCGCCACCGTGGCCTCGGCGTTAGGCGACGCCCCGATCCAGCGGATCACCGGTAAGGGCCAGGTGGTGCAGGTGGTGCTGGGTCCGGACTTTCGCGCGGTCAGCAGCCCCGCGCCGGAGGGCTCCTCGGTCACCGTGCACCTGACCCGCGCCACCAGCGTCGCCCCCACCGAGCTGCCCGATGACCTGACCGTCACCAACGCCGCCGACACCACCTGCGAGTAGCGTCATCCCGCTTCCGGCGGGGAGAACGTAGTCTTTAAGGCATGCGAACCGCCTATCACGAGCAGCTTTCCGGGCTAACCGAGCAGCTCGGCGAAATGTGTGGCCTGGCCGGGGCCGCCATGGAACGTGCGACTCAGGCCCTGCTGCAGGCCGATCTGGTGCTGGCTGAGCAGGTGATCACCGACCACGAACAGATCGCGGCGATGAGCGCCCGCGCCGAGGAAAGCGCCTTCGTGCTGCTGGCGCTGCAGGCGCCGGTCGCCGGGGACCTGCGGGCGATCGTGGCCGCCATCCAGATGGTGGCCGACATCGACCGGATGGGCGCGTTGGCGCTGCACGTCGCCAAGATCGCCCGGCGGCGGCATCCCCAGCATGTGCTGCCCGAGGAGGTCAACGGGTACTTCGCCGAAATGGGCCGGCTCGCGGTCGAATTGGGCAACAGTGCGCAAGAGGTGCTGTTGTCCCGCGACCCGGAGAAGGCGGCCCGGATCCGCGAGGAAGACGACGCGATGGATGACCTGCACCGGCATCTGTTCAGCGTGCTGATGGACCGGGAGTGGAAGCACGGGGTGGCGGCCGCCGTCGATGTGACGCTGCTGGGCCGGTTCTACGAGCGCTTCGCCGACCACGCCGTCGAGGTGGCGCGCCGCGTCATCTTCCAGGCCACCGGGAAGTTCCCCGAAGAGAACACGCTGCCCGCGCCCTAGGGCCACAGCACGATTTTGCCGCGGGTGTGCCGCTGTTCGAGGACTTGGTAGGCGCGCCGCACGTCGTCGAGTGAGAACGTGTCGGCGATCGGCACCTCCAGGTCGCCGGCGGCGACCAGGTCGGCCAGCTCGGCCAGCACCCGCGCGTCGGCCCCCTCGGCGTTGCCGGCGGTGTTGACCCCGAAGCGTTGTGCCGCCGCGAAATCGATGATGGTGTCGACGCGTTCGGGCGCGACCCCCAGCTCGGTCACCGCCAACTCCACGTAGCCGCCGCCGAAGAAGTCCAAAAACGCGTCGATGCGGCCGTGCGGGGCGGCCGCGGTGAGGCGCTGGGCCAGCCGGTCGCCGTGGTTGACCGGGATGACGCCGTGCCCGGTCAGCCAGTCGTCGTTGCCGGCGCCGGCGACCCCGAGGACGGTGGCCCCGGCCCGGCGGGCCAGCTGCACCGCGATGCTGCCGACACCGCCGGCGGCCGCGGTGACGGCCACGGTGTCGGCCCGGGTCAACGCCACCGCCCGCACCGCGGCGTAGGCGGTGCTGCCGGCCACGAACAGCGATCCGGCGACCTCCCAGGGCACCGCGGCGGGTTTGGCGGTCAGCTGATCGGCGGGCACCGCGACGAATTCGGCGTGGCTGGCCCGGGCGTCGGTGAACCCGAGCACTTCGTCGCCGACCGCGAACTTCTCGACACCGGCACCGAGTTCGGCGACCACCCCGGCCAGGTCGCTGCCCTGCCCGGACGGGAAGGTGGCCGGAAACCGGTCGTGCAGCGCGCCCTTGCGGATCATCGCCTCGCCCGGGTTGATGCCGGCGGCCTTGACCTGCACCACCACCTGCCCGGTACCCGGTGCGGGGCGGGGAACGTCGCGGACCTCGAGCACGTCGATGTCGCCGTAGTGATCGAACTGCACTGCTTTGGTCACGGGGTCTAGGACAACCCCGGCCGCCGCGCTATTCCCCGGTTCTAGCCGAACCGCCCGGAGATGTAGTCCTCGGTTTCCTTGCGGCTCGGGTTGGAGAAGATCTTCTCGGTGCCGTCGATTTCGATCAACCGGCCGGGTTTGCCGACCGACTCCAGGTTGAAGAACGCGGTCTGGTCGCTCACCCGGGCGGCCTGCTGCATGTTGTGGGTGACGATGACGATGGTGTAGTCCTGCTTGAGTTCGGCGATCAGCTCCTCGATGGCCATCGTCGAGATCGGGTCCAGCGCCGAACACGGCTCATCCATCAACAGCACATCGGGCTGCACGGCGATGGCCCGGGCGATGCACAGCCGCTGCTGCTGGCCGCCGGACAGCCCGCCGCCGGGTTTGTCCAGCCGGTCTTTGACCTCGTTCCACAGGTTTGCGCCCTTCAGCGCGTACTCGGCGGTCTCGTCGAGCAGCCGCCGGTTGCGCACCCCCTGCAACTTCAGCCCGGCGACCACGTTGTCGCGAATCGTCATGGTGGGAAACGGGTTCGGCCGCTGGAACACCATCCCGATGGCGCGCCGCACCCCGACCGGGTCGATTCCGGAGGCGTAGATGTCCTCGTCGTCGAGCAGCACCGAGCCGGACACCCGGGCGCCGGGGATCACCTCGTGCATCCGGTTCAGCGTGCGCAGCACCGTGGTCTTGCCGCAGCCCGACGGCCCGATGAACGCGGTCACACTGCGGGGCGGCACCGGCAGCGACACGTCGGCCACCGCGTGAAACGACCCGTAGTAGATGTTGACCTCTTTGAGGTCTAACCGCTTGGCCACCGATAACTCCTAAATCTTCCTCTGAGCAAAGACTCTAGCGACCAGCCTGGCTCCGACATTCAGTATGCCGATCAGCACGATCAGCGTCAGGGCGGCACCCCACAGCCGGTCGGTGGGCACCGGGTTGGCGCCCGCGCCGGCCGACGTCTGGTCATACATCATCCCGGGCAGCGAACCCATGAATCCGGAGAACAGGTTGAAGTTCATCGCCTGGGAGTACCCCACCAGGATCAGCAGCGGCGCGGTCTCCCCCATCACCCGGGCCAGGGCCAGCAGGATGCCGGTGAGGATGCCGGACAGGCCGGTCGGCATCACAATGCGGACAATGGTTTTCCATTTCGAGACGCCCAGCGCGTAGCTGGCCTCGCGCAGGTCCATCGGGACGGTGCGCAGCATCTCCTCGGTGGCCCGCACGATCACCGGCACCATCAGCAACACCAGCGACAACGACACCGCGAACCCGGAGCGCTGCAGGCCCAGGGTGGCCACCCACAGCGCGTAGATGAACAGGGCGGCCACGATGGAAGGCAGCCCGGTCAGGACGTCGACCACGAACGTGGTCAGCTTGGCCAGCCGGCTGCCGCCGCCGTATTCCACCAGGTAGATCGCCACGAAGATCCCCACCGGGATGGCGATGACCGCACACGCCAGCCCCTGCAGCACGGTGCCGACGATCGCGTGGTAGGCACCGCCGCCGGCCAGGTAGGGGGTCATCTGGGCTTGGGAATGGGTCCACCACCCGCTGGCGGCCACGACGCGGAATCCCTTGACCACCACCGCGTACAGCACCCGCACCAGCGGCACCAGGGCGATCACCATCGCCAGGGTCGCCAGCGCGGTCGCGGTGTGGTTGGCCATTCGACGGCGCAGGCTGACGCCCGCGAAACCGCGCGCCTTGACCGGCCGATCCAGCAGCGTGGTCATCGGTACCCCTGGCGGGCGATCGCCGTCCGCGCCAACCCGTTGACCACGAATGTCAACACGAACAGCACCAGCCCGGCCGCGATATAGGCGCCGGCCTTGTACTGGTCGTTGAATTCGGAGGCGGTGGCGGCGATCTTGCTGGCGAAGGTGTCGCCGCCGTCGAACAGCGACCACCCGAACGCTTTCTGGGTGCCGCGCAAGATGATCAGCATCGCGACCGTCTCGCCCAGCGCGCGCCCCAGACCCAGCATGCAGCCGCTGATGTAGCCGGAGCGCCCGAACGGCAACACCGTGGTCTTGACCACTTCCCAGCGGGTGGCGCCCAGCGCCAACGCGGCCTCGATCTGACCGTGCGGGGTCTGGGCGAACACTTCGCGGGTGACCGCGGCGATGATCGGCAGGATCATCACCGCCAGCACGATCCCACCGGTGAAGATGGTGCCGCCGCCGGCCACCGACGCGTTGCCGGTGGCGAACAGGAAGAACCAGCCCAGGTGCTCGTTGAGCCAGGTGGCGACCGGCCGCAGCTGCGGCGCCAACACGTACAGACCGAAGGCACCGTAGATGATCGAGGGCACCCCGGCCAGCAGGTCGACCAAGTAGGCCAGCGGCCCGGCCAACCGCCGCGGCGCGTACTGGGTGAGGTACAGCGCCACCCCCAGCGCGATCGGCATCGCCAGGACCAGTGCGAACAGCGAGACCAGCACCGTCACCTGCAGCAGGTCGGCGATCCCGAAGTGCATCGCCGACGTGTCGGTGGTGACCCATCGACCGCCGTAGGTGAAGAAGTTCTCCCGGTCGCGGGCCAGCGCGGGAATCGCCCGCCACAGCAGAAATCCGCCGATCGCCGCGATCAGGATCACCAGCAGCACCCCGGACCCCTCGGCGAGGACACCGAAGATTTTGTCCCCCAAATGCATCCGTGCGCGGCGGGAAGGCCGCGCCAGCGCGGCGCGCGGCGTCGGGGTGCCGGTCACGACGGTCGCACCGGAATCAGCGCCCTCCCTGTTCATTGCGCACCCTTAGGCAGCTCGGCTAGTCGATGGCGCCGATCGCGGTGATCAGGCGCTCCTTGAACCGTTCCGGCAGCGGGATGTATCCGGCCGCGGCCAACCCGCCCTGGCCGTTGTTGGCGGCCACAGTCAAAAACGACCGGACCGCGGCGGAGGTGTCGGGGGCATACCCCTTGGAACAGACGATTTCGTAGGTCGCCAGGACCAGCGGGTAGGCGCCGGCCGCCTTGGTGCCGTACAGCGAGTTCAGGTCCAGCCGCAGGTCGTTGCTGCCCTCGGTCTCGAACGTGGCGGCTTCGATCGCGGCCCGTGCCGAGCTGTCGGTGAGCGGCACCGCGCCGTTGCCGGAGTCCAGCTCCGCGACCCGCAGGTTGGCCTGGTTGGTGAAGCCCTGCTCGACGTAGCCGATGGCGCCCGGGGTGGTCTGCACGGCCTGCACCACGCCCGCCGACTTGTCCACGCCCTCGCCGACACCGCCGGCGAACTCGCTGCCGGCGCCTTTGGTCCAGGCTTGCGGGGCGGTCGCGGCCAGATACTTCTGGAAGTTGTCGGTGGTGCCCGAGGAGTCCGACCGGTAAATCGGGGTGATCTTGGTGGCGGGCAGGGCGGCGCCGGGGTTCAACGCGGCGATCGCCGGGTCATTCCAGGCGGTGACGGCGCCGCTGAAGATCTTGGCCAGCACGTCGCCGTTGACCACCAGCGCGTCGACGCCGTCGAGGTGGTAGGCCAGCACGATCGGCCCGAACACCAGCGGCAGATGCCACGCCGGGTTGCCGCCGCAGCGTTTGGCCGCCGCCGGCACCTGGTCGGGGGTCAGCGCCGAGTCGGATCCGGCGAAGTCGACGTGGTTGGCGATGAACTGGTCGCGGCCCGCGCCCGAGCCGGTGGGGTTGTAGGCCACGTTTTTGGTGCCGCACGCCTGCGCCCAGGCCTGGTTGAACAACGCGATCGCGTTCTGCTGGGAGGTCGATCCCTCGGCGGTCAGCGCGTTCTTGCCCGCACAGGCGGCCGTGTCGGCCGCCGCCGAGGTGTCGGGTGCCGCGTCGTTGTGGTCGCTGCCGCATCCGCTCAGGCCGAGCGCGGCGATCGTCGTCGCCACCAACGCCGTGCTCACCGTGTTGAGCTTCACCGATTCTCGCTTTCTGCGTTTGCTTAGCTGGTGCGGTAGCGGCTTGCCGAGGCCCTTGGCGATGGTAGCGCGGCCCTTAGACGGTCGTGGTTCACCGGTCGGCGCCGCGGGCCGCGTAGGCGGTGTCGACGCTGTGCACCGCAAAACCCAGCCGCCGATAGGTGCGCACCGCCGCGGTGTTATCCGCCTCGACGTAGAGCATCACCACCGGCCGCTCGGCGTCGGCGAGCCGTCGGGCCAGCCAGGCCACGCCCACCGACGTTAACAGCGCGCCCAGGCCGCGGCCCTGCGCGGCCGGGTCGACGCCCACCACGTACACCTCGCCCAACCCGGGCTCGTCGGGGTGCACCTTGGTCCAGTGGAAGCCCAGCAGCGCGTCGCCTTCGAACGCCAAGAACAGGCCGGCCGGGTCGAACCACGGTTCGGCGCGACGCTCGTCGAGCTGGGTCTGCGTCCAGCCGCCCTGTTCGGGATGCCAGGCGAACGCGGCGTTGTTGACCCGCAGCAGTTCGGCGTCGTCGCCGCTGCCGGCGTAGCTGCGGATCCGCACCCCGTCGGGCAGCTCGGGGTCGGGCACCCCGCGCAGCGAGCGGCGCATCTGCATCAGCTCCCGCACCGGTTGCAGCCCCAGCGCGACCGCCAGCGCCGCGGCCGGCGGCAGCGTGCCGTGCGCCCAGAACTGGGTCCGTCCGGCGGTCCGATCCAGCGCGGCGCGGGCCAGGGCCGCGCCGACGCCGCGGCGGCGGGCCCGCGGATGCACCACCAGTTCGGCCATCGGTGCGTCGGACGCGGCGGACAGGTTGAGGTAGCCGAGCACGGCGTCGTCGGCGCCGGTGACCAGCAGGTGGGCGCCGCGGTGGGCGGTGAGTTCGCGCAGCACCTGCTCGCCGACGGGCGCCACCCCGTCGTGGTCGCGGGCCGCGGCGATCAGGGCGCGGACCTGCTGCTGTTCGTCGGCCGACAGCGCAGCGCGCCAGTCGGGCGCCGTCACTGACTGGCCAGCGGGTTGCTCAGCGGATCGTCCACCGCGTCGGGTTCGGATGGCATCTCCTCGGCGTCGCCGACTTCCTCGTCCTCGTCGGCCTCGGGCACCGGGGCGCGGCCCCGCGCCGGCCGGACCGCCTTGTAGCCGACGTTGCGCACGGTGCCGATCAACGACTCGTATTCGGGACCCAGTTTGGCCCGCAACCGCCGGACGTGGACATCGACGGTGCGGGTGCCGCCGAAGAAGTCATACCCCCACACCTCTTGCAGCAGCTGCGCCCGGGTGAACACCCGACCGACGTGCTGGGCCAGATACTTCAGCAGCTCGAATTCCTTGTAGGTCAGATCCAGCGGCTTGCCGCGCAGCCGCGCGGTGTAGGTGCCTTCGTCGATGACCAACTCGCCGAGGGTGATCTGGCCGGCGCTCTCCTCGGCGACCGGGCCGCCGGCGCGGCCGACCAGCAGCCGCAGCCGGGCGTCCACCTCGGCCGGGCCGGTGCCGGGCAACAGGATCTCGTCGAGCCCCCATTCGGCGCTGACCGCCACTAGGCCGCCCTCGGTGACCACGGCCGCCACCGGCACCGTGGTGCCGGCCGCGCTGAGCAGCCGGCACAGCCCGCGGGCGGCGGCCAGGTCGGTGCGGGCGTCCACGATCGCCACGTCGGCGGACCCGGCCTCCAGCAGTGAGGAAACCTCCGTCGGCGCCGCCCGCACGTGATGCGGCAGCAGCGACAACGCGGGCAGCACCGACTCGGGGTGCGGGTCGGCGGTCAGCAGCAGTAGATCCAAGAAGCCCCTCCAGCCTCGGGGGAAGCTATCTCCCAATATGCACGCGAGAGTCAGTGCCTAAGGTATTTAACGATAGCGTGCGACCTGCTCTTTCGCTGTGCTCAACCCAGCCGCGGACGGCGGTAGGCCAGAATGTGCGGGTGCGCAGAGTGCTGATCGGGGTGGCCGCCGCCCTGGGTGTGGTGCTGCTGGCGGCCGTCGGCGTCGACTTCGGGACGTCGATCTACGCCGAGTACCGGCTGTCGCGGTCGGTGCGTGAGGCGGCGCATCTGGGCTCGGATCCGTTCGTCGCCATCCTGGGTTTTCCGTTTATCCCGCAGGCGGCGCGGGACCACTACGACGAGCTGGAGATCAAGGCCACCGCCGTCGAGCACGCCCGGGTCGACAAGGCGACGCTGGAGGCCACCATGCACTCCATCGACCTGCCCGACGCGTCCTGGCTGGTGGGGCCCCAGGCCACGCTCGTGGTGCGCAAACTGGAGAGCCGGATCATCATCGACTCCGTGCACCTGGGCCGCTACCTGGGCATCCGCGACCTGATGGTGGAGGCGCCGCGGACCGAAACCAACGACGCCACCGGCGGCACCACCGAATCCGGCATCTCCAGCAGCAGCGGGCTGGTGTTCACCGGCACCCCGAGATCGGCGGGATTCGACCACCGGGTCAGCGTCGGCGTGGACCTGTCGATGACCGGCGCGGACAAAACCACCCTGGTGTTCACCCCCACCGAGGTGCTGACCGGGCCCGACACCGCCAACCAGCGGGTGCCCGACGACAAGCGGGACGCGGTGCTGGCCGCGTTCCGCGCCGAACTGCCGGACCAGAAGCTGCCGTTCGGGGTGGCGCCGACCAGCCAGGGCGCCCGCGGCTCGGATGTGATCATCGAAGGCATCACCGAAGGGGTCACCCTGACCCTCGACGAATTCCGGCAGTCGTGATCCGCCGATGATTACCGCGCTGGTCGCGATCGCCGCCGGGTTGGCACTGGCCACGGCGGCGGGCTGGTTGCTGCGCCGCCGTTCCGGGGTGCTGATGCCCACCGACACGGGGCCTGTCCCGGCCGAGCTCGGGTTGTCGACCAGCGGACCCACCGTCGTGCACTTCTCCGCCGCGTGGTGCGGGCCGTGCGCGGCGGTGCGCCGCGTGGTCGACCAGGTGTGCACCGACCTGGACGTCGCCCACGTCGAGATCGACTTGGACGCCGATCCGGGGGCCGCGCGCGCCCTGTCCGTGCTGTCGCTGCCGACCACGTTCATCTTCGATGCGCAGGGGCGTCAACGGTTTCGCACCGCGGGTGTCCCCACCGTGGCTGGCCTGCGGGAGGCGCTGCAGCCGCTGTTGGCTTGACCGGCGTGTCATTAGGTAAGCTGTCCGACGTGTTCGCCCGCCTCGAGCTTGTGCTCACCAAGCGTCGCGCAGTAGATCTGTGCCGCACCGCGGGTTGTTGCTGTTGTTGTTGTAGCTGAGTAGCCGCGTCCTTCCTTCCACGCCGCGCTCGGAGCAGCCCGGACCAGTCACCGTGGCCTGTCTCCATCCCGATCCGTTTTCACAACAGGAGCAGCTCTGTGTCGACCACCACCAGCCACGTAGATGTGCGAGGGCCCCGGTTCGTCGCCTGGGTCACCACCGCGGTGCTGGTGGCTGTCCTGGTCATCGCCGGGTTCAGTGCGCCGGCGGCCGCCGCCGTGCTGGCCGTGCAGGCCGTCGGCTTCGCCATCGGCGCCCTGGCCGGGCCGCGCCGGCAGCCCTACGGTGTGGTGTTCGCCACCGTGGTGGCGCCGCGGCTGGCCCCGGCCACCGAGTTCGAGCCGGTGCCGCCGCTGAAGTTCGCCCAGCTGGTCGGCTTCGTGTTTGCCGCCGCCGGCGTGACCGGCTTCGCCGCCGGCCTGCCGATCCTCGGGGTGGTCGCGACCGCGTTCGCGCTGGCCGCGGCCTTCCTCAATGCGGCCTTCGGCATTTGCCTGGGCTGCCAGCTCTACCCGCTCGTCGTCCATCTGCGGCCCCGCCGCCCCTCCCCGATTTCCACCTGAGCAACCGAAAGGATCCACAACATGGCTCGCTCCGACGTCCTGGTCACCACTGACTGGGCCGAGAGCAATCTCAACGCACCCAATACCGTGTTCGTCGAGGTCGACGAGGATGTCAGCGCCTACGACGGCGGTCACATCCCCGGCGCGGTCAAGCTGGACTGGCGCCAAGACCTGCAGGACGCGGTCCGCCGTGACGTGGTCGACGCCCAGCAGTTCTCCAAGCTGCTGTCCGACCGCGGCATCGCCAACGACGACACCGTGATCCTCTACGGCGGCAACAACAACTGGTTCGCGGCCTACGCGTACTGGTACTTCAAGCTGTACGGCCACGACAAGGTCAAGCTGCTCGACGGCGGCCGCAAGAAGTGGGAGCTGGACGCTCGCCCGCTGTCGACCGACAAGGTCACCCGCCCGGCCACCTCGTACGCCGCCAAGCCGCAGGACGGCAGCATCCGGGCGTTCCGCGACGACGTGCTCGCCGCGATCGGCGCCAAGAACCTGGTCGACGTGCGCTCCCCGGACGAGTTCACCGGCAAGATCCTGGCGCCGGCGCACCTGCCGCAGGAGCAGAGCCAGCGGCGCGGTCACGTGCCCTCCGCGATCAACGTGCCGTGGAGCAAGGCCGCCAATGAGGATGGCACCTTCAAGTCCGACGAGGAGCTGGCCAAGCTGTACGCCGAGGCCGGCCTGGACGGGCAGAAGGAGACCATCGCCTATTGCCGGATCGGCGAGCGCTCGTCGCACACCTGGTTTGTGCTGCAAGAGCTGCTCGGGCACAAGAACGTCAAAAACTATGACGGCAGTTGGATGGAATACGGCTCCCTGGTGGGGGTCCCGATCGAGTTGGGAAGCTGACTATGTGCTCTGCACCTAAACAAGGACAAACGCTGCCGGCCGGCGTCGACCTGGAGAAGGAGACGGTGATCACCGGCCGGGTGGTGGACAGCAACGGCGGCCCGGTGGCCGGGGCGTTCGTGCGCCTGCTGGACTCCTCCGACGAGTTCACCGCCGAGGTGGTGGCCTCGGCGACCGGTGACTTCCGGTTCTTCGCCGCGCCGGGATCGTGGACGGTGCGGGCACTGTCCTCGGCCGGCAACGGTGACGCCGTCGTCGCGCCGTCGGGAGCCGGCATCCACGAGGTCGACGTCAAGGTCGCCTGAGACCGCTTTACCGAGGCTGGGGCACCTCCCGGGTGGGAGGTCCCCAGCCTCGGTGCGTTTTGGGTCCCACCCCGGCCGCACACTAGACTCGTCGCCGTGGTGCTGTTCTTCGAAATCATGCTTGTCGGGGCCGTCGCGGTCATCACCTGGTTCGCGCTGTACGCCTTGTATCGGCTCATCGCCGACGAGTCGTGACCTCCCCAGGCCAGGACAGCCCCGGGCCCGCGGCCCGCAATATCCCGGCCTTCGACGACCTGCCGGCCCCCGCCGACACCGCCAATCTGCGCGAGGGGGCCAACCTGCACGACGCCCTGCTGGCGCTGTTGCCGCTGGTCGGGGTGTGGCGCGGGGAAGGTGAGGGCCGCGGCGAGCACGGCGACTACCGGTTCGGCCAGCAGATCGTGGTGTCCCACGACGGCGGCGACTACCTGAACTGGGAAGCCCGCTCCTGGCGGCTGACCGACACCGGCGAATACCAGCAGCCGGGTCTGCGGGAGACCGGCTTTTGGCGGTTCGTCAACGACCCCGCCGACCCCACCGAGTCGCAAGCCATCGAGCTGCTGTTGGCGCATTCGGAGGGCTACGTCGAGCTGTTCTACGGCCGGCCCCGCAACGCCTCCTCGTGGGAGCTGGTCACCGACGCGCTGGCCCGCAGCAAATCCGGGGTGCTGGTCGGCGGGGCCAAACGGCTCTACGGCATCGTCGAAGGCGGGGATTTGGCCTACGTGGAGGAGCGGGTGGACGCCGACGGCGGGCTGGTGCCGCACCTATCGGCGCGGCTGCAGCGCTTCGCGGGCTAGCTGCTTTTGCCCTATTTTGCCCTGCTTTGCGCCAAGATTGACGCCAGCGCGCGAAACGTCGAGTAAGCACCACGCTGGCGTCGATCTCGGCGCACCCGCGCGAGCTCGTCAACGACCCCAAACATGGCGCGACCCCCGAGCCGTAGTTCCTGGTTGGACAAGACCGGAGGCTCGGGGGTCGGGTGACTGCCGGGAATTCGCCAGCGCGCGCGGGTGATTCCCTGGCGCTGCTTAGCGGGCAGCCACCTCACATGTCCAGAAAGTACTCAATTTCGCGGACCACCTCCTTCCCTGTGTAGAGCCGAACCTACCTGCGCGCCGGCGTGCCGACAACCGAATTTCAGCGATCGCTGGCGATGGCGGCGTCCACCAGGCCGGCGAACTCCGCGGCCAGCGGCGCCGGCGGCAGCGGTCGGCCGTCCAGGGTGTGCACCCGGGCGGCCAGCGTCATACTCGACACCAGCCAGACCCCTTGGGCGGCAACCAGGTCCGCCGGCGTGAGGGCCCGGTAGTCGCAGTCGTAGCCCTTCTCGCGGGCCACCTCGAACAGCGCCTGCTGGGTGGTGCCGCGCAGGATCGGGTACCACGGCGGCGGGGTGAGCAGCGCGGTCTGGCCGTCAACGGCGGTGGCGATCACCACCGTCGAGCGCGGGCCTTCCAGGATGTAGCCGTCGGAGCTGACGAAGATCACATCGCCGGCGCCCTGCGCCGCGGCGTGCCGCAGCGCGGCCATGTTCACCGCATACGACAGGGTTTTGGCGCCGGCCAGCAGCCAGGGCAGCGCGTCGACGCCGGCGGCGGCCAGGCCGCGGTCCAAGGTGATCGCCGCCACCCCGTCGCGGCGGGCGGCCGCGACCCGGTCGGCGACCGGGGTGACCATCACATAGGCGGTGGGCGTCGCCCCGCCTTCGCGGCCCCGGCTAAAGATCAGCCGCATCGCGCCCTCGGCGGCGGTGACCGCGGCCCACGCCTGCTCGGCTGCCGCGATCGCGCGCCGCCACGCCGCCAGGTCCGGTTCGGGCAACGCCATCAGCTTGGCCGAGTGGGCAAGCCGGCCCAGATGCGGCCCCACCAGGCAGGCTCGGCCGTCGCGGACCAGCAGCGTCTCGAAGACGCCGTCACCGCGCAGCACGGCGAGGTCGTCGGCGTGCAGCAGCGGGGCTCCCGCCGGGTGGATTTCGCCGTCCAGGGTCACGATCACACCCGTCTGGCCGTCCATGGACCAAGAGCCTAATGCGGGGGCTCGTAGAGTTGAGCTGTGACCGCTGTTCCCGCGCCCGATCCCGGACCCGACGCCGGCGCTGTCTGGCATTACGGCGACCCGCTGGGTGAGCAGCGGGCCGCCGAAACCGCTGCGGTGCTGGTGGATCGCTCGCACCGGGCGGTGCTCACGCTGACCGGCACCGACCGTCGCACCTGGCTGCACAGCATCTCCAGCCAGCACGTGGCCGAACTACCGGACGGCGCCAGCACCGAAAACCTGTCCCTGGACGGCAAGGGGCATGTCGAGGATCACTGGATCCAGACCGAGCTGGGCGAGGTCAGCTACCTCGACACCGAGCCGTGGCGAGGCGAGCCGCTGCTGGACTACCTGCGCAAGATGGTGTTCTGGTCACAGGTGCGGCCCGAGCCCGCCGAGCTGGCGGTGCTGTCGTTACTCGGTCCGGGCCTGGCCGAGCCGACGGTGCTAGACGCCCTGGGCCTGGACGGCCTGCCCGACGACCGGGCGACGCCGCTGGACGGCGGTGGCCTGGCGCGCCGGGTGCCCGGCACCGCCGCCGGCCCGCCCGAGCTGGACCTGCTGGTGCCGCGCGCCGAGGTCGCCACCTGGCGGCACCGGTTGACCCAGGCCGGGGTGCGCCCGGCCGGGGTGTGGGCGTTTGAGGCGCACCGGGTGGTGGCGCTGCGCCCCCGGCTCGGGGTCGACACCGATGAGCGCACCATCCCGCATGAGGTGGGCTGGATCGGCGGGCCCGGGGCGGGTGCGGTGCACCTGGACAAGGGCTGCTACCGGGGCCAGGAGACCGTCGCCCGGGTGCATAATCTCGGCAAACCGCCCCGCATGCTGGTGTTGCTGCACTTGGACGGCTCGGTGGACCGACCCGTCACCGGTGATCCGGTGCTGGCCGGTGGCCGCGCGGTGGGCCGGCTGGGCACGGTGGTCGATCACGCCGAGCTGGGCCCGGTGGCGCTGGCGCTGCTCAAACGCGGGCTGCCCGCCGACACCCCGCTGACCACCGGCGGGGACGCCGAGGTCGCCGCGGTGATCGACGCCGATTCGCTGCCGGCGGCGGATGTGATCGGCGCCGGACGGGCCGCCGTTGAGCGGCTGCGGGGCGGAACCCGGTGAGCGGGCTGTGACGTCAACCGCAGCGGGTAGGGCGTGGCCGCGCGCGCCGGGGCGGCACGGTAAACTACTCAGCAGGACAATACGACACACAGATCGGGGCCGCCTACTTGTTGGGCCGCTCCGTTATTGCGCGAGGGGGTTCCCCCATGGGCCGCGGCCGGGCTAAGGCGAAGCAGACCAAGGTTGCTCGAGAACTGAAGTACAGCACCCCGCAGACCGATTTTGAGCGGCTTCAGCGCGAGCTGTCCGGGTCGAGCGCCGAGGAAGCCGACCACGACGGCGACGACGACTTTGGGTTCTCGACCGACGAGGACGACTGGCGGCGCTGACGCGGACCCGCTTCAGAACCGCGGGTGCTGTCCCACCAGCTGGGCGCGGGGTGCGTCCTTTCCGCCCTTGTTGACGGTGCCCAGCACCCAGCAGTTGAGGTGCCGGGCGGTCAAGATGGCCAGCGCGCGGTCGGTGTCTTCCGGCGCAACGACGGCGACCATGCCGATGCCCATGTTGAACGTCTTTTCCATCTCGGCGCGGGTGATGCGGCCGCGCTGGGCGATCATCGCGAACACCGGCGCCGGCGTCCAGGTGCCGCGGTCCACCTCGGCGACCAGCCCGTGCGGGATGACGCGCTCCAGGTTCCCGGCCAGCCCGCCGCCGGTGACGTGGCAGAAGGTGCGGACTCGGGTTTCGGCGGCCAGGGCCAGGCAGTCCTTGGCGTAGATGCGGGTCGGCTCCAGCAGCTCCTCACCCAGCGTGCGGCCGAACTCCTCGACGTAGCCGGCCAAGTTCATCCGGTCGATGTCTAACAGCACCGCGCGGGCCAGCGAATAGCCGTTGGAGTGCAGCCCGGAGGAGCCCATCGCGATGATGACGTCGCCGGGTTTGACCCGGTCGGGGCCCAGCACGTCGTCGGCCTCCACGACGCCCACGCCGGTGGCGGATATGTCGTAGTGGTCGGGTTCCATCAGGCCGGGGTGTTCGGCGGTTTCCCCGCCGAGCAGCGCGCAGCCGGCCTGCACGCAGCCGTCGGCGATGCCGGCGACGATCGCGCTGATCCGTTCGGGCACCGTGCGGCCCACGGCGATGTAATCCTGCAAAAACAGCGGCTCGGCCCCGCACACCACCAGGTCGTCGACCACCATCGCCACCAGGTCCAGGCCCACGGTGTCGTGCTTGTCCATCGCCTGGGCGATCGCCAGCTTGGTGCCCACCCCGTCGCTGGAGGCGGCCAGCACCGGTTCCCGATAGTCGCCGCGGAGGGCGAACAGGCCGGCGAAGCCGCCGATGCCGCCCCGCACTTCGGGGCGGGTGGCCTTGGCGGCCAGCGGGGTGATCAACTCGACGGCGCGGTCACCGGCCTCGATGTCGACTCCTGCCGCTGCGTAGGTGATGCCTTGACCCGGGTGTCCTGGGTCTGCTGCGCGATCCGTCATCGCGGTAAAGGCTACCGGTCGGCCGTGACGGGCGGTATCGAACGAGGCCGTCACGCCGCCGGCGGCGCCCGCCGCGCTGATTCCCCAGGTCATCGCCGTCCGGTCCGGTGGTTAGGCGTTGTTGTGGCGGACCTGGTTGAACGGCACCCCGCGATCGGCCGCGTACTCGCGCGGCAGGCCCAGCACCCGCTCCGCGATGACATTGCGGGCCATCTCGTTGCTGCCGCCGCCGAGCGCCACGGTCTGCCGGGACAGGTAGCGCTCCCCGACCTTGAGGAGCTGCCGCTCGTCGTCGACGACGCCGCCGGCAGCGGCGATCTCCAGCGCGGTGTCGACCTCCAGACAGGTCACGTCGGAGTGGAACAACCGGATGATCGATCCCGCGGTCGGCGGCAACGCGCCGGCGGCCATGGCGCCGGAGACCTGGTCGACGAGGCATTCGCGCACCATCCGCCGCGCCAGCACCCGGCCGATCTTGTCCTGGGCCCCCGGGTCGTCGCTCGCACCGACCGCCGCGGCCAGGGTGAGGAATTCGACCGACGAGCTTTCGACGCGTTCGGCCCCGCGGCCGCTGGCGAACTCCGAGCCGTGGCCGACGGCGCGACGTTCGTGGAACAACAGCCGGGACGCGACGTCCCAGCCCTTGTTGACCTCGCCGACCACCGCGTCGTCGCCGACCCGCAGACCGTCGAAGAACTCTTCGCAGAATTCGTTGGAGCCGTCGACCTGTTCGATGCGGCGCAGCGTCACCCCCGGCGCGTCGATCGGCACCACGAACATGGTCAGGCCGTCGTGCTTGGGCACGGTGGGATCGGTGCGTGCCAGCAGCAGCCCGTAATCGGCGGCGAACGCGCTGGTGCTCCACGTCTTGGCGCCGTGGATCACCCAGTCGTCGCCGTCGCGCTCGGCGCGGGTGATCAGCCCGGCCAGGTCGGAGCCGCCGCTGGGCTCCGAGAGCAGTTGCACCAGCACCGTCGCGCCGCGCAGGGCCGCCCCGATGTGGTCGCGTTTCTGCGCCTCGGTGCCGGTGTCCAGCAGCGTCGCGCAGCAGATGGTGAACGTCGGAGTGTTGAGGATCAGCGGCATCTCGTAGCCGGCGGCCTCGGTGTTGAAGGCTTTCTGGTAGGCCACGTCCAGGCCCAGCCCGCCGTACTCGCGCGGAAAGCAGATCCCGGCGAACCCGCCGGCGTGCAGCCGCTGTTGCAGCTCGCGGGCACGCTGCCAGGCGCCGTCGTCGTCGCGGCCGTTGCGCGGCGGGTGGTCCGGGTCCAGCCGCGGCATGTTGGCGGCCAGCCAGGCGCGGGCGCGCGCGGCGAAGTCCGCCACCGACTCGGCGGTCATGCCGCGGGCTCCGTGCTGCTCGCGGCCCGGAAAATGGCTTGGTGATGTTCGTCGGGGGTGCCGAACAGGTTGCGGTACAGGGTGATTCGTCGCAGGTACAGGTGTAGGTCGTGTTCCCAGGTGACGCCGATGCCGCCGTGCAGCTGCACACAGTCCTGCACCAGCGGGCCGGCGTGCTCACCGAGGTAGGACTTGGCGGCGCTGACCCACGGCGCGGCGTCGGCGGCCCGGGCGGCGACCTTGTCGATCGCGCCCGCGGTGATCGCGCGGCACGCCTGCCGCCACATCGTCATGTCGGCGAGCCGGTGTTTGATCGCCTGGTAGGACGCCAGGGACCGACCGAAACTGTACCGCTGGCGGGTCCAGTCCAGGGTCAGGTCCAGCACGGTGTCCAGGATCCCCACGGTCTCGGCGCACATAAGCCCGATGGCGACCTGGGTTTGCCGGTCGATGAGTGCCGGCGTCTGTGCCGCGGTACCCACCGCCCACCCCGGGTCGATCGCCACCGCATCGAATTCGATTCGCGCGCACCGCTTCACCAGGTCAAGGCAGCGTTGCGGTCGCAGCGTCACGCCGGCGGTGTCGGCGGGGACCAAAAACTGCCGCGGGCCGTCGTCGGCCCGGGCGGTGACCAACAGCAGATCGGCCTGCTGCCCGGCTTCGACGCGGTCCTTGACCCCGTCGAGCCGGTAGCCGCCCGCGGTCGCCGTGGCCGTGAGCGTGGGCCGCTGCGGACAAAAGCCGTGGCCGGGCTCGTCGGTGGCCCAGCTGGCCACCCGCTGCCCCGACACCAGGGCCGCGATGGTTTCCGCGTGGGCGTCGCGGTTGTCGGCCTCGGCCAGCCCGGCCAGCACCGTGCTCACCGGATGCAGCGGCCCGGGCGCCACCGTGCGACCGATCTCCTCGGCGACGGCGGCCAGGTCGTGCAGACCGCTGCCGGAAACGCTTCCCCCGCCGAGTTCTTCGGGCACCAACAACGCGGCCCAACCCAGTTCCGCGGCGTCGCGCCACCACTGCGGATCATACGAACGGCCCTGTGCCGCCAACTCGCGTTGCTGGGCCACCGCCGCGTGTTTGTCCAGGAACGCCCGGGCGGTGGAGACAAACAGTGCGGTCTCCGCGGACGAGTCGATCACGGTATTTCCTCCTCGACGCCAAAGGTGTTGACCGCCATCGCCAGCAGGTAGTAGCCACCAATGGTGAACACCAGGTCCATCCGCTGCTCGTCGGTGAAGTGCTCACCGAGCTGCCGCCACACCGGCGGCGAGATGGTGCCGTCATCGGCGAGGTCATCGACCGCGCCCAGCACCGCCCGATCGGCCGGCTCGCGCAGGCTCCCGTCGCGGATCGCCTCGATCTCGGCGGCGGTAAGCCCGGCACGCCGAGCCAGCGGCAGGTGATGCGACCACAGGTAGTCGCAGTCGCGGCGCAGCACCACCCGCAGCAGCGCCACCTCCCGGATCCGCGGCGACAGCGTGGAGCCGGTCAGCAGGTAGGCGTTGAACGGCAGATAGGCGCGGGTCAGGGCGGGGTGGCGCACCAGCGTCGCCAACACGTTCCCGGCGTCGCGGGGGTTGGCCCGCTCGGGCGGTAGCAGGGACCGCAGCGCGTCACGGATGGAGTCGTCCCAGTGCTCGTCGGGCAGCGGCGCCAACCGGCGCGGGTGGCGGGCCGTCACTGAATGGGCTCGTCACCGAGCACCGTGGTGCGCAACATTTCCCGCGGCGACGCCGGGTCATACGGGGCGGCGCGGTGCAGCACACCGCGGTTATCCCAGATGACGGTGTCGCCCACCGACCAGGAGTGACTGTAGATCTTGTCGGCGGTGGTGGCCTGCTCCAGCAGCTCGGCCAGCAGCGCCCGGCCCGCCTCGACATCCATGCCGGCGACATAGTCGGCGGAGGCGCCGAGCACCAGCGATTTGCGGCCGCTGCGGTGCGTCCACACCAGCGGATGCTCATGGGTGGGCCGGGACCGCCACCGCGCCAACTGTTCTGCTGTCGGGTCGGGGTTGACCCGACGCTGGGAGGCCTCCAGCGAGTGCACCACCCGCAGTCCGCCCAGCCGCTGCTTGTCGTCGTCGGACAGCGCGTCGTAGGCGGCGTAGGCACTGGCGAACTCGGTCTCCCCGCCGCGGTCGGCGGGCCGCACCGCGGACAGCACGGTGGCCTTCTGCGGGCACTCGTCCCCGAGCGGTGTGCAGCCATCGATGTGCCACACGAAGGTGGCCCGCAGGTAGGCCGCCGAGGAGTTCTTGGCGGTGTTCAGCGTGATCGGGTAGATGCCCGGCACCGCGTGATGCCCGTCGGAGCTGTGGTCGATCGCCCCTAAGCGGCGGCAGAACGCGACCTGGGCCTGCGGGGTGATCCGCAGACCCCGAAAGACCAAGACCCCGTTGTCCTCAAGGGCGTCGAGCACCGCGGCGACCACTCCGTCGTCGGCGGCCAGCCGGTCCGGGTCGACGCCGAGGACTTCGGCGCCGACCGATGCGGTCAGCTTGTTGATGGTGAGCAGGCTCATGCTGCGTCCTTCCATATCAGGGCACTGGTCCGCCGGTGCGGATCATGACGGCGTCGGCGGCGTCGACCGGGGCGGGTTGATGCATGATCTCCACCGCCATTGCGACCATGATCAGCGAATAGATCAGGTGCAGCAGGTTCAGCGCGTCCTCGGGCAGTTCGTCCAGCGAGAACTTGTCGCAGTAGTCGATCGCCTCCTGTAGCCGGGGGAAGAACGCGTCGTAGAACGTGCGCAGCTCCGGCAGGGTGCTGGCCAGCCGTTGGTTCCAGCGTTCGGTTTCGCTGGGCAGACACCAGGTTTCGGCGAACACTTCCAGTTCGGCGAAGGCGCTGGGCAGGCGGGGCGGGGCCATCATCACACCCCTACCCGCTCACGCTGGTACGCGTCCACCCAGTCGACGACCACCCGGTGCAGGTGCCGGACCAGGATCTCCTGATCGTTGAGCGGGAAGTCGTCGACGATCCCGTACTCCAGGGCGGCCTGGGTGCCGCCGAGCATGCCCGCGTCTTGCAACGCGAACTCCTTGAGGACCACCGCGGCGACTTCGTGTTCGATGCGCTCCCGCACGCTGCGGGCCGGGTGGAAGTAGGTGTAGGCCTCGAACCGGTGGGTGTTGTGGGAGGTGGGCCAGTACCGGTACAGCAGATACCAGCCGCCGTAGATGAGGATTTCGGTGTTCGGGAAGACTTGGAAGTTGCTGATGCCCCACGGTTCGATGCCGC
The DNA here is from genome assembly GCF_041287095.1 of Mycobacterium sp. pUA109. Lineage (NCBI taxonomy): Bacteria > Bacillati > Actinomycetota > Actinomycetes > Mycobacteriales > Mycobacteriaceae > Mycobacterium > Mycobacterium sp. pUA109. The sequence goes on along the minus strand of NZ_JBGGKS010000003.1, from coordinate 319,663 downwards.
CGGGATTCAGCCCGGCCGGCAGTTCGCCGATGTCGGGGGTTTCCCAGGGGCCGACCAGTCCGCTGCGGGTGGCCCGCTCGATCGGGTACATGTATTCCGGGGGCAGCAGCCAGCGGCGCCGGCCCGCGGTCGACACCAGCCGGTGCGGGCCGTCGAGTTGGAAGTGCCCACAGGTGAAGCCGGCGTTGGGATCGCGCACCGCGGCGGGCACCTGCTGCGAATGCAGCGACGGGACGTGGTAGTACTCCTGGAACGCGTCGGCGAAGATCTTCCAGTTGCTGTTGTTGTGCGCGACCCAGTCGTAGCGTTCGGTCAATTTCCCGAACGGGTAGCCGTCCAGCCCGGTGATCATCGGGCCGAGGAACTCGCGCAGCGACTGCCGCGGTTCGGTGTCGAAGTTGATGAACACGAAGCCGTTCCAGACATCGCAGCACACCGGGATCAGCCCGGCCGGCTCGCCGGAGCCGTCGAGCCCGTAGCGGCGACCGCAGTGCTTGCAGGTGAAGTCCTGCGCGTCGCCGCTGGTCTCCCGATCGGGAAAGTCGTTCCACACCAGCTTGTGTCCGCCGTGGCACGTGTTGTAGAAAGCCCGCAGCTTTTCGTCACGGCCGTTGACCAGCAGCACCGAGGCCCGGGCGACCTCGATCTCCTTGGTCGTGTAGCTGCCGATCTCGGGCAGCTCCTCGATGCGGGCGACGTTGAGCCAGGCACGTTTGAACACCGCCTCGCGTTCGAGTTCGTAGAACTGCGGCGACGTCGAGTCGGCGAACGAGACCGGCCCGGTGCCCAGTTCCGGATAGTGTTCGGTCCACGACCCCTCCGCGGGTCTGCCGGCACGTGTCATGGCAACCTCCCTGTCACATCACCGCTCCGCCGTTGACGCCGAGCACCTGGCCGGTGATGAAACCGGCCTCGGGCGAGCACAAGAACCCGGCCGCCGCGGCGATGTCGGCGCCGGTGCCCAAGTGCCCCACCGGAATGTTGGCGGCGATCTGTTCGTTGGGCGGCAGGTATCCGGCCGCCTGCGATTGGTGCTGCATCGGGGTCTCGATCCCCGACGGTGGAATGTTGTTGACCGTGATGCCGTGCGCGGCGTATTCGCGGGCCAGCGACTTGGTCAGGGTGATCACCGCGCCCTTGGACGCCGCGTAGTGGGCGGCGAACGGGGAGCCGCGCTGGGCGCTGGACGAGGAGATCATCACGATGCGACCCCACCCCGCGGTCACCATGTCCGGCAGCGCGGCCTGACAGCAGTGAAACGTTCCGGTGAGGTTGACGTCGATGATCCGCGCCCACTCGGCCGGGGTGATGTCGGCGAACGCGGAATAGCCGAAAACGCCGGCGCTGGTGACCAGCACGGCGACCGGCCCGAGCTCGCTGCGCACCTTGGCGAACGCCTCGTCGACCGCGGATCGGTCGGTGACGTCGGCGGCGACACCGAGCGCGACGGCACCCGCACTCCGCAGCTCGTCGGCGACCCGTTGCGCGGCGTGCTCATTGACGTCGAGGACGGCGACGTGATGCCCGCGCCGCCCCAGCTCATGGCAGACCGCCTCCCCCATCCCGGACGCCCCGCCGGTGACCACGGCAACCCGGGTCGCGCTCATCGGAAACCCTTTCGCTCTCACTCGTAGACCACGCGCAGCCGAGGGCTGGTGGGCAACGATTGACAGGTCAAAATCCAGCCCTGGCCGATTTCGTCGTCGTCGAGCGCCTGGTTGTTGAGCATCCGCACACTGCCTTCGGTCACCCGGGCCATACATGTCCCGCACGAGCCGACTTCGCAGGAAGAAGGCGCCGACAATCCGGCAAGTCGCGCCGTTTGCAGCACCGTGCTGCCGGCCCGGTAGCCCACCGTGGTGCTGCGCCGGTCCAGCACGATGGTCACCTCGTCGGGCACCGGCGATTCCGCGGCCTCGGGCGCCGGGAGTGGGGCGAGGGTGAAGCGTTCGACATGCACCCGCTCGGCGGGGGCACCGGCGGCCAGCACCGCTGCCTCGACGGTTTCCATAAACTGCGCCGGCCCGCAGATGTAGTAGTCGGCGTCCGCGGCGTCGGTGACGAATCCGGCGACGTCGGCGGGCGTCACCGTCCCGGCGTGCTCGTCGAGGTGGTGGTGCAGCCTGAGCCGCTCGCGATTGGTCTCGGCCAGGTGTTGCAGCGCCTCGCGGAAGATCACCGATTCCCGGCTGCGGTTGGCGTAGAACAGCCGCGCACGGCGCGCCGTGGTGGCCAGCGCGGTGCGGATCAGGGAGTACACCGGGGTGATGCCGCTGCCACCGGCGAAGGCCACCAGTTCCCGCTCGGTACCGGCCAGCACAAACCGGCCTGCTGGGGGCGCGACGCGCAGCTCATCGCCGGCGACCGTGGTGTCGTTGAGCCAATTGGACACCACGCCGTCGCGTTTGACGGTGATGCGGATGTCCTCGCTCACCGCCGGCGACGACGACATGGAGTAACACCGCCGGTAGTCCTCACCGTTGATCCGCACGTGCACGGTCAGGAATTGGCCGGCCTCATAACGGAATCGGTGCGCATGGGCGCGGGGCACCTCCAGCACCAGCGACACCGCATCCCCGGTTTCGCGCACCACGTGTTTGACCCGTACCGACGCCAAGCCCTCCGGGCAGCAGGCGTCGCCGCCGACGGCGGCGCCGGCGGGTTGAAGCTCGGTCGCGGAGTGCATCGCGACCAACAATATCAAGTACTTGTTATAGTTCTCAAGTAGTAGATACACGAGCGGTGTAACCCGGATCAGGGCAGCTTGATGGCCGACACGTACATCTCCACGATCGGCCGGAAGAGATCGACGTCGTCGAGCTGACTGCCCAACACGACCGCGTCGCTGGTGGCGATGAGCACTTGGGCGAACGTCAGCGGCGGGATGAGGAGGGTGCCGCCGAGCCGGTCGACGCCCTCGACGATGAACTTAGCCAGCGCCGCGAGGACGTCGGCCCGCTTGGCGGCCACCCGCTCTCGCGCTTCGGGATTGCGCAGCAGATACAGGGTGAACTCGTGCCCCAGCGCGGCGTGCTCGGCGCCGCGGTCCCGGCTCAGTTGGCGCCACCGCGCCGCGATCTCGTCGAGTTCGCGCGCCCCGACGCGCCGCGCGGCCGACATCACCCCGGCAAAATTGTCGAAATAGCGCCGCCAGTACCGGTCGCTGACCGCCAAGAACAGGTCTTCCTTGGTGGCGAAGTGCTTGTAGATGGCGCCCTTCGTGTACCCGGCGGCATAGGCGATGTCGTCGAGAGTCGCTGTCGTGAATCCCTTTTCGGCGAACACGTCCTCGGCGGCATCCAGCAGAAGCGAGCGGGTGTGCTCCAGGCGTCGCTCCCGCGTCCAACGCTCCACCATGCGGATGATCCTGCCACAGATTCTGAGAATCCTATTGGTTACTGAGATACCGACTGGTATGTTCGGCACGTCTCAAGCCGTTCCCGTCGATCGAGGTAAGTGAGAGATGTTGATGAACCCCACCGTTATTCGGTTCGCGTCATGAACGATTTGTCGAGCAAAAAGAAGGCGCCCGCTAGCACCGAGTCACTCGACGGCGCGGTCGACTTGGGCGCCCAGGGTCAGCCGAAGGCCAGCGCCATCCGGGTCTGGGCAGTCCTCGGCGGCGCGCTGCTGGCCCTGCAGCTGTACGTGTGGATCCGCTGGATCACCGGACCCTATTTCGAGCGGGTCCCCGGCGGGCCAAACGATCCGCCGATGTACATGAAGGTGCCGCTGCTCGCGAACGCCATCGTGCTATGGGTCGGCGCGCCGTTCGCCCTCTGGTACTTCATCATCCGGCCGTGGCGCCGCGAGCGGCGGATCACGCTGGACGGCATGCTGTTGGTGTCGATGGGGCTGATGTTCTTCCAGGACCCGTTGCTGAACTACCTCAACACCTGGTGCACCTACAACACCTGGCTGTTCAACCGGGGTTCCTGGTCCTCGCAGATTCCCGGGTGGGTGTCGCCCGAGGAACCGGGCCACCAGGTGGCCGAACCGCTGCTGACGAACGTGCCGGGCTACGCGTACGGCGTACTGCTGATCACCATCGTCGGATGTTGGGTGATGCGCAAGATCAAGGCGCGCTGGCCCAACATCAGCAATCTGCGGCTGATCGCGGTGACCTACGCCATCTCAGTCGTCTTCGACTTCGTCATGGAGGGCCTGGTGATGCTGCCGATCGGGTTCTACACGTATCCCGGTGCCATCCGATCGGTGTCGATCAATGCCGGCACCTACTACCAGTGGCCGGTCTACGAAGGGCTGATGTGGGGCGGCGTGCAGGCCGCGCTGTGCTGCCTGCGGTACTTCACCGACGATCGCGGCCGCACCGTCGTCGAGCGCGGACTCGACCACGTCCGGGGCGGGGCCGCTAGGCAGCAATTCATCCGGTTGCTGGCGATCTTCGCCGGGGTCAGCGCGTGCTTCTTCGTGTTTTACAACCTTCCCGCGCAATGGATCGGCATGCACGCCGACCCGTGGCCGGAAGACCACCAGAAGCGCTCCTACTTCAACGGCGGCATCTGCGGTGACGGCACCGACACGCCCTGCCCGAATCCGGCGCTGCCGATACCGACCAAACACTCCGGCTACATCAATACCGACGGCGAACTCGTCCTTCCGCCGGGCGTCGAACTACCCAGGACCGTCCCGTTTGAGCCAGAGGAACCACGTGCCGACAAATAGCCACCCCACCGCCGTGCTGCCGGCGTCGCCGTTTTACCGGGGGGTCGGCGATGAGGTGGCGGTGTTTCGGGCGGCGGCCGGTCGCGGGCTGCCGGTGCTGTTGAAGGGCCCCACCGGATGCGGCAAGACGCGCTTCGTGGAGGCCATGGCGCATCAGCTCGGTCGTGATCTGATTACCGTGGCGGGCCACGAGGATATGACCTCGGCGGATCTGGTGGGCCGATTCCTGCTGAAAGGGGGCGAAACCGTCTGGGTGGACGGGCCGTTGACGCGCGCGGTCCGCGAGGGGGCCATCTTCTACCTCGACGAGGTGGTCGAGGCGCGCCAAGATACGACGGTGGTCATCCATCCGCTCGCCGATCACCGCCGTGAGCTGCCGGTCGATCGGCTTGGCACGACATTGCCTGCGGCGCCAGGGTTTCAGCTGGTGATTTCCTACAATCCCGGCTATCAGAGCGTGCTGAAGAACCTCAAGGAGTCGACCCGTCAACGTTTCATCGCCATCGAACTCGGATTCCCGCCAGCCGAGATCGAAACGGAGGTAGTTGCGCACGAGGCCGGCGTCGATGCGGCGACGGCGCGTGCCCTGGTCACGCTCGGTAACACGATCCGCAACCTGGATAACTCACCGCTGCGCGAAGTGTCCTCGACGCGGATGTTGATCCTGGCCGGCGGCCTAGTCGCCGAAGGGCTTCCGCTGCGCAGTGCCGTCCAGTCCGCCATCGTCTCCGCGCTGTCCGACGATGCCGACGTCATCCGCGCGCTCGGGGAACTCGTGGACGCGGTGCTGCCCCGCACGTGACCGCTTCCGACCCCGCTGCCCCCGACCGGTTCCGCTTTCTCGCCAGCTATCTTGCCGGCAGAGCGGTCACCGTTGCGGCGGCCCCGGCGGGCGAGGCCGCGCACACCAACGGCCAGGTCATCTTCGTTTCGGCGGGCGGGTCCGTCGGCGAGCAGCGTCGCGAGATGCTGGTGCAGAGCGCGCTGCTCGGTGCCGGGAGCCTGGATCCGCGACTGGTGAAGGCGTTGCGGGCACGTCCGACGGTGGCGCGCCGCTACCTGGCTCTGGAGGGGCGCCGGGTTCTTGCCGAATTCGCCACCCGTGTTCCGCTGGCCGCCGCGCTGCGCCCCGCGGGGGATCCGAGCACCGCCAGCGCCGCCGAGTCCCTCGACATGGCGAGGAGCCGAACAGAAGTCGCCGCCGCCCCGCGGTGGTTCGGCGTCATCAGACCGTCCCGGCTGCTGGCGTCAGCCGCCGGGCCGGGCACCCCGGCCACCGACAACGAGCTGCGGCTAGCGTTCGACGTCATCGATCTGCCCGAGGCCGACGACGGTGCCGACGACGCCGGTGGGCGGTCCGAGGAAAGCAAGATTCTCAAGCTGTTCGAGAATCCACTGCTCAACTCGCGGGCGTTGTCGGACTTCCTCCGCAAGATGTTCGGCAATTCGCGGTCGCCGGGCGACGACGCCGCCGGCGGCGAGTTGCAGGTTCGCGCCATTCGGCGGGCACACGCCGTCGGGCCGCACGCCCGACCGCTGCCCACGCAGATCCGTTTCAGCGATGACGGCTGGCCCGGTGCGGCGCTGGGCGTCGGCGGCTCGCTGCATCCGGAATGGGATGTCTTTCACCATCGCTATCGCCCCGACTGGTGCCGGGTCATCGATTTCCCGCTGACCGCGGCCGCGGACGTCTCCGCGGCCGGCGTGCTGCACGACGACGTGCTGCGGCGACGGCTGTCCCGCGTCGGCCTGGGTCCCAAGGTTTTCCGCGGCCGCGCCGACGGGGACGAGGTGGACATCGAGGCGCTCATCGATTTGTTCGTCGATCTGCGCTCCGGGTACTCGCCCCCGGAACACGTCTACACCGAACGCCGCAAGCTGGCCCGCAATCTCGGGGTGCTCATCCTGCTGGACGCCTCCGGGTCGGCCACCGATACCGACCCGGAGGGCCTGGCCGTCCACGACCATCAGCGGCGGGCGGCGGCCACGCTGGCCGTCACCCTCGAGGAGCTGGGCGACCGGGTGGCCGTCTACGCATTTCGGTCGCAGGGCCGACACGCGGTCCAGCTGCCCGCGATCAAAACGTTCGGACAACGGTTCGGTGCGGCGGGGCGCGCCCGGCTCAACCAACTGCAACCGGCGAGCTACACCCGGCTCGGCGCCGGTATCCGCGGCGCGGGCGAGATTCTCAAAACCGAGGCGGGCACACCGAATCGGCTGCTGGTCGTGCTGTCCGACGGTTTCCCCTACGACGAGGGCTACGAAGGCCGATACGCGGAAGCCGACGCCGCCAAGGCGCTGGACGAACTGCGCGCGGACGGGGTGGCCTGCCTGTGCCTTGCCATCGGTGCCGCCGCGGAACCCGCGGGGCTGCACCGCGTCTTCGGCTCGGCCAGCTATGCCAGCGCCGCGACGCTGGCCGACTTGAGCCCGCGGATGGATGAGTTGTTTTTGTCCGCCCTGGCCGAACTCGCTGCGCCGAATCCCACCGGTTAGGGCTCCACCCGGTCGGTGAACAGGGTGTGGCCGGTGCCTTGCTCGACGACCCGGCCCAGCAGCGCCCGGAGGGTGGCCTGCTCGTCGTCGGTGAGCACCCCGAACACCTTCGCGTGCGCGGCCAGGGCGTCGGCCAGCACCGCCGAGGTCACCGCCCGTCCCTCCTCGGTGAGGTAGGCCTGCAGGATCCGCCCGTGCCGGGGGTCTTGTTTGCGTTCGACCAGGCCGCGGCGTTCCAGCGCGGTCAGGGCCAGCTGCACGCCCTGGGGGGTGATCAGCAGCCGCCGGGCGAGTTCGGCGCCCGACAGGCCGGGTTCGTTGGCGAGCTGGCGTAACAACCCGATCTGCGCGGTGCTGACGCCGTGCTGACTGATGGCCTCGTTGACGCTGGTCAACGAGAAGTAGAAGGCCTGCTTGAGCAGCCACAGGATGTTGTCGGTGAGTTCCATGCCCTGCTCCCCTCGCGCGTCTTCTGACGGTAGCGCAGCCGGGGCGCCCGGTGCCCGGCCGCGCCTCAGCGGCGTTTATGCACTCGACCGTCTTTCATGACGAACCGCACATCGAGGGTGGTGGCGATGTCCCGGGTCGGGTCGCCGGGCACGGCGATGATGTCGGCGAGGTAGCCCGGCGCCAGGCGGCCCAACTCGTGGTCGGCGTCGATGAGTTCGGCGCTGGTGACGGTGGCGGCCCGCAGCGCCTGCACCGGTGTCATGCCGCGCTGCACCAGCGCGCAGAGTTCCTTGGCGTTTTCGCCGTGCGGGATGGCCGGCGCGTCGGTGCCGCACGCGATGCGTACCCCCGCCGCGATCGCCTTGGGCAGCATCGCTTTCGCCCGGGGGAAGACCTCCGCGGCTTTGGCGCGCAGCTCGGGCGCGATCCGGTCGACGGCCATCGCGTCGGTCAAATAGGTGGTGGACACCAGGAACGTGCCGTGCTCGACCATCATCGCGATGGTGTCGTCGCTGGCCAAAAAACCGTGTTCGATGCAGTCGATACCGGCCCGGATGCAGGCGCGGATCGCGCTGTCGCCGACGGCGTGCGCGGCCACCCGCACCCCGGCGCGGTGGGCCTCATCGGCGATCGCGGCGAATTCGGCATCCGAGTACTGCTGGGCGCCCGGGGCGGTGCTGTGCGACATCACCCCGCCCGACGCCGACACCTTGATCAGCTTCGCGCCGTGGCGGATTTGGTAACGCACGCAGGCGATCACGTCCGGCACCCCGTTGGCGATGCCTTCGGCCACCGACAGCGGCATGATGCCGGGCGCCAACCGCTGGAACACCGTCGGATCCAGGTGGCCGCCGTACGGGGTGACGGCGTGACCCGCCGGGTAGATGCGGGGTCCGGCGTGCCAACCCTCGTCGATGGCACGCTGCAAGGCCACGTCGAGCAGATAGCCGCCGGTCTTGACCATCAGCCCGAGGTTGCGCACGGTGGTGAACCCGGCGTCCAGGGTGGTGCGGGCATTGACCGCGCCCCGCAGGGTGCGGTAGGCCGGGTCGTCCTGCACGCCGTGCATCGGTGTCGGCAGGCCCTCCGGCGAACCCGGGCCGCCGATGAGCAGGTTGAGCTCCATGTCCATCAGGCCCGGCAGCAGCGTCACGTCGCCGAGGTCGATCAGCTCGGCCGAATCCGGAAGGGGCCCTTCCGGGTTGATCGCGCTGATGCGGTTGCCGTCGACGACGATGACCGCCGGCGAGCGCAGTTGGCCGGCATCGACATCGAGCCACCGCGCGGCACGCAGCACCGCGGTCACGGGACCGGCTCAGCGACGCAGTCGAGGGTGGTGGCACCGGAGTCGGGGACCCGCGGCTGCTTCCAGCATTCGACCGGAAACGACACCGTCACCATCGAATACAGCAGGTGCATCAGGTTCAGCACATCGTCGGGCAAATCCTGCAGGCTGAACTTGTCGCAGTAGGCGAGGGCGTCTTCGGCGCGCGCGATAATGGCCTCGTAGAACGTCAGCATCTCGACCATGGAACTGGCCAATCGCTTGGCGTAGCGCTGCGCCTCGGTCGGCAAACACCAGTCGGCGAACCGCTCCAGGTCGGCGAATTCGGGGGGCAGCAGGTTGGTCATCGGCGGTTACACCTTCGCGGTCGCGTGCCGGAAGTCGTCGATCCAGGCGGCGGCTTCCTTGTGAAAGTGGCGGATCAGGATCTCTTGGTCGTTGAGCAGGAATCGATCCACCGCGCGGGTCTCCAGCATGGTCTGGGTGGCCTCCAACGTGTTGGCGTCCTGCAGCCCGTACTCCTTGAACGACACCGCCGCCAACTCTTGGGCGACCCGCTCCCGCGGTGTGCGTGGCTGCGGGAAGTACACGGTGCCCTCGAAGATGTGGGTGTTATACGAGGTGGGCCAGTAATGGTAGGTCAAATACCAGCCCTGCCCCCAGAACAACAGCACAAAGTTGGGGAACAGCTGAAACGAATCCAGCCCCCACGGATCGCAGTTCGCCGGGTTCAGGCCGGCCGGCATCTCGCCCAGATCGGGCTTGTCCCACGGCCCGAACAGTCCGCTGCGACAAATGTCCTCGATGGGCTTGCGCATCTCGGCCGACATCTCCCAGGCCCGCACCCCGGAGGTGCTCACCAGCCGGTGCGGCCCCTCGATGCGGTAGTGCGGCGCCTCGAAGCCGGCTTCGGCGGCGGCCCGCGAGTAGGCGGTCGGCGACTGGTTCGCGTGCAGGATCGGCGCGTGATAGAACTCCTGGAACGCATCCAGATACAGCTTCCAGTTCGCCTTGACCTCCGAGCGGTAACACCACCGCGACGTCATCCGATCGAACGGGTAGCCTTCCAAGTCCGTGATCATCGGCCCGAGGAACTCCCGCAGCGACTGCTCGGGGGTGGCGGCGAAGTTGACGAAGATGAAGCCTTCCCAGACGTCGCAGTGCACGCCCACCAGCCCATAGCGGGTCTTGTCGAGGTCGAAGAATTCGTCCTCTTGCTGCACGAAGGTGAGGTTGCCGTCGAGGTCGTAGCGCCAGGCGTGGTACTTGCAGGTGAACTGACGGCACACCCCGCTGGTTTCCTCCAGCGGCATGTCGTTCCACACCAGCTTGTTTCCCCGATGCCGACAGACGTTGTGGTAGGCCTTGATCTGCCCAGATGCCGTCCGCACCACAATAATTGAGGTGTTGGCGGCCTTCAGCTCCTTGGTGAAGTAGCTCCCTTTGCGTGGAACCTGTTCGACGCGGCCAACATTCAGCCAGGCACGCTTGAAGATCGCCGCCCGCTCCAGCTCGTAGATCTCCGGGCTGATGGAGTCCTCGTAGCACACCGGGTCGGTGCCCAGCTCGGGATAGTGCTGCGTCCAACTGCCCTCGGGCGGTTTAGGAAAACGCGCCATCACCACTCCTGTCGTCGCCGCCGCCGGTAGCGCCGACGGTATATACTCGCCCCCTAGGTGTCAAGTAGTTGATATACTGGGAAGGGGCACGATGCCGACCCTGACGGTCGTTTCGCCGCATACCGAGAAGCCGATCGCCGAAGTGCCGGCGGCCAATCCAGCTCAGGTCGAGGACGCGGTGGCCGCGGCCCGCGCCGCCGGCGATCGCTGGTCGGCGCGCCCGCCCACCGAGCGCATCGCCGCGATGCGCCAGCTCGCCGAGGTGTACGGGCACAACCGGAATCGGATGGCCGAATTGATCTGCGCCGAGATCGGCGCGCCGATCAGTTTCGCGCATCGCGCCCAGGTCGGGTTGCCGGCCGCGATGATGACGGCGTTCTGCGATCTGGCCGAGCAATATCCGTGGCAGGAGACCCGTGCCGGCTTCTTCGGGCCCCCGCTGCACATCCGCAAGGAGCCGGTCGGCGTCGTCGCGGCGATCGTGCCGTGGAACATGCCGCAGTTCCTGATCGTCACCAAGCTGGTGCCGGCGCTGCTGGCCGGCTGCGCGGTGCTGCTCAAACCGGCCCCGGAGTCACCGCTGGACGCGCTGCTGTTGGCCGAACTGCTCGCCGAGATCGACCTTCCCCCAGGGGTGGTCACGGTGCTGCCGGGCGACGCGGCGGTCGGCGCGCAGCTAGCCGGCCACCCCGGCGTGGACAAGGTGTCGTTCACCGGCTCCACCGCGGCGGGGCGCGCGGTGGCCGCCGCCTGCGCCCCCAACCTCACCAAGGTCAGCCTCGAACTCGGCGGCAAGTCGGCCGCGGTCGTGCTCGACGACGCCGACCCGGCGACGGTCGCGGCGGCGGTGCGCTCGGCGAGCCTGTCCAACAGCGGCCAGATCTGCAATGCGTTGACCCGCATCCTGGTTCCGGCTAGCCGCGAGGACGCGTTCGTCGACGCGCTGGCCGCGGAGCTGACGTCGCTGGTGGTGGGCGATCCCGCCGACCCGGCCACCCAGCTCGGCCCGCTGGTGAGCCGGCGTCAGCAGCACCGGGTCCGCGACTACATCCGCGACGGCCAGGCCGCCGGGGCGCGGTTGGTGGTGGGTGGGGCCGAGCCGCCCGACGGCGTCGACACCGGGTGGTATGTCCGGCCCACCTTGTTCTGCGGTGTCGACAACGCGACGCGCATCGCCCGGGAGGAGATCTTCGGGCCGGTGCTGAGCGTCATCGGCTACCGGGACGAGGACGACGCGGTGGCGATCGCCAACGACTCCGATTACGGCCTGGCCGGGTCGGTGTTCACCGCCGACACCGAGCGCGGCCTGGCCGTCGCCACCCGGATCCGGACCGGAACGTTCGGGGTCAACCAGGGCTACCCGATGGATCCGTTCGCGCCGTTCGGCGGGGTCAAGGCCAGCGGGTACGGCCGCGAACTCGGCCGCGAGGGGCTGGAGAGCTACCTGGAGCCCAAGTCCATCGCCGTCGCCACCTCACCCCGACCGTGAACTAGCCGACGCCGCAGCGGCGTGCCGCGTCGCGCGATTCACGCTCGGCGAGGGATTCAGGGCCGGCGCAGCGCGGACGCGTTGTCGTTTTGGGCGTGCAGGGCCGCATTGGCGAGCATGTGTTCGACCACGTTTTTGCCCAACGCGGTCTCCCCCGGCAACTCGATCGGGTAGGCGCCGTCGAAGCAGGCCGCGCACAGCCGGGAGGCGGGTTGTTCGGTGGCGGCGATCATCCCGTGCAGCGAGATGTAGCCCAGCGTGTCGGCGCCGATGGCGTGCCGGACGGCGGCCAGCATTTCGCCTTCGTCTTCGACGGCGTTGGCGATCAGCTCGGCCGGCGACGCGAAGTCGATGCCGTAGAAGCAGGGCCAGCGCACCGGCGGTGAGGCGATGCGCACGTGCACCTCGATCGCGCCGGCCTCCCGCAGCATCCGGACCAGGGCCCGTTGGGTGTTGCCGCGCACGATCGAGTCGTCGACGACGACCAGCCGCTTACCGCGGATCACCTCTTTGAGCGGGTTGAGCTTGAGCCGGATGCCCAGTTGGCGGATGGTTTGCGACGGCTGGATGAAGGTGCGCCCAACGTAGGCGTTTTTCGTCAGGCCCTGCCCGAACGGGATGCCGGATTCCTGGGCGAAGCCGACCGCGGCCGGGGTGCCCGATTCCGGGACCCCGATCACCAGGTCGGCGTCGGCGGGGCATTCCCGGGCCAACCGGCGGCCGATGTCGACCCGGGTGGCATGCACCGACCGGCCGGCGATGGTGCTGTCCGGGCGGGCCAAATACACGTACTCGAACACGCAGCCCTTGGGGGTCGGGTTGGCGAACCGGGTGGAGCGCACCCCGTCGGCGTCGATCGCCAGCAACTCACCGGGCTCGATGTCGCGGACGAAGGAGGCGCCGACGATGTCGAGGGCGGCGGTTTCGGAGGCCACCACCCAGCCGCGGTCCAGCCGGCCCAGCGACAGCGGCCGCACCCCCCACGGGTCGCGGGCGGCGTAGAGGGTGTTTTCGTCCATGAAGGTCAGGCAGAACGCACCGCGCACCCCGGCCAGCAGCTCGACGGCGGCCTGCTCCAGGGTGGCGTCGGCCGAACCGTGGGCCAGCAGCGCACCCAGGATGTCGGAGTCGGTGGTGGCCCCGAACTCGCGGGGGTTGATCAACCCGGCGTCGCGGGCGCGGGCCACCAACTCGGTGGCGTTCACCAGGTTGCCGTTGTGCCCCAGCGCCACCCCGGTGCCCGCGGCGGTGTTGCGGAACACCGGCTGGGCGTTCTCCCACGTGGTGGAGCCGGTGGTGGAGTAGCGGCAATGCCCGATCGCGACGTGGCCGGCCATCGCGGCCAGGGTCTGCTCGTCGAAAACCTGGCTGACCAGCCCCAAATCCTTGAACACCAGCACCTGGGAGCCGTCGGCGACGGCGATGCCGGCGGCTTCTTGGCCGCGGTGCTGCAGCGCGTACAGGCCGTAGTAGGTCAGTTTGGCGACGTCTTCGCCGGGTGCCCAGACCCCGAATACACCGCACTCTTCCCGCGGCGGGTTCTCCACCTGCTGGTCATTCAAAAGGCTGCTCTCCCCCGGGGCGGCGTGGGCGACGCCGTCCAGTCTACGGGCAGGTCACCCCCGGCACAGAATCGCGCGCCGCGCCACGCCCGATTACGTGTCGAGGGTCACCACCGGCAGCCAGCCGGCGACCTCGCCGGCCCGGGCACCGGACGCCCGCAGCGCCCCGGTCGCGGCCGCCTCGGACAGCGTCACCAGCCCGGCGGCCAGCCGCAGCCAGGTGCGGGGATCGGTCTCGACGACGTTGGGGGGTGTGCCGCGGGTGTGCCGCGGCCCCGCGACGCACTGCACCGCCACGAACGGGGGGATGCGCACCTCGACGCTGGCGCCGGGGGCCAGCGCGGCCAGGGTGCGCGCGGTCAACCGGACCGCGGCCGCCAGGTCGGTGCGCTGCGGGGCGGGGCGGGTGTCGTCGCGCACCCAGTCCGCCACCGCGACCACCGCGGCGCGGGTCTGCGCCGGGTCGGGGGCTGTGCGGGCGGCCACGTCATCGCCCCGTTCGCCGCTGCACGGTCAGCGCCGCCACCGCCCCGGCCTCGTTGAGGGCCAGGTGCAGCAGCATCGGCGCCGCCATGCTGCCGGCCCGCTCGGCCAGCCAGCCGAACAGCCACCCGGCGGCCCCGGTGACCAGCACGGTCGGTGCCACCGGCGCGCCGGTGGCGCGGGCGTCGGGGATGTGGGACAGCCCGAACGCGGCGGCCTGCACCACCCGACCCGCGGCGGGCCCGAACGCGTCGGCGGCCAGCCGGCCCAGCGCGGCCCGGAACGCGATCTCTTCGGCCCACACCGTGCCCAGCGGGATCTGCACCGCCAGCCAGTGGGTCGCCGACCCCGGCAGCTCGCGGGCCGCCAGCACCGAGCGCGTCAGCGGCACCGCCGTCGTCGCGGCCACCGCCGCCGTCGCCGCCGCCGCGACCGGCAGCCCCACCCGCAGCCCCCGCCACAGCCGCGGCGGGCGCAAGCCCAGCGGGGCGCGGGCCGCCACCGGCAGCAGCCCGCCCGCGCCGACCTGCAGCAGCATCCGCCACGGCATCGGGATCCGGGGCAGCACGAAACTGCCGCCCACCAGTGACACCGCCAGCGCCACCGGCGGTATGCGAAAAATGGTGCCGCGCATCGCTATTCGGGGTCCAGGGCTTCGCTGTGGTGCAGGGCGGCGCGGATGCGTTCGGTGTCGGCGGCGGTCCAGCCGTCCGGCGGCAGCACCGCCACCCAGCCATCGAGCACCGTGTCGCCGTAGCTGTGGCCGTGCCCGCTGGGCACGCTGAGCGCGTTGGTCAGGTCCGCGGTGACCTGCCAGAACGTCACCACCGGATACCAGCGCATAGACGCCGACCGGTCGCGTCCGGGCGGTTCGACCAACCAGTCCGGCTCGGAGAACAGCAGATCCGGGGACCACCAGATGACCGGGTCGGACGGGTGCTGCAAGAACAGCACCCGGGTGCCCTCCCACGGCGGGGCGGCGGTCTGGGCGACGTCGGCGGCGTCCCGGCCGGTGGAGAACCGGACGGTGCGGCCGTTGTCGTAGCGGGGGTCGGCTTCGGTGCTGCCCGGGTCGCGCCGCACGATCAGCGCATGCCACAGCGGGCTGGTATGCGGCGGTCCCACCCACAGCACCGCATCGAAGCCCATCTTGGCGATGTCGGGCAGCCAGCCGAACGCGCCCTGCCCCGCCATCGACCCCAGGCTTTCGCCGTAGAGCACCAGCTTGGGCCGCTGCCCGGCGGGCAGCCGCTGCCAGCGGTCGTGGATGGTGTCGATCAGCGACCGGCCGGAGTCCAGCGACTTCTGCTGATCGGCCAGAAACGAGATCCAGCTGGGCAGATACGAGTACTGCACCCCGACCGTCGCGGTATCGCCGTTGTAGAGCATCTCCAGCGACCGCGCCGCCACCGGGTTGATCCACCCGGTGCCGGTGGTCGGCACGATCACCAGCAGCTTGCGGTGAAACGCCCCGGTGCGGTCCAGCTCGTGGACGAGCAGCTCCATCCGGTCGGCGTCGGTGTCGGCGCTGTGCAGCCCGGCGTACACCCGGATCGGTTCCTTGGCCGGCTGCCCGGACAGCCGGGTCAGCTCGGCGGCGTGCGGACCGGTGGCCACGAAGTTGCGGCCCTCAAAGCCCAGGCTGTCCCACGGTGCCAACGACGCGGGGCTGCCGGATTTCTCCGGCAGCATCGGCTGGGTCACCCCGGCGCGGGTGGTGGTGTTCTCCGGGGCGAACAAGGCGTTGGCGCCGGTGAAAAACCCGCGGATCAGCACACCATTGATCAACGTGATCAACAGCGCCACCACGATCGCCGTCCCGATGAACAGCGCCGTCTCGTTGTGCAGATGCCAGCGCCGGATCAGCCGGCGGGCCAACAGCTTGATCGCGTCGAGCACGGTGCGGGCCGCGGCCACCAGCAGCGCCGCCACCCCGGTCGCGATGATCAGGGTGCGCAGATAGCCCACCGTCGTCGGGCCGGCCATCCCCATCAGCGCCGACACCTGCCGCTGCCAGGCGGCGGCCGGAATCAGCATCAGCACACACACCGTCGGGGAGAGCACCACCACGGCCGCCTTCAAGCCCAGCAGCACCCGCGGCGGGGGCGGCCACCAGCCGGCGTTGCGCAACACCAGGCGGTGCGCCACGGCGCCGAGCGTCACCCCCAGCCCGTAACCGAACGTGCCGTTGAGCCCGCCAATGAGGCCCTGGAACAACCAATCCCGCGGCAGCAGCGACGGGGTGAGCGACAGGCAGAACAGCAGCGCCGCGAACGCGATCCCGACGAACTTCAGCCGCACCAGGCTCCACGCCCACACCAGTAACGGATGGCGGCCCCGCGGCTCGGCCCGGTCTCCGGGCTCGGCGCGGACCGCGGTGCTCATCCGAACAGTCCGGGCAGCACTCCCTCGTAGGTGCTGCGCAATTCCGCCAACGAGACGCCGAACAGGCCCTGGAACTCCACCGCGTCCGAGCCTTGATCGACGACACCGATGCGGATGGCCGGCAGCCCGCGCGCCTCGCACATGGAGGTAAACCGGCTCTCCTCGGTGCGCGGCACCGCGACCAGCACCCGGCCCGCCGATTCGGCGAACAGCGTCACGAACGGATCGGCGCCCTCGGGAAGCACGATGCGGCAACCGGTTTCGCCGGCCAGCGCGGCTTCCACCACGGCCTGCGCCAGACCGCCCTCGGACAGGTCATGGGCGGCGGAGACCAGGCCGTCGCGGCTGGCCGCGCACAGCACCTCGGCCAGCAGCTTTTCCCGGTCCAGGTCGACTTTCGGCGGCAGCCCGCCGAGGTGGTCGGCGGTCACCTGCGCCCAGATCGAGCCGTCGAATTCGTCGCGGGTCTCGCCCAGCAGCATCAACGTCTCGCCGGGTTCGGTGCCCAGCCCGGTCGGCAGGCGGCGGGCGACATCATCGATCACCCCGAGCACCCCGACCACCGGGGTGGGCAGGATCGCCGTGGACCCGGTCTGGTTGTAGAAGCTGACGTTGCCGCCGGTCACCGGAATCCCCAGCGCCGCACAGCCGTCGGCCAGGCCACGCACCGCCTGCGCGAACTGCCACATCACCCCGGGATCCTCCGGGGACCCGAAGTTGAGGCAGTTGGTGACCGCCACCGGGGTGGCGCCGGTGGCCGCGACGTTGCGGTAGGCCTCGGCCAGCGCCAGCTGGGCGCCGGTGTAGGGGTCCAGCGCGGTGTAGCGGCCCGACGCGTCGGTGGACACCGCGATCCCGCGTCCGGTGGACTCGTCGATGCGCAGCACCCCGCCGTCGGCGTGCTCGGCCAGCACGGTGTTGCCGCGCACGTAGCGGTCGTACTGTTCGGTGATGAACGCGCGGCTGCACAGGTGCGGGCTGGAAAGCAGCGCAAGCAAAGTCGCGCGCAGCTCGGCGCCGGTGACCGGCCGCGGCAGCTTTGTCGAGGTGTCGGCGTTCAGCGCGTCCTGGGTGTCCGGGCGGGTGACCGGGCGCTCATAGACCGGTCCCTGATGGGCCACCGTGCGCGGCGGCACGTCGACGACCGTCTCCCCGTGCCAGCTGATGTGCAGCCGGTCGCCGTCGGTGACCTCCCCGATTACCGTGGCCAGCACGTCCCATTTGCGGCACACCGCCATGAAGGCGTCCACGTTCTCCGGCGCGACCACGGCGCACATGCGTTCCTGCGACTCGCTGGACAGCACCTCGGCGGGGGTCATGTTCGCCGCGCGCAGCGGCACTTTCTCCAGCGCGATCGCCATGCCGCCGTCCCCGGCGGACGCCAACTCCGAGGTGGCGCAGGACAATCCGGCCCCGCCCAGGTCCTGGATGCCGACCACCAGCCCGGCCGCATACAGCTCCAGGCAGCATTCGATGAGCACCTTCTCCATGAACGGGTCACCGACCTGCACCGACGGCAGCTTTTTGCGCCCGGCGCCGGCCTCGTCACCGCCGAAGGTGTCGCTGGCCAGCACCGACACCCCGCCGATGCCGTCCAGCCCGGTGCGCGCCCCGAACAGGATGATCTTGTTGCCGGCGCCGGAGGCGAACGCCAGGTGCAGGTCCTCCTTTTTCAGCACCCCCACGCACAGCGCGTTGACCAACGGGTTGCCCGCGTAGCTGGGATCGAAGACGGTCTCGCCGCCGATGTTGGGCAGCCCCAGCGAGTTGCCGTAGCCGCCGATGCCGCGCACCACCCCGTCGAGCACCCGGCGGGTGTCGGGGGCGTCGGCGGCGCCGAACCGCAGCTGGTCCATCACCGCGACCGGGCGCGCGCCCATCGCCATGATGTCGCGCACGATGCCCCCCACCCCGGTGGCCGCGCCCTGGTACGGCTCGACGTAGGACGGGTGGTTGTGCGACTCCACCTTGAAGGTGACCGCCCAGCCGTCGCCGATGTCGACCACCCCGGCGTTCTCCCCGATCCCGGCCAGCATGGACGCCCGCATCGCCTCGGTGGTGGTTTCGCCGAAGTAGCGCAGGTGCACCTTGGAGGACTTATACGAGCAGTGCTCGCTCCACATCACCGAGTACATCGCCAACTCGGCGTCGGTGGGGCGCCGGCCCAGGATTTCACGAATCCGCTGGTATTCGTCGTCTTTGAGGCCCAGCTCGGCGAACGGCTGCGGATGATCGGGGGTGGCCGCGGCGTGTTCGACGGTATCGATGGCGGGAGTGGGCCCAAGGGTCACGGCCTTGAGTGTAATGGCCGGTACTGGGGCCGCCGTTTGCTCACTCACCCGTCGCCGGCGCGCCGAGATCGACATCAGCGCGGAAAACTGCGAGAAGCGACCACGCTAACGTCAATCTCGGCATCTAGTCCGGCGCCAGGAACGCGGTCAGCGCGGCCGCGTAGGCGGCGACATCGGCCGCGCCCATCAGTTCGCGCGCCGAATGCATGGCCAGCTGGGCGGCGCCGACGTCGACGGTGGGGATGCCGGTGCGCGCCGAGGTCATCGGCCCGATGGTGGACCCGCACGGCAGGTCGGCGCGGTGCTCGTAGCGTTGCAGCGCCACCCCGGCCTGCGCACAGGCCAGCGCGAACACCGCGGCGGTGCGGCCGTCGGTGGCGTAGCGCAGATTGGGTTGCACCTTGAGCACCGGGCCGGCGTTCACCGCGATCGGGTGCCCGGGTTCGTGCCGGTCCGGGTAGTTGGGGTGGGTGGCGTGCGCCATATCCCCCGACGCCACCACCGAGCCGGGCAGCCGGCGCAGGAAGTCCTCCCGGTCGCCGCCGCCGGCCAGCACGATGCGTTCCAGCGTGCTCAGCAGCAGCTCGGACTGAGCGCCGTGATCGGAGGTGGAGCCCACCTCCTCGTGGTCGAACAGCGCCAACACCGGCAGCTGGGGGCCGGGGTCGGCGGCCAGCAACGCTTCTAGCCCGGCGTAGCAGGTGGCCTGGTTGTCCAGCCGGGGCGCGCTGACGAACACGTCGTCGACCCCGGTCAGCGTCGACGGGGCCAGGTCGTGGGTCATCAAATCGAAGCCCAGCACGTCGCCGGGGTCGATGCCGGCCCGCTCGGCGACGTAACCCACAAACGACCCCGGCGCGTCGCCGACGCCCCATACCGCGTTGACGTGCCGCTGCGGGTCCAGCGCCACCGCCTTGCGGTCCTCGGCCAGGTGGATGGCCAGCTGCGGCACCCGCAGGATCGGCTCGTCGACCCGGACCAGCCGGTGGCCGACGCCGGCGCCGTCCCGCACCGACAGCCGCCCGCTGATGCCCAGGTCGCGGTCCAGCCACGAGTTCAGCCAGGCCCCGCCGTAGGGCTGCAGCGCCACCACCTGCCAGCCGGCCACGTCGCGGTCGGGACGCTGTTTGACCCGCAGGTTGGGGCTGTCGGTGTGGCCGCCGACGATCCGGAACGAGCCGCCGCCGGTGGTGCTGTTCCACGCCACCAGCGAGCCGGCCCGCACCGTGAAGAACCGGCCCCCGTCCGGCCACCGGTCGGCCTCGGCGAGCTCGCGGTAGCCGGCGGCGCGCAGCCGCTGCGCGACCGTCGCGCACACGTGGTACGGCGACGGTGACGCGTCGATGAACTCGCACAGACCCGATGCACTCGCAGACATGACCTCATCTTCGATCATCCCGACACCGCCGAACGGTTAGGGTCGGGTGATGCCTGCAACGTCACCGCAACCGGTTTTGGCTCCGTTGACGCCGGCCGCCATCTTTCTGGTGGCCACCATCGACGAGGGCGGCGAGGCGACCGTCAACGAGGCGCTGGCCGATTTGTCCGGGCTGGTGCGCGCCATCGGGTTCCGGGATCCGACCAAACGGCTGTCGCTGGTGACCTCGATCGGCTCGGCCGCCTGGGACCGGTTGTTTTCCGGGCCCCGCCCGGCCGAGCTGCACCCGTTCGTCGAACTCGACGGCCCGCGGCACCGCGCCCCGGCCACCCCCGGCGACCTGTTGTTCCACATCCGCGCCGAGGTGATGGATGTCTGTTTTGAGCTAGCCGGGCGCATCGTCAAGGCGATGGCCGGCGCGATCAGCATCGTCGACGAGGTGCACGGGTTCCGGTTCTTCGACAACCGGGATCTGCTCGGCTTCGTCGACGGCACCGAGAACCCGGACGGTCCGGTGGCCGTGGACTCCACCCAGGTCGGCGACGAAGACCCCGATTTCGCCGGGTCCTGCTACGTGCACGTGCAGAAGTACGTGCACGACATGGCGGCCTGGGAGGCGCTGTCGGTCACCGAGCAGGAGCGGGCGTTCGGCCGCACCAAGCTCGAGGACATCGAAATGCCCGACGAGGACAAGCCGGCCAATTCGCACCTGGCGCTCAACGTGATCGAAGACGCCGACGGCAACGAGCTCAAAATCGTGCGGCACAACATGCCGTTCGGCACGGTGGGCAGCGGCGAATACGGCACCTACTACATCGGCTACTCGCGCACCCCGGCGGTCACCGAACAGATGCTGCGCAACATGTTTTTGGGCGACCCGCCCGGCAACACCGACCGCATCCTGGACTTCTCCACCGCGCTGACCGGCGGGCTGTTCTTCACCCCCACCATCGATTTCCTCGACGACCCGCCGCCGCTGCCGGAGCCGGCCGCGGCGGCCGCGGCACCGCCCACCCCGACCCACGATTCGCTGGCCATCGGCAGCCTGAAAGGAATCCCGCAATGAACAACCTCTACCGCGATCTGGCCCCGGTCACCGATGAGGCGTGGGCCCAAATCGAAGAAGAGGCGTCCCGCACGTTCAAGCGCCACATCGCCGGCCGCCGGGTGGTCGACGTCAGCGAGCCGGGCGGACCGCAGGCCGCCGCGGTGGGCACCGGCCGGCTGATCGACGTGACCGCCCCCACCGACGGCGTCATCGCCCAACTGCGGGCCAGCCAGCCGCTGGTGCGGCTGCGGGTGCCGTTCACACTGTCCCGCTCCGAGATCGACGACGTGGAGCGCGGCGCCCAAGACGCCGACTGGGATCCGGTCAAGGACGCCGCCAAAAAGCTGGCGTTCATCGAGGACCGGGCCATCTTCGAGGGCTACCCGGCCGCCTCCATCCAGGGCATCCGCGCCGCCAGCTCCAACTCCGCGCTGACCCTGCCCGACGACGCCCGCGACATCCCCGACGTGATCAGCCAGGCGCTGTCGGCGCTGCGGCTGGCCGGGGTCGACGGCCCCTACTCGGTGCTGCTGTCCGCCGAGGTCTACACCAAGGTCAGCGAAACCACCCAGCACGGCTACCCGATCCGCGAACACCTGCACCGGCTGGTCGACGGCGACATCATCTGGGCGCCCGCGATCGACGGAGCGTTCGTGCTGACCACCCGGGGCGGCGACTTCGACCTGCAGCTGGGCACCGACGTGACGATCGGGTACCTGTCGCACGACGCCGACAGCGTGCAGCTGTACCTGCAGGAGACCCTGACCTTCCTGTGCTACACCGCCGAAGCCTCCGTCGCGCTGAACTCCTAGCAGCTTCCCCGCGAGCGTGCGTGTCCCCGGCCGACACGCCGCGGTTTTGGCCGGGATTGCGCACGCTCGGCGCCGGGGATTAGACCGCGAACCGCTCGCCGCTCAGCCGGCCGGCGGCCCGACCGTCGGTGAGTTCGCTGCGGTGTTCTGGGTGTTGCCAATAGAACCGGACCATCGCGCGCAGAGCTTGGCCGTTACGCGTAAACGAGTGCGCGGTCAGGTTGGGATATCTCCCGTCCAACATCGCCATGACGATTGCGCTGGGCTGCTGCACGCGGCGGCCGGGCACCTTGTCGGTGATGTCGTCCACGTCGTCCCAGCCACCCTCGACGGCCCGTCCCTGCGCGATCTCGAATCCGCTCGGAGTCAGCCGCAGGTACGTTCCCCGGCTGAACTGCCGCCACAGTGTGGGGATAAACGCCACCGCGCCGAGCCCGAGGATGAGGGCCTCGCCGTTGATCCGTTCATCGGGGTCCACTGGGATGTCTAGTTCCCCGGCCAAAGACAGGATGGCGCCCAGCCCCATCGCGATCGTGACAGCGACCAGCGACACGTTGAGAATCACCGCAGAGATCCGATCCGGTCGGATCGTGGTGCCAGCGTCGTCAAAGGCAACTCGGGGAGTTACCCCGATCAGCGATTTGCTAGTGCTGGCAACCCCGCCGACGCAAAACACGCCGAAGCCGAGCGCAACGACAGCGGTGGGGTATTCGTCACGGGTAACGGCGGTAACGAGCCACACCAAGCACACGATGGCAAAACCACCGAAGAACAGCGACACAAAAACCAGCAGCGCGACGTGCTTCACAGGTGAACGCTAGGCGGCCAGCACGGCGTCCAGCGCGGAGTAGAACAACCCCAGCCCGTCGTCGGACGGGCCGGTCAGCGCCTCGATAGCATGCTCGGGGTGCGGCATCAGCCCGACGACGCGGCCGTTGGCGGAGCTGATGCCGGCGATGTCGCGCAACGAGCCGTTGACGTTGTCGAGGTAGCGGAACACCACCCGCCCCTCGCCCTCCAATTCGTCGAGCACCCGCTCGGACGCCACGTAGCGGCCCTCCCCGGACTTCAGCGGCACCAGCAGGTCCGCGTCCGGCTCGAACCGTGAGGTCCACGCGGTGGCGGTGGACGCCACCCGCAGCCACACGTCGCGGCACACGAAGTGCAGGCCGGCGTTGCGGGTCAACGCGCCGGGCAGCAGGCCGGCTTCGCACAACACCTGAAAGCCGTTGCAAATCCCCAACACCGGCATGCCGCGGCCGGCGGCGGCGATGACTTCGCCCATCACCGGCGCGAATCGCGCGATGGCGCCGGCCCGTAGGTAGTCGCCGTAGGAGAACCCGCCGGGGACCACGACCGCGTCAACGCTTTTGAGGTCGGCGTCGGCGTGCCACAGGCTGACCGGCTCGGCGCCGACGAACCGCACCGCTCGGGCGGCGTCGATGTCGTCGAGGGTGCCGGGGAAAGTGATCACCCCGACCCGGCCGGTGGTCACGGGGTCTCCCGAGTGATGGCCCAGTCTTCGATCACGGTGTTGGCCAACAACGATTCCGCGATTTGCGCGAGTTCGGTGTCGCCGATACTGTCGTCCACTTCGAGTTCAAACCGCTTGCCTTGCCGGACATCCGACACGCCGCCGTGCCCGAGCCGGGCCAGCGCACCAACGATCGCTTGACCTTGCGGGTCAAGGATCTCGGCCTTGGGCATCACGTGCACCACCACCCGGGCCACTGCGGCTCCTCGCTGTCGAGCTGAACGTTCGGCGTAATCCTACGTCGGGGGTCGCCCGGTCAGTGGCAGGAGTCGAGGTAGGCGGTGCACAACGGCTTGACCAGCGCGTCGAGGACCTGGGCGTCGTCGATCACCGGCCACGGCACCTGCGGCGGCGCCGACGACCACAAGGTGAGTTCGCTGATGGTGCTGCTCTGCTGGGCGGCCAGGTAGGTGTGCATGACCACCGGCCCGCTGATCACCGCGGCCAGCCGGTTCGGCTCGTCGGTGGTCAGCGACGGGGACTGTTCCGGCGCGCCGCGTTGGCAGCCGCGCAGCGCGGTACGGGCGGCGTTGAACACCGACGCGGCGAGTTGGCCGGTGCGCCAGGTCTCCCCGCGCCAGTGCAGCACCTGAGCCTGCAACTGCCACTGGCCTTCCGGCTTGTCGAGCACGGCCCGGCTGGCGACGACGTAGTCGCGGGGGTCCTGCGGCACCGGCGCGCTGGCGCACAGTTGCTCGAACCGAAACCGGGGTGTTCCGGTCACCGCGGCGGCCGCCCCGGCCGGCGCCGGCCAGTGGTACACCGCGTTCAGCGGCACCGCGGCCGGGTCGATCCACGCGGAATTGGGGATCTGGTCGCACAGCGTCGGGCAGGTCTGGGGTTCGGCATGCGCGGGTGCCCCGGACACCGGGGCCGTCGCAAACCCCCCGACGATCAGCAGCGTTGCCATGATTACCCGCATACGCACTCCCTCAGCGCACAATCGTAGATATGCAACTGACGCATTTCGGCCATTCCTGTCTGCTCGCTGATTTCCATCACACCACCGTGCTGTTTGATCCGGGTAATTTCTCGCACGGTTTCGAGGGAATCAGCGGCTTGTCGGCGATCCTGATCACCCATCAGCATCCCGATCACGTGGACACCGCCCGGCTGCCCGCGCTGCTTGCGGCCAACCCGGACGCGGCGCTGTACGCCGACCCGCAGACCGCCGCGCAGCTGGGCGCGCCGTGGCAGGCGGTGCAGGTCGGCGACGAGTTCCGGGTCGGCGAGCTGACCGTCCGCGGCGTCGGTGGCCGGCACGCGGTGATCCACCCGGAGATCCCGGTGATCGACAACATCTCGTATCTGGTGGGCGACGACGGGCACCGGGCCCGGTTCATGCATCCCGGCGACGCCCTGTTCGTCCCCGACGAACCGGTGGACGTGCTGGCCACCCCCGCGGCGGCCCCGTGGATGAAGATCGCCGAGGCCGTCGACTATCTGCGCGCGGTGGCACCGACCCGGGCGGTGCCGATCCACCAGGGCATCATCGCCCCCGACGCCCGCGGCATCTACCACGGCCGGCTCGCCGAGATGACCGACACCGAGTTCCAGGTGCTGCCCGAGGAGCGCGCGGTCGCGTTCTGATCCGCGCGCGAACGTGCGCAGATCCGGGGATTTGGCCGGCGTGTCGGCCGGGGACGCGCACGCTCGCGGCAACGGTTAGGCGATGTCGCTGGCCGCGCCGCGCCCGGCGGCCCGACCGGAGAAGATGCAGCCGCCCAGGAAGGTGCCCTCCAGCGCGCGGTAGCCGTGCACCCCGCCGCCGCCGAACCCGGCCACCTCCCCGGCCGCGTACAGCCCGTCGAACGCGCTGCCGTCGGCTTTGCGCACCCGGGAGTCCAGGTCGGTTTCCAGGCCGCCCAACGTCTTCCGGGTCAAGATGTGCAATTTGACCGCGATCAGCGGCCCGGCCTTCGGGTCGGTCAACCGGTGCGGGGCCACCACCCGGCCCAGCCGGTCGCCCAGGTAGGCGCGGGCCCCGCGGATCGCGGTGATCTGCCCGTCCTTGCTGAACCGGTTGGCCACTTCGCGGTCGCGGGCGGTGACCTCGGCCTCCACCGTCGCATAGTCCAGCGGCACCACATCCGGCAGCTGGTTCATGGCGGTGACCAACTCGCGCAACGAGTTCGCGCTGACGAAGTCCACCCCGCGATCCACGAACGCCTGCACCGGGGGCGGCGGCCCGGACTTCGCCCGCGAGGACAGCAGTTGCCGCAGGCTGCGTCCGGTCAGGTCCGGGTTCTGTTCCTGGCCGGACAGCGCGAATTCCTTCTCGATGATCTTCTGGTTGAGCACGAACCAGGTGTAGTCGTGGCCGGATCGGGCGATGTACTCCAACGTGCCCAGGGTGTCGAAACCCGGGTACAGCGGGCCGGGCAACCGTTTGCCGTCGGCGTCCAGCCACAGCGACGACGGACCCGGGATGATGCGGATGCCGTGCTGGGCCCACACCGGGTCGTAGTTGGTGATGCCCTCGGTGTAGTGCCACATCCGGTCCCGGTTGATCACCCGCGCACCAGCGGTTTCGGCGATACCGATCATCCGGCCGTCGACGTGGGCGGGCACCCCGGCGATCAGCTGGTCGGGCACCCGGCCCATCCGCGGCGGCCAGTTCTGCCGCACCAGCTCCAGATTGCCGCCGATGCCGCCGCTGGTCACGATCACCGCGGCGGCGCGGAACTCGAACTGTGCCACCACATTCCGCGTCGACGCCACCCCGCGCGCCGCGGTGGACGGTTCCAGCACACTGCCGCGCACCCCAGTGACCGTGGTGTCCTCGACGATCAGCTCATCGACCCGGTGGCGGTGCGCGAACCGCACCGCCGTGCGACCCCGCAACCGGCGCGCGAAGATCTCCACCAGCGCCGGCCCGGTGCCCCAGGTGATGTGGAACCGGGGCACCGAGTTGCCGTGGCCGCGCGCGTCGTAGCCGCCCCGCTCGGCCCAGCCGACCAGCGGGAAAATCTTCAGCCCGCGGGCCCGCAGCCAGCTGCGTTTCTCCCCGGCGGCGAAGTCGACGTAGGCGTGCGCCCACTGCCGCGGCCAATGGTCCTCGGGCCGGTCGAATCCCGCGGTGCCCAGCCAATCCTGCAAGGCCAGTTCCTGGCTGTCGCGCACGCCGAGGCGGCGTTGTTCGGGGCTGTCGACGAAGAACAGCCCGCCGAACGACCAGAACGCCTGGCCACCGAGGTTGGCGCTGTTCTCCTGGTCGACGATCAGCACCCGCTTACCGCGGTCCACCAGTTCGCAGGCCGCCACCAGGCCGGCTAGGCCCGCCCCGACGACGATGACGTCAGCGTCCATGGCGCTACAGAGTAGCGAGTGCGGGTCAGGCCGCGTCGCGCACCGGACGATCGGACCGCCACGCGTAGACGGTGGGGGTGCACTGGTGCAGCAGCGCCAGGTCCACCGCATCCAGCATCGCCTGCAGCGGCCCGGGCTTGCGCAGGTGACCGGCCGCCACCGCGACCCGCACCAGCCCGCCGCGGCGCGCGGTGCGTTCGGCCGAGCGCACCAGCATCCGGCACCACCAAGGTTCGGTGAGGAAGCCTTCCCCGATCCCGAGCACCCGGCCCCGAACGGTGTCGCCCCGGACCAGGTCGGTGATGCCGTGCAGCCCGGCCAGCAGCCGGAAACCGTTACGCGGCAGGGCCTTCACGGTCCCTGGCGAGACCGCCCAGCCGGGCGCCGCGAACAGCCGGGTGCGCAAACCGAGGTGTTCCAGCACCCGGTCGGCGGCGATCAGCCGCAGGTTGGCCTCGTGGGCGGGCAGCGCGGCGAATTCGCTGCGGCGATGCTTGGTGGCGGCCTCGTCGTAGCCGTGCAGCACGATCGCGTCGCCGCCGGCGCGCCGCTCGGTCAGCCACTGCACGGTGTGCGCGTCCGTGTCCAGCCGGTAGCCGCCCTTGAGCCGGGGCGCGACCAGCAACGACACCGGCACCGCCCGCGAGTCCATTTCCGCGCAGAACGCGGCGACGTCGGCCAGGGTCCGTTCACCGATCCCGGAAACCGAGACGATCAGTTGCCCATTCACGCCACCAGTGTGGCGATCCCAGGTGTCCGGACGGTGTCCGACAGGCGGACGGGCGGCTAATTGGGCAGCACGGCCTCGATCGCGGTGACCACCTCGGGCGCGTCGGGCACCGTGGTCGGCCGGAACCGGTTGACCACCGTCCCACCGGGCGCGATCAGGAACTTCTCGAAGTTCCATTGCACGTCGCCGGCCTGGCCGTCGGCGTCGGGGGTCTGGGTCAGCTCGGCGTACAGCGGGTGCCGGCCGTCGCCGTTGACCTCGGTTTTCGCCAGCAGCGGAAAGGTCACCCCGTAGGTGGTGGAGCAGAACGTCTGGATCTCGTCGGCGGTGCCGGGTTCTTGGCCCAGGAACTGATTGCACGGCACGCCCAGCACGGTCAGCCCGCGTTCGGCGTAATCCCGCGCCAGCTGCTCCAGCGCACCGTATTGCGGGGTCAATCCGCATTTGGAGGCGACGTTGACCACCAGCACGGCCCGGTCGGCATAGTCGGCCAGCGAGGTGGCGCGGCCGTCCAGGGTGGTCAGCGGGATTTCGGTGAGCGAGGTCATGACAGCAGGCTAGCTGCCTGGCCGGGGGCCGTCGTGGTTGCCCTCGGCGGCGGCCAGCAGCCAGGCGAACTGGAACGCGGTCTCCTTCCAGCGCTCGTAGCGGCCGCTGATCCCGCCGTGGCCGGCGCTCATCTGGGTCTTCAGCAGCACCGGGTGCGCGTCGGTTTTGGTGTGCCGCAACGCCGCCACCCATTTCGCCGGCTCGACGTAGTACACCCGGGTGTCGTGCAGGGAGGTCATCGCCAGGATCGGCGGATAGTCCCGCGGCGCGACGTTCTCGTACGGCGAGTACTCCTTCATGTAGAAGTAGACGTCTTTGTCGGCCAACGGGTTTCCCCACTCGTCCCATTCGGTGACGGTCAGCGGCAGCGACGGATCTAAGATGGTGGTCAGCGGGTCGACGAACGGCACCTGGGCCAGGATGCCGGCGAACAGCTCCGGGGCCAGGTTGGCCACCGCCCCCATCAGCAGCCCGCCCGCGCTGCCGCCCAGCGCCACCAACTGCCGGGGCCGGGTGACCCCGGTCTCGATCAAATGCCGTGCCACCGCAACGAAATCGGTGAAGGTGTTCTTCTTGTCCAACAGCTTGCCGCGCTCGTACCACAGCCGGCCCATCTCCCCGCCGCCGCGCACATGCGCGACCACGAACACCATGCCCCGGTCCAGCAGCGACAGCCGGGCGATGGAGAACTGCGGATCCTGACAGATCTCGTAGGCGCCGTAGCCGTACAGCAGGGCCGGCGCCGGGAAGTCCAGGCCCGCCCGGTGCACGATCGACACCGGGATGCGGGTGCCGTCGGCGGCGTAGGCCCAGTCCCGGCGCTCGACGTAGTGCTCGCGCCGGAAGTCCCCCAGCACCGGTTGTTCGCGCAGCAAGGTGCGCTCGCCGGTGGCCAGGTCCAGGTCGTAGATGCGCACCGGGGTGATGAACGACGTCGCGCCGATCCGCAGTTTGGGCGAATCCCAGTTCGGGTTGGCGCCCAACCCAACCGACATCAGCTCCGAATCGAACGAAAGCTCTTGGGGCGCACCGTAGTCACCGCCGGCGTCGATGGGCCACAGCTGGATGCGGGGCAGCGCCTCCCCGCGGTAGCTGACCACCAGGTGCTCCGCGAAGGCGTCCACACCGTCCAGGCGCACCTCGTCGCTGGGCTCGATCAGGGTGCGCAGGGCGGTCGGGTCAGCCACCGGGGCCTCCACCAGGGTGAAGTTCACCGCGCGCTCGTTGTGCAGGATCAAAAACCGGTCTTGGCCGCCGACGACGCCGTGCTCGACCGAGTACTCGATACCCTCACGGCGCGGCCACACCGTGGTGAACTGCGCCTCCGGGTCGCCGGCGTCGCCGTAGCGGACCTCGGAGGTGATCGCCGACCCGGACGCGATCAGCACGTAGGCGTCGCTGCGGGTGCGGCCCACCGACAGCCAGAACCGCTCGTCGGCTTCGTGGTAGACCTGTTCGGCGGGCAGCCCCGCGCCCAGTCGATGCCGCCACACGGTGTCGGGCCGCCACGCCGCGTCGACGGTCAGGTAGTACACCGTGCGGTTGTCGGTGGCCCAGGTCACCCCGGCGGCGATCCCGACGATCTCGTCGGGGTAGCGCTGCCCGGTGCGCAAGTCCTTGAACCGCAGCGTGTAGCGCTCGTCGCCGACCACGTCGACCGAGTACGCCAACACGTTGCCGTCGGGGCTGACACTGGCCGCGCCGAGCGCGAAGAAGTCGTGCCCGTCGGCCTCGACATTCTCGTCGAGCAGCACCTGTTCGCCGGGGATCTCGGTGTGCTCGTCGAGCACCGGCGGATCCCAGCTGTCGGGATCGGCGACCGGGCAACGGCAGTGCACCCCGTACTGTTTGCCCTCGAAGCTGCGGCCGTAATACCACCAGGCGCCGCGTCGGGTCGGCACCGACAGGTCGGTCTCTTTGGTGCGGGCCTTGATTTCGTCGAAAATCTTTTGCCGCAACGGTTCCAGATGCGCGGTCGCCGAATCGGTGTAGGCGTTCTCGGCCTCCAAATGGGCGATCACGTCCGGGTCGGACTTGTCCCGCAACCATTCGTAGGGGTCGACGAACGCGTCGCCGTGATGCGTGCGGGTGCTCGCCACCCGCTTGGCCACGGGTGGGGTAAACAGCTCGGTCATGCGGCCGGACCGATCCAGTCGTCGAAGCGCAGGCCGGAAATCCGTTCGTAGGCCTCGATGTAGCGGCCGCGGGTGGCGTCGATGATGTCCGGCGGCAGCGGTGGCGGCGGTTGCGACCCGGTGCGGTCCCAGCCGGATTCTGCACTGGTCAGCCAATTGCGGACGAATTGTTTGTCGAAGCTGGTCTGCACCACCCCGGCCCGGTAGTCGTGGGCGGGCCAGTACCGCGACGAGTCGGGGGTGAAGATCTCGTCGGCCAGCACCAGATTGCCGTGCGCGTCGATACCGAATTCGAATTTGGTGTCGGCGATGATGATTCCTTTCGTCAACGCATGGTCGGCGGCCTGGATGTAGGTCTGCAGGGTACGGTCACGCAGCTGGTTGGCCCGCACCGCACCCACCTGCTCGATCACCTGGGCGAACGAAATGTTCTCGTCGTGGTCCCCGAGTTCGGCCTTGGTGGCCGGGGTGAACAGCGGGGTGGCGAACTTGCTGGCCTCCACCAGCCCCGGCGGCAACGCGATGCCGCACACCTTCCCGGTCTGCTGGTAGTCGACCAGCCCCGAGCCGGTCAGGTAGCCGCGGGCCACGCATTCCACCGGCAGCATCTGCAGGCGTTTCACCAACAGGGCCCGGCCCAGCACCTCGGCCGGGATGCGCGGGTCGTCGGGCGGGCCGGCCAGGTGGTTGGGGGCCTCGACGAGGTCGAAAAAGAACACGCTCATCGCGGTCAGGATGCGTCCCTTGTCCGGGATCTGGCTGTCCAGGACGTAGTCGTACGCCGAGATCCGGTCGGTGGCGACGAACAGCAGATGCTCGTCGTCGACGCGGTACAGCTCGCGCACTTTGCCGCTGGCCAGATGCTGGTAGTCGGACAGAGCGGGTCGGGCCATCGGGCCAGCCTATCGGTCGGCCATGTGTTGGGATCAAGGCCATGAGTTCACGGTTGCTGCCCTACGCCACCAGCCCCGGCCGGCTGCTGGCCCAGCTGTTCAGTGATGTCGGGGTCGCGGTGTGGAGTTTCGTGTGGCTGCTGGTCGGGCTGGCCGTGCACAGCGCCATCTCCACGATCGCCGCCGTCGGCGGCCAGGTGCAAGGCGGCGCCAACGGGGTCGCGGAGAACCTGAAATCCGCCGGCAGCAGCGCCGATCACATCCCGCTGGTCGGCGACACCATCAGCAAGCCGCTCACCGCGGCCAGCACCGCCGCCCTGGATATCGCCGGTGCCGGGCACACCCTGGACACCACCGCCAGCTGGCTGGCGGTGGTGTTGGCCATCGCGGTGGCCGCTCCCCCGATCGCCGCGGTGGCGGGGCCGTGGCTGGTGCTGCGGCTGCGGTTCTTCCGGCGCAAACGGATGGTGCTGGCGCTGGCCGCCACCCCGGCCGGCGAGCAGCTGCTGGCGCTGCGGGCGCTGACGAACCGGCCGCTGCGCAAACTCGCCGACATCAGCCCCGACCCGGTCGGGGCGTGGCGGCACCAGGATCTGGTCGCCATCCGCGGACTGGCCGGCTTGGAGCTACGGTCGGCCGGCCTGCGGCGGCGGGGCCGGTGAGCTGCGCACCATCACCCGCCGCACCCCCAGCAGCCCGGCGATGACCACGATCAGCCAGGCCGTCATCGCGTTCCAGAAAAACATCAGCGACACCGTCTGCATGGAGCGCACCCCGACCTCGGCCGCCATCCAGTAGGTGGCCACCGAATACATGCCCAGCGGGAACACCAGCGCCCACCACACCCCGGCGAACTGCAGCACCCCGGGCCGCTGATTGACCCGATGCAGCAGGAAGTAGATCAGCGGCGGGATCCACGCCGTGGCCACCACCCAGGTCACCACCGTGACCACCCGGACACCGCCGGCCAACCAGGCCGGCGCCAGCTGGTGAATGTTGTCCCCGGCCAGGGTGGCGATGGCCAGCCCGCCCATCAGGATCCAGGTGTCGGGCTCGAAGCCGTCGCGGTCCTGCCGCTCGTGCACGGTGCGCCACAGGATCAGCCAGGTCATCAGGGCGTAGATGCCCAGCGCCAGCACCCAGATCGGCACGGCCGCCGCCAGCCACCAGCGGTGCCCGGTGTACATCGCCACCTGCGCGGTGACGACCGCCAACCCGGAGGTGCCCACGCTGGCCAGCTCCCACGCGCCGCGGGCATGATCGCGCAGCGCCGTCCAGGTACGCGCCGACATGTTGCGGGCGGTGAGCACCACCAGCACCAGCCAGGCCGACAGCGCCACCGCGCCCAGGATGCGGACCACCACCGGGTGGGAGGCCAGCCGGCTGTCCAGCACCGCGCAGGCGGCGACGAAGGTGAACAACCGCAGCGTGACATCCGGGTCGGTCAGATCCCAGAACACGATCCGGCGTTTGGCGATCGCGGTGAGCACCACCACCGCGACCAGCACCATCAGCCCGGCCGAGGCCAGCACACCGAGCGTGTCGCTGATCCGTCCGTAGTGGTGGTTGCGCGCGGCGATCGACAAGATCCCGGTCGCCATCACCGCGGCGAACACATCCGGGGACGGTTCGACGTCACGCAACCGGACCGTCACGCCGCACCGCGCAGTTCCACCACCAAATGCCGGATGCCGGTGTGCCGGTTGCTGCGGGCCCATTCGACCGGGGCCACCACCGCGACGTCGCCGAACCGGGCCAGCAGTTCCTCGAACAACACCCGCAGCTCCAGCCGGGCCAGGTTGACGCCCAGGCAGTAGTGCACGCCCTGCCCAAACCCCAGGTGTGGGTTGGGTTTGCGGGTGACGTCGAACGCGTCGGCGCGGTCGAACACCGCCGCGTCCCGGTTGGCCGAACCCTCCCACACCAGCACCTTGTGGCCGGCCTCGATGTGTTGGCCGCCGAGGGTGACGGCGCGGGTGGCGGTGCGGCGTTTGGACGGCGACGGCGACGTCCACCGCACCATCTCCTCCACCGCCGTCGGCAGCAACCCCGGGTCGCCGCGCAGCACCCGCAGCTGGTCGGGATGTTCGGCCAGCGCCAACAGCCCGCCGGCGATGGCGTTGCGGGTGGTTTCCGCGCCGGCGCTGAACAACAGGTTGAAGAACAGGTACAGCTCGATATCGGTCAGGTGCGGCGCGTCGGGGTCCTCGAGGGTGGCGTTGGCGACCACCGAGAGCATGTCGTCGGTGGGGGCGGCGCGCTTGGCCGCGATCAGCTCCTGCCCGTAGGCGAAGATCCGGGACCCGGCCTCTTCCACCGACATCCGCGAGACGACGGCCTGCCGCGACCCGCGGAAGTCGAAGCTGGGCTCGATGGCCTCGAACAGCCAGTGCCGGTCGGTTTCGGGAATGCCGAGCAGGATGCAGATCATCTGCATCGGCACCTCGACGGCGATGTCGGTCAGGAAATCAAAGGGCACGCCGGCCGTGACCCCGTCCAGCAGCCGACGGGCCCGGTGCCGCAGGTCGTCTTCGACCCGCCGGATCATCCGGGGCGTCAACCCGGAGCTGACCAGCCGCCGGATCTGGCCGTGCCGCGGGTCGTCCATCATGTTCAGCACCTGCCCGGCGATCGGCAGATCCTGCAGGATGGTGCCGCCGAACGGGCGCCCGCCGCCGGTCACCGAGGAGAACGTCTCCGGGTCGCGCAGCACCAGCAAGGTTTCGGCGTGGGTGGCCACCGACCAGAACCCCTCCCCGTCCGGGGTGTGCTCGGTGGGCGCATGCCAAAACACCGGGGCCTCGCGGCGATGCACCGCGAACAGCTGGTGCGGAAACCCGGCGGCGAAGTTGTCCAGATCGGTGAAGTCGATCTGGTGCAGCAAGCCCGACGGCGCAGCCGAAGCGGTCATGGCGCTACAGGATGGCACCGGGGGTGTACTTGGCCGCGTCCGGGTAGCGGGCCACCAGCGCGTCGACCGCCGCCACCACGCCGTCGACCTGGTCGGCGGCGGCGCCGGTGAACGCCTGCTTGTCGGCCAGCGCGGCGTCGAGCGCCGCCCGGTCCAGCGGCAGCCGCTCGTCGGCGGCCAACCGGTCCAGCAGGTCGGGTTCGGCGCCGCGCTCCCGCATCGCCAACGCCACCGCGACCGCGTGTTCCTTGATCACCTCGTGGGCGGCCTCGCGACCCACCCCGGCGCGCACCGCCGCGATCAGCACCTTGGTGGTGGCCAAAAACGGCAGGTAGCGGTCCAGCTCGCGGCCGATGACGGCCGGGTAGGCGCCGAACTCGTCGAGCACGGTCAGGAACGTCTCGATCTGCCCGTCGACGGCGAAGAACGCGTCGGGCAGCGCCACCCGGCGGATCACCGAGCAGAACACGTCGCCCTCGTTCCACTGGGCGCCGGCCAGTTCGGCGGCCATCGACGCGTAGCCGCGCAGCACCACCTGCAGGCCGTTGACCCGTTCGCAGCTGCGGGTGTTCATCTTGTGCGGCATCGCCGACGAGCCGACTTGGCCCGGCGCGAACCCCTCGGTGACCAGCTCGTGGCCGGCCATCAGCCGGATGGTGTGTGCCAGCGACGACGGGCCGGCGCCCAGCTGCACCAGCGCGGAGAGCACATCGTGGTCCAGCGACCGGGGGTAGACCTGCCCGACGCTGGTCAACACCGTGCTAAAACCCAGGTACCGCGCGATGCGGTGTTCCAGCTCGGCCAGCTTGGCGGGGTCACCCAGCAGGTCGAGCATGTCCTGGGCGGTGCCCATCGGGCCCTTGATGCCGCGCAGCGGGTAGCGGTCGATCAGCTCCCGCAGCCGGGTCAACGCGAGCAGCGTCTCCTGGGCGGCGCTGGCGAACCGCTTGCCCAGCGTGGTGGCCTGGGCGGCGACGTTGTGGCTGCGCCCGGCCATCACCAGGTCGCGGTAGGTCACCGCCCGCTCGGCCAGCCGGGCCGCCACCGCCACCCCGTGGCCAAACACCAGCTCCAACGAGCGGCGGATCTGCAGCTGCTCGACGTTCTCGGTCAGGTCGCGGCTGGTCATCCCCTTGTGGATGTGCTCGTGGCCGGCGCGCGCGTTGAACTCCTCGATGCGGGCCTTCACGTCGTGGCGGGTCACCCGTTCCCGGTCGGCGATCGAGCCCAGGTCGACGTCCTCGAGCACCCGCTCGTAGTCGGTGAGCGCCTGCTCGGGAACCGGGACGCCCAGCTCGGCCTGAGCGCGCAACACCGCCAGCCACAGCCGCCGCTCGGCGACGACCTTGGCCTCCGGTAACCAGATCGCCGCCATCTCGGCGCTGGCGTACCGGGTGGCCAGCACGTTGGGAATCGTCACGAACACGTAGCTTACGGTCGGCGATGCGGCACAGTGGGCGGATGTACTTCGTTGGCCTCGATCTCGCCTGGGGTGAGAAGAACCGCACCGGTGTCGCGGCGGTGGACGCCGACGGCCGGCTGCTGCATGTCAGTAGCGTCCAGGACGACGCGAGCATCGAGGACGCGGTGGCGCCCTTTGTCAGCGGCGACTGCCTGGTGGCCATCGACGCGCCGCTGATCGTGACGAACCCGACCGGGTATCGGCCCTGCGAGCGGGCGCTCAACCGCGACTTCCAGCGCTTCGAGGCCGGCGCGCGGCCGGCCTACACCGGGCGACCGGAGTTCGACGATCCCCGCGGTGCGCGGATCGCGACCGCGCTCACGTTGGACATGAACCCCGCCTCGAGCTCGGCGCGACGGGCGATCGAGGTGTATCCGCATCCGGCCACCGTGGCGTTGTTCGGCCTGCCGCAGACCCTGAAGTACAAGCGCGGCGCCTTCGGGGACCGCCAGCGTGAGCTGCTGCAGTTGATGACGCTGATCGA
Source organism: Mycobacterium sp. pUA109 (assembly GCF_041287095.1). Classification (NCBI taxonomy): domain Bacteria; kingdom Bacillati; phylum Actinomycetota; class Actinomycetes; order Mycobacteriales; family Mycobacteriaceae; genus Mycobacterium; species Mycobacterium sp. pUA109. The sequence continues at coordinate 283,672 of NZ_JBGGKS010000003.1, read as the reverse complement.
GGGACTCGACACGGCGACACCGCGGCTGCGGGTGAACCACAACGTGTCGTGGGTGGAGCTGCGCAAGCGGATCGCGGCCGCCACCCGTCCCAGCCAACTCGACCGGGACGAAGACCCCGTCGACGCCGTGCTGTGCGCGTACGTCGCGCTGTTTTCCTATCACCGGCCCGAAGACGTGACCATCTACGGCGACTTCGCGACCGGCTACATCGTCACCCCGACCCTGCCGCCCGATTTGGCGCCCACGCGCGCGCGTCCGGCGGTGCCGCCCGCGGACGCCGACGAGCTGCGGGAGCGCCTCGCGCACGTCGCGGCGCTGCTGGACGCGGCGCAACGGGGGTTGGCCGAGATCCGGCGCCAGCTCGACGGCGAGGGCTAGCGGCTGGGCGAATGTTCTTGCCGCCGTGCAGATCCCATCAGGCCGACACCACGCTGCGGTCGATCGGCGCGAGCACGTCAATCACCCCGATCAACGTCGCCCGCGCCGCCTCCCGCGGGCCTTGGCCGTCGTCGACCAACGCCGCCACCACCGCCCCGTCGACCGCGCAGACCAGCGCGGACAGCAGTTCGGGGCGCACCCGGCGGCCCGACCGCTCGATGGCTTCGACGACGGCCTCGTCGCGTTGATGCAGGATCCGGCGCTGGATGTCGCGCAGCGCGGGCAGCCGGGCGCAGGCGATGTAGCGCTCGTAGCGGGAGATCAGCTGCTCGGTCAGCAGCGAGCCGTGGTCCTCGCCGACCAGCAGATCGACCAGCAGATCGGCCGTGGTCTCGGCGCCGCGGCGGCGCTTGGACAATCCGGCGACCCGGGCCCGCAGTTGGGCCACCTCCAGCATGCCGATGTGGTCGACCGCGCTGGCGATCAGGTCGTCCAGCGAGGAGAAGTAGTAGGTGGTCGACGCCAACGGCAGCCCCGCCCGCCGGGCCACCGCCCGGTGCCGCACCGCCTCGAAGCCACCCTCGCGCAGCAACTCGGCGGCGGCGCTGACCAGCGCATACCGTCGACGTTCACCCTTGGGTGTGACCGCTGCCGTCACGTTTAGTCATGCTGCCAGTCAGGCAGGTGCCGCATTGCCCTTTCGGGCAAACGTCGCACCGGACCGCCGCTTATGATGTCCGGCATGTCTGAGTTGAGCCGACGGGCGGTGCTGCGCCTGGGTGCCAGTGCGGCCGCCGGCGCCGCCGGCGCCTACGCGCTGGGCACCCTGTTCGCGGCCCGACCCTCGCAGGCCGTGCCGGCCGCGCCCCCGGCCCCGGTGCCGCAGCCGCCGTTGGCGCCGCCGCTGCCGCGGGAGCCGGCGCCCGCCCCCGTCGCGGCGCCCACGATGACCACCGGCTCGTTCGTGTCGGCGGCCCGCGGCGGGGTCACCACCAACTGGGCCATCGCCCGCCCGCCGGGCCAGACCGCCGCGCTGCGGCCGCTGATCGCGTTGCACGGCAAGGGCAGTGACGCCTCGACGGTGATGGCCGGCGGGGTCGAGCAGGGCCTGGCGCAGGCGGTCAGCGCCGGCCTGCCGCCGTTCGCGGTGGTCGCCGTCGACGGCGGCGGCAGCTACTGGCACAAGCGGGCCTCCGGGGAGGATTCCGGGGCGATGGTGCTCACCGAACTGATCCCGCTGCTGGCCGATCAGGGGCTGGACACCTCGCGGGTGGCGTTCTTGGGCTGGTCGATGGGCGGCTACGGTGCGCTGCTGCTCGGCGGTCGGCTCGGGCCGGCCCGCACCGCGGCGATCTGCGCGGTCAGCCCGGCGCTGTGGCTGTCGTCGGGCGCGACCGCGCCCGGCGCGTTCGACGGCGCCGACGACTGGTCGGCAAACTCGGTGGTCGGGATGCCGGCGCTGGCGTCGATCCCGATCCGGGTGGACTGCGGGGACAGCGACCCGTTCTACGGGGCGACCAAACAGTTCATCGCGCAGCTGCCCACCCCGCCGGCGGGCGGCTTCTCCCCCGGCGGGCACGACGCGGCGTTCTGGAGTTCGCAGCTGCCCGCCGAGTTGACGTGGGTGGCCCCGCTTTTGACGGCGTAATCACCGCGCCGAGTGGCATTCTCACGACGCATCGTCGGCGTGTCGCGTCGTGAGAGTGCCGCTCGGCGAACACGCGGCGAAGGGGGCGGCCCCTACACCCGGATCTTGCCCTCGGCGGCCGCCAACCCGATGTCGTTGCGGAAGTGGCCGCCCGGCAACCGGATCGATTCCAGCCGGGCATACGCGTCGGTGCGGGCCGCGGTCAGATCCGCGCCGGTGCCCACCACCGACAGCACCCGACCGCCGCTGGACACGATGGCCCCATCGTCGCGGCGGGCCGTGCCGGCATGCAGCACCCCGTCGACGTCGGCGCCGGCGATGACGTCACCGAGCCGCGGCCGGCCCGGATAGTTCTCGGCGGCCAGCACCACGGTCACCGCAGCGCCGTCGCGCCAGCGCAGCGGCCCGAACCCGGCCAGCTCGCCGGTGGCGGCGGCGTGCAGCAGTTGGCCCAGCGGGGAATCCAGCAGCGCCAGCACCGACTGCGTCTCGGGGTCACCGAAGCGGCAGTTGAATTCGACCACCGCCGGCCCGGTCGAGGTGATCGCCAACCCGGCGTACAGCAGGCCGGAAAACGGGCTGCCGCGGCGAACCAGTTCGGCGGCAACCGGTTCGACGACCTCGGCGACGATGCGGGCGGCCAGTTCGTCGGGCAGCCAGGGCAGCGGCGCGTAGGCGCCCATGCCGCCGGTGTTGGGGCCGACATCGCCGTCGCCGACCCGTTTGAAGTCCTGCGCGGCCAGCAGCGGCACCACGGTCTGGCCGTCGACGACGCTGAACAGCGACAGCTCCGGCCCGTCCAAAAAGGACTCCAGCAGCACCGGGTGCCCGCCCTCCAGCAGCCCGGCGGCGTGCGCGCGGGCCGCGGTGCGGTCCGCGGTCACCACCACGCCCTTGCCGGCGGCCAGGCCGTCGTCCTTGACCACCCAGGCCGTCTCGCCGGCGCCCGGACCGAACCGGTCCAGCGCGGCGTCCAGATGCGCGGGGTTGTCGACGATTTCGCTGCGGGCGGTGCGGACCCCGGCGGCGGCCATCACGTCCTTGGCGAACGCCTTGGAGCCCTCGATGCGGGCCGCGTCCTTGCTGGGACCAAAGCAGGCGATCCCGGCCGCGCGCACCGCGTCGCCGACACCGAGCACCAGGGGCACCTCGGGCCCGATCACCACCAGATCGGCGCCGAACTCGCGCGCCACCGCGACGACGGCGTCCCCGGAGCTGATGTCGACGTCGTAGTGGTCGGCGACGGCGCCGGTGCCGGCGTTACCCGGGGCGATCGCCAGCCCCTCGACCTGCGGATCTCGGCGCAGCGCCAACAGCAGCGCATGTTCACGGGCACCGGAACCGATCACCAGGACGCGCACAACCCGTCACCCTAGCGGGCGACGTGCGATCGCCGCCGCTCAGCCGCCCACGGACATACACTTGACAGCCAGGTGTATGGTCGTAGGCGGTTTGTGTCCCACACCACACGGAGGTGGTCGCCTTGACGTCAACGCAGGTCTGTCCGTTCGGTTCCGGCTTCGACTTCACCGACCCGGACGTCTTGCTGCGCGGCATGCCCGTCACCGAGTTCGCCCAGCTGCGCAAGACCGCGCCGGTGTGGTGGAACGAGCAGCCCGCCGGCAGCAACATCTTCGATGACGGCGGCTACTGGGTGATCAGCAAGCACCAGCACATCAAGGACATCTCCCGGGACAACGACGTGTGGTCCACCAACGCCAAGGGCGCGGTGATGCGGCTGCCCGAAGGGGTGACCGCCGAGCAGCTCGAGCTCACCAAGGCGCTGCTGATCAACCACGACCCGCCGGAGCACACCCGGCTGCGCAAGCTGGTGTCGCGGCTGTTCACCCCGCGCTCGGTCGCGGTGCTGGAGGAGAAGCTGGCGTTGGCCGCCCACGACATCGTCGCGGCCGCCGCCGCCAAGGACCGCGGCAACTTCGTGGACGACGTCGCGATGGAGCTGCCGCTGCTGGCCATCGCCGATTTGATCGGGGTGCCCGAGGCCGACCGGGAAAAGCTGTTTCACTGGACGAACTCGATCATGAACACCGACGACCCGGACTTCGACGCCGATCCGACGGTGGCCAACGCCGAGTTGATGGGCTACGCGTACACGATGGCCGAACAGCGCCGCCGCTGCCCGGCCGACGACATCGTCACCCGGCTGGTGCAGGCCGACGTCGACGGCGAGGCGCTGGGCGAAACCGAGTTCGCGTTCTTCGTCATCCTGTTGGCGGTGGCCGGCAACGAGACCACCCGCAACGCGATCACCCACGGCATCAACGCGTTCGCCGAGAACCCCGAGCAGTGGGAGCTGTTCAAGCGGGACCGCCCCGAGACCGCCGTCGACGAGATCGTCCGCTGGGCGACCCCGGTGCACTGTTTCCAGCGCACCGCCAAGGTCGACACCGAGGTCGGCGGGGTGGCGATCGGCGCGGGCCAGCGCGTCGGCCTGTTTTACAGCTCGGCGAACTTCGACGAAGACGTCTTCGACAAGCCGTTCGAGTTCGACATCCTGCGCAACCCCAACCCGCATCTGGCGTTCGGCGGGCAGGGCACCCACTACTGCATCGGCGCCAACCTGGCCCGGATGGAGATCCGGCTGATGTTCAACGAGATCGCCGACCAGATCCCCGACATCACCAAACTGGCCGAGCCGCAACGGCTGCGGTCCGGCTGGATCAACGGGATCAAGGACCTGCACGTGTCCTACCATTAGCCGGTGCGCACCCACGGGTGGGGCGGTGCGGCCCCGGCCACCGACGACGAAGCGGTGGCGCGCATCCTGGCGGCGGCCAGCCAGGTGATCGACGCACGCGGTGCCGAGTTGTCCATCGCCGATGTGGCCCGCACCCTGGGGGTGACCCGCCAGACCGTGTACCGCTACTTCCCCAGCACCGACGCGTTGCTGGTGGCGGCGGCCACAGCGGCGGCGGACGGGTTCTTGGAGCGGTTGGCCGCGCACCTGGCCGGTATCACCGATCCGGCCGACGCGGCCACCGAGGCGATCGCCACCGCCCTGGAATGGTTGCCCGACGACAAACACATCGGCCTGCTGCTGACGCGTGACCGCGACAACGCGTTCACCGCCGACGTCACCTCCGATGTGGCCCTGGGATTCGCCAACTCCATGCTGCGCCGCTTCGACGTCGATTGGGCGGCAGCCGGTTTCCGCGACGACGAGGTGGCCGAACTCGCCGAGCACCTGCTACGGATCATCCAGTCGTTCGTCATCGACCCGGGCCGCCCGCCGCGCCACGGCGCCGAGCTGCGGCGATACCTACGCCGCTGGGTGGGCTCGGCAGTTAGTCCAGGCCCTCGCCGCTGTGCATCCTGACCGCGGCGTCGACGTTGGCCTTCCTGTCCTCGCCGGTGCCCTTGGCCGCGGCCTTCTTGCGTTTGGCCACGACGGCGTCGACCGCACCGTTGAGCGCCGAGCCCAGCGGGAAGCCGAGGTAATGGGTCACGAAGACCGCCATCTCCTTGAGTTCGTCCTCGGTGAGCTCCCCGTTGAGCAGGGCGGCGTTGATCTGGATTTCGGCCAGGTCGCGATTGCCGATCGCGGTCACCGCGGTCAGGGTCATGATGCGCTTGTCGCGCATCGACAATCCCGGGCGGGTCCAGATGCTGCCGAACAGGTGGTCGACGGTCAGGTCGAAGTACGGGTCGCCCTCGATGTTGGGCATCTCCCAGCCGTACACCTCGTTCATCTTCCCCAGGCCTTGGCGGCGCAACTCGTCCATGCTGATCTCCAATCAGTCGTGCGGGACGCCCAGCCCGTCGGCCAGTCGGGCCAGCGCCACCTGCGCCAGCGGCAACTCGACATCGGTGGCCTGTCCCAGCGCCAACGCCAAGCTCAGATCCTTTTCGCCCAAACCGCGGGTGTGGGTGAACGCGTCGTACAACCAGTGTTCGGGGGTCAGCGGCGCCATATCGTCGCGGACCATGATCGCGCCCGGACCGCCGGTGAGCGCGTCGGTGTGCCGCACCACCCGGCCCAGCGCCTGCAGATCCAGCCCGGCCGCCTCGGCCAGCTTCATCGCCTCGCACGCCGCGGCGTAGGAGGTGAACGTCAACATGTTGCGGGCCAACTTCATTCGGGTGCCCGCCCCGGGTTCTCCGGCGTGGATCACCAACGACGCCCAGCACTTGAACGCCGGCTTGATGCGCTGGTAGATGTCCCGGTCGGCGCCGACCATGGTGGCCAGCTCCCCCTTCTCGGCGGCCCCGCCGCCCCCACTGACCGGCGCGTCGACGATGTGGATGCCGTGCGGCTTCAGCGCGTCGGCCAGTTCGACGGCGGTGGTGTCGCTGATCGTGGAATGGATCGCGATGACGGTGTCCGGCTTGGCCGCCGCGGCGAGCTGGCCGACCACGTCGCGCACCTGGGCGTCGTCGAGGACGGTCACGCTGATGATGTCGGCGCCGGCCACCTCGGCGACGCTGCCGGCCGCGGTGGCTCCGGCGTCGGTCAGCGGCGTCATCGCCTCGGCCCGCACGTCGAACACCGTGACCCCGCCCGGCCAGTCCACCAGTCGCTTGGCCATCGGCGCACCCATGTTGCCCAGCCCGATGTAACCCAGCCTCAGCTGCTCAGCAGTGCTCATGACCGGATGATCTGTCCGCCGTCGACGTTGAAAATCTGCCCGGTGATCCACTTGGCCTCATCCGACAGCAAGAACAGGCACATGCCGACCAAGTCCTCCGGGGTTCCCATGCGGGACAGCGGGAGACCCTTGACGATGTCGTCGACGATCTCTTTGGGGGTGGTGGTCCGGTTGGCCTCGGTGTCGATGGGCCCGGGTGCAATCGCGTTGATCCGGATGTTCTGGCCACCCAGTTCCCGGGAGAGTTGCTGGGTCAAACCGTTGATCCCGACCTTGGCCAGCCCGTAGAAGTTGGCGTACAGCCAGGCCGCGGTGGACGATTGGTTGACGATCGCGCCGCCGCCCCGCTTGGCCATCTTCTTGTACACCGCACGGGTGCACCACAACGCCCCGTCGAGGTTGACGCTCATGAATTTTTTGTAGTACTCGGGGTCGACGGTGAGCAGGAAATCCAGCTTCATGCCACCGAAGATCGCGGCGTTGTTGACCAGGTAGTCGATGCCGTCGAACTCCGCCAGCGTCCGGTCGGCCATGGCTTTGGCCGAGTCGGGATCCGACACGTCGACGGGCACCGCCAGCGCGGTACCGCCGTCGGCGACGATCTGTTTGGCCACCCCCTCGGCGGCCTCGGCGTTGATGTCGGCGACCACCACCGCCGCGCCTTCCCGGGCCAGCGCCTCCGCGTAGGCCTGCCCGATGCCGCCCCCGGACCCGGTCACGATCGCGACCTTGCCATCGAATCTCATCACTCACCCTTTCCGTCGAATGGCCAGTTATTGCACAGTTTTCCGCGCAAGGCGTGTCACAACTGGCCACTCGCCCGATCTACACCGCCGTGGCGATGACCTTGGTCTCCAGATATTCTTCGAAGCCCGCCACACCCATCTCCCGGCCGTTGCCGGACTGCTTGTAGCCGCCGAACGGCGCGTCCGCGGAGTACCAGACGCCGCCGTTGACGTTGACGGTGCCGACCCGCAGCCGGGCCGCCACCGCGGCCGCGCGGGCCGGGTCGGCGCCGAACACGGTGCCCGACAGGCCATAGGGCGAGTCGTTGGCGATGCGCACCGCGTCGTCGTCGCCGTCGTGGGCGATGACGGTGAGCACCGGCCCGAAGATTTCCTCCCGGGCCACCCGGGCGTCATTGCCCAGCCCGGCGATCACGGTGGGCTCGATGAAAAAGCCGGTGTCCCGATCGGCGGGCCGCCCGCCGCCGCACGCGAACGAGCCCCCCTCGCTCACCGCGAGATCCAGGTAGCTTTGCACCCGGTCGCGTTGCCGCGCCGAGATCAGCGGTCCGCACACGGTGCCGGGGTCGGTGGGGTCGCCGGGCTTGATCGAGCCCATGGTGGCCGCGGCCGCGGCGACCGCCTCGTCGTAGCGGGCGCGGGGCACCACCAGCCGGGTGGTGACCGCGCAGCCCTGCCCCGCGTGCATGCAGGCGGTGAACGCCGACATCGAGGCCGCCCCGGCCAAATCCGCGTCGTCGAGCACCACGAACGCCGACTTGCCGCCCAGCTCCAAAAACACCCGTTTGATGGTGCCGGCGGCGTCGATGCTGACGCTGCGGCCGGTGGCCGTCGACCCGGTGAACGAAATCATGTCCACCCGAGGGTCTTTGGCCAACAGGGCGCCGACGCTGTGGTCGTCGGAGGTGACCACGTTGACCACGCCGGGCGGGATGTCGGTGTGCTCGGCGATGAGTTGGCCGACCGCGGCCGCACACCACGGCGTATCGGGCGCCGGTTTGAGCACGACGGTGTTGCCGGCGGCCAGCGCCGGACCCAGCTTGGCCAGGTTGATCTGGTGCGGGAAGTTCCACGGGGTGATGGCGCCGACGACGCCGACGGCCTCACGGGCGATGGTGCGCCGGGTGGCGATGCCCATCGGGGAGGCCTGGCCCAAATCCTGGTTCCACGCGTAGGACTCGGCGGTGTCGGCGGCGAACCCGAGGTCGTCGATGGGGCCCTCGAGCTGCGCGCTGGCGGTCAGCATGCGGGGCGCGCCGACCTCGGCAATCGTCAGCTCGCGCAGGTCTTCGACGTGTTCGCGCAACACGTCGCGCAGCTGCCGCACGCAGCGCACCCGCAGCGCGGTGTTGCGCGACCAGTCGGTGTCGTCGAAGGCGCGCCGCGCCGCCTCGATCGCCCGGTCCATGTCGGCGGCGTCGGCGTTGGCCGCCGTCCCGAGCACCTCCTCGGTGGCCGGGTTGATGGTGCCGAAGGTGCCCGCGCTGCCGGACACCATCTTGCCGTCGATGAGCAAGTCGCTGCCGCGATCAGCCAGTAGAGCCATCTGCGCCTCACCTCGTTTTGCTGGACATGTGTCCGACGGAGTTCCGGTTCGAACCATAGCCGGATACCGTCAACGGCCGCAAGGTCCGCCGGCAACCTGGGTAATCACCCAGGTCAGCTGGGATTCCCGTGCGCCGGACTTGCCGGAGCGGACCGCCATCCGATAGCGTGGACACGTGTCCAGTGATGCAGTGGCCGCGGTCACAGCTGACGCCGCGCCGCGGAACCGCCGGCAGGAAGAGACCTTCCGCAAGGTGTTGACCGCCGGGGTGGAGATGCTGCGAGAAACCTCCTACGCCGAGCTGACCGTCCGCGCGGTCGCCGGCCGCGCCAAGGTGGCGCCGGCGACGGCCTACACCTACTTCTCGTCGAAAAACCACCTGATCGCCGAGGTCTACCTGGATCTGGTGCGCCAGGTCCCGTACTTCACCGATGTCAACGACCCGATGCCGACCCGGGTGGACCAGGCGCTGCGCGCCTTGACGTTGGTGGTCGCCGACGAGCCCGAGGTCGCCGCGGCCTGCACCACCGCGCTGCTGGGCGGCGGCGCCGACCCGGCGGTCCGCACGGTGCGTGACCAGATCGGGGCCGAAATCCATCGCCGGATCACCTCGGCGATGGGCCCGGACGCCGATCCGCGCACCGTGTCGGCGTTGGAGATGACGTTTTTCGGGGCGCTGGTCAACGCCGGCAGCGGCGCCTTCACCTACCACCAGATCGCCGACCGGTTGGCCTATGTGGTCGGCCTGATTCTGCAATCCCCCGGAGAGGACCGATGACGACCACCGAGGTGATCCTCGATCCCTACGACTACGACTTCCACGAGGACCCCTACCCGTACTACCGGCGGTTGCGCGACGAGGCGCCGCTGTACCGCAACGACGAGCGCAACTTCTGGGCGCTGTCCCGCCACGGTGACGTGCTGCGCGGCTTTCGCAACAGCACCGCACTGTCCAACAAGTACGGCGTCTCGCTGGATCCGGTGTCGCGCAACGCCGAAGCGCACCGGGTGATGTCGTTTCTGGCGATGGACGACCCCGGACACCTGCGGCTGCGCGCCCTGGTGTCCAAGGGGTTCACCCCGCGGCGCATCCGCGAACTGGAGCCGCGGGTGTTGGAGTTGACGCGCCAGCACCTCGACACCGCGCTGCAAGCCGACAGTTTCGACTTCGTCGCCGAGTTCGCCGGCAAGCTGCCGATGGACGTCATCTCCGAACTGATGGGGGTGCCCGAACCCGACCGCGCCCACATCCGCGAACTGGCCGACGGCGTGATGCACCGCGAAGATGGGCTGGCCGATGTGCCGCAGTCGGCGATGCAGGCCTCCGCCGACCTGATGCTCTACTACATCGACCTGATCAAGAAGTTCAAGAAGTCGCCCGACGACAATTTGACCTCGGCGCTGCTGGAGGCCGAGATCGACGGCGATCGGCTCACCGACGAGGAGATCCTGGGCTTCCTGTTCCTGATGGTGATCGCCGGCAACGAGACCACCACCAAACTGTTGGCCAACGCCGTCTACTGGGGCCACCAGAACCCCGACCAGCTGGCCCCGGTGTACGCCGACCACTCCCGGATCCCGCTGTGGGTGGAGGAGACGCTGCGCTACGACACCTCCAGCCAGATCCTGGCCCGCACGGTCGTGGGTGACCTCACCCTGTATGACACCACCATCCCCGACGGGGATGTGCTGCTGTTGCTGCCCGGCTCGGCTAACCGCGACGACCGGGTGTTCGACGACGCCGACGAGTACCGGATCGGTCGCGAGATCGGTTCCAAACTCGTCAGTTTCGGCAGCGGCGCCCATTTCTGTCTCGGCGCGCACCTGGCCCGTATGGAGGCCCGCGTCGCGCTGACCGAGCTGTTCGAACGAATCCGCGGTTATCAGGTGGACGAGGCCAACGCCGTCCGCGTCCACTCCAGCAATGTCCGCGGATTCGCCTACCTACCGATCACTGTGGAGACCGTATAGATGCCCCGCTTCGAACCCCACCCGGACCGTAGACCCGCGATCGTCGCCGGCGCCTCCTCGGGCATTGGCGCCGCCACCGCGCTGCAGCTCGCCGACCGCGGCTTCCCGGTGGCCCTGGGCGCGCGGCGCGTCGAGAAGTGCCAGGAGCTCGTCGATCAGATCCGCGGCCAGGGCGGTGAGGCGATCGCCCTGCCGCTCGACGTCACCGACACCGACTCGGTGAAAGGCTTCGTGCATCGGGCCACCGAGGAGCTCGGCGACATCGAGCTGCTGGTCGCCGGCGCCGGCGACACGTTCTTCGGTCGGCTGCACGAAATCGACACCGCCACTTTCGAATCGCAGATCCAGATTCACCTGATCGGGGCGAACCGGCTGGCCACCGCGGTGCTGCCGGGCATGGTGCAGCGGCAACGCGGGGACGTGATCTTCGTCGGGTCCGACGTCGCGCTGCGTCAGCGACCGCACATGGGCGCCTACGGCGCCGCCAAGGCCGCACTGGTCGCCATGGTCACCAACCTGCAGATGGAGCTGGAAGGCACCGGGGTCCGGGCCTCGATCGTGCACCCCGGCCCGACGAAGACCGGTATGGGTTGGAGCCTGCCGCCGGAATCGATCGGCCCGATGCTCGAAGACTGGGCGAAGTGGGGGCAGGCGCGGCACAGCTACTTCCTGCGCGCCGCCGACCTGGCGCGCTGCATCGCGTTTGTCGCCGAAACCCCGCGCGGCGGGTTCATCACCAGCATGGAAATCCAGCCCGAGGCGCCGCTGACCGGCGCCGCCAAAGAGCGTCAGCAGCTGAAGTATCCGGAGGAGTCGTGACCAGTCAGGTGAGGGAAGTGCCGCGGGTTTCCGGCGGCGAGGACGAACACGGCCACCTGGAGGAATTCCGCACCGACCCGATCGGGCTGATGCGGCGGGTGCGCACCGAATGCGGTGACGTGGGGTGGTTCCAGCTCGCCGGCAAGCATGTGATCCTGTTGTCGGGGGCCGAGGCCAACGAGTTCTTCTTCCGGTCGGCCGATGAGGATCTGGATCAGGCCGAGGCCTATCCGTTCATGACGCCGATCTTCGGTGAAGGGGTGGTGTTTGACGCCAGCCCGGAGCGACGCAAGGAAATGCTGCACAACGCGGCGCTGCGCGGCGAACAGATGAAGGGCCACGCCGTCACCATCGAGCACGAGGTGCGGCGGATGATCGAGAAGTGGGGCGACACGGGGGAAATCGATCTCCTCGACTTTTTCGCCGAGCTGACCATCTACACCTCGACGGCCTGCCTGATCGGCAAGAAGTTCCGCGAGGAGCTCGACTCCCGGTTCGCCGAGCTGTACCACGATCTGGAACGCGGCACCGACCCGCTGTGCTACGTGGACCCCTACCTGCCGATCGAAAGCTTCCGCCGCCGTGATGCGGCGCGGGAAGGCTTGGTGGCGTTGGTCCAAGAGATCATGACCAACCGGATCGCGCACCCGCCGGCCGATAAGAGCGACCGCGACATGCTCGACGTGCTGGTCTCGATCAAGGACGAGGACGGCAACCCGCGGTTCTCCGCCAGCGAGGTCACCGGCATGTTCATTTCGATGATGTTCGCCGGGCACCACACCAGTTCGGGCACGTCGGCGTGGACGCTGATCGAACTGCTGCGCCACCCCGAGGTGTACGCCGAGGTGACCCGCGAGCTCGACGAGCTGTACGCCGACGGTCAGGAAGTCAGTTTCCATGCGCTGCGCCAGATCCCGAAGCTGGAGAACGTGCTCAAGGAAACCCTGCGGCTGCACCCGCCGCTGATCATCCTGATGCGGGTGGCCAAGGGCGAGTTCGAGGTGTGTGGGCTGCCGATCCACCAGGGCGACCTGGTGGCCGCCTCCCCGGCGATCTCCAACCGGATCCCCGAGGACTTCCCGGACCCGGACGCGTTCGACCCGGACCGCTACGAGAAGCCGCGCCAGGAAGACCTGATCAACCGGTGGACCTGGATCCCGTTCGGCGCCGGCCGGCACCGCTGCGTGGGGGCGGCGTTCGCCACCATGCAGATCAAGGCGATCTTCTCGGTGCTGTTACGCGAGTACGAGTTTGAGATGGCCCAACCGTCGGACAGCTACCGCAACGACCACTCGAAGATGGTCGTCCAGTTGGAGCGGCCGGCGAAAGTCCGGTACCGCAAACGCGCATCGTAAGAGGGTGAACTGCCATGGGCTATCGGATTGAAGCCGACCTGGACCTGTGCCAGGGTCACGCGATGTGCGAGCTGGAGGCACCGGATTATTTCCGGGTGCCCAAACGCGGCCAGGTGGAGATCCTCAACCCCGAGCCGCCGGACGAGGCCCGGCCCGACATTGAGCGGGCCGTCGAGATGTGTCCCACCCAAGCGCTATTCATTCGAGAGGAAGACTGACATGGCATCGTTTCCGCGGGAGCAGCTGGAGGACTGGGTGCAGCGGTGGCTGGAGGCCAACCGGGAAGCCGAACGCACCGGTGACTGGCGCCCGCTCGCCGACTTCTACACCGACGACGCCACCTACGGCTGGAACATCGGGCCCAAGGAGGACGTGATGTGCGTCGGGATCGACGAGATCCGCGACATCGCGCTGGGCCAGGAAATGGAAGGCCTGGAGGGCTGGAAGTACCCGTACCAGAAGGTGATCATCGACGACAAGCAGGGCGAGATCGTCGGCTTCTGGAAGCAGGTCGCCACCGATTCCGACGGCGGCACCCAGGAGGTGTACGGGATCGGCGGCAGCTGGTTCCGGCTGGGCGCCGACGCCAAGATCTGCTGGCAGCGCGACTTCTTCGATTTCGGGCATGTCTCGACGCTGTACCTGGACCTGATCAAGGCGGGCAAGCTGTCGCCGGGTATGCAAAAGCGCATCGAACGCGGCATGTCCGGCGAGAAGGTCCCCGGCTACTTCCCGCTCGGCAAGTCGCCGGTACCGCTTTGGTAGGTCGCGGATATGGCCGAAGTCGCCCGCAACGCCGGCGCGCGCTATAAGCTCCCGCCCAGCATCGCGAAGATGCCATCCGCCGCTTGCCGGCCGGTCACCAAGCTCACCCCCGTAGCCACAGGTAGACGATGAAAGCAGGTTCACGGTGAAGACTAAGGGCGCATTGATCTGGGAGTTCAACCAGCCGTGGTCGATCGAGGAGATCGAGATCGGCGACCCGGTCAAAGACGAAGTCAAAATCCAGATGGAAGCGTCGGGGATGTGCCACTCCGATCACCACCTGGTCACCGGTGGCATCCCGATGGGCGGCTTCCCGGTGCTCGGCGGGCACGAGGGCGCCGGCATCGTCACCGAGGTCGGGCCGGGCGTGGAAGACCTCGCGGTCGGCGACCACGTGGTGTTGTCGTTCATCCCGTCCTGCGGCAAATGCCCGTCCTGTCAGGCCGGGCTGCGCAATCTGTGCGACCTGGGCGCCGGGCTGCTGCTGGGTGCCGCGGTCAGCGACGGCACCTTCCGCATCCAGGCCCGCGGCCAAAACGTGTTCCCGATGACGCTGCTGGGCACCTTCTCGCCGTACATGGTGGTGCACAAGAGTTCGGTGGTGAAGATCGACCCGTCGATCCCGTTCGAGGTGGCCTGCCTGGTGGGCTGCGGCGTGACCACCGGCTACGGGTCGGCGACCCGCACCGCCGACATCCGGCCCGGCGACGATGTCGCGGTGATCGGCATCGGCGGGGTGGGGATGGCGGCGCTGCAGGGCGCGGTCAACGCCGGCGCCCGCCGGGTTTTCGCCGTCGACCCGGTGGAGTGGAAACGCGATCAGGCGCTGAAGTTCGGCGCCACCCACGTCTACCCGGACATCGACGCCGCGCTGATGGGGATCGCCGAGGTCACCGCCGGGTTGATGGCCAAGAAGGTGATCGTCACCGTCGGCGAACTGCACGGCGCCGACGTGGACGCCTACGTGAACCTGACCGCCAAGGGCGGCACCTGCGTGCTCACCGCGATCGGCAGCCTGCTCGACACCCAGGTCAGCCTGAACCTGGCCATGCTGACCCTGATGCAAAAGAACCTGCAGGGCACCATCTTCGGCGGCGGCAACCCGCACTACGACATCCCGCAGCTGCTGTCGATGTACTCCGCCGGCAAACTCAACCTGGACGACATGATCACCCGCCAGTACAAGCTGGAGCAGATCAACGACGGCTACCAGGACATGCTGGACGGCAAAAACATCCGCGGGATCATCCGCTACACCGACGACGATCGCTGACCCCGATGCCGCCGACTGGCCAGTTATGAGCCCGCTTTTCGCGAGAAACGTGCCGTAAGTGGCCGCTCGGCGGGACAACTTCATCCACCTTCTGCAGCCCGGGCGCATCGGTGCCATGACCATCCGCAACCGGCTGGTCATGTCACCGATGGAAACCATGTACGGCACCCCCGACGGACTGCCGTCGCAGCGCACCCGGGACTACTTCGCCGCCCGCGCCCAGGGCGGCGTCGGCCTGATCACGGTGGGCGCCACCGGCATCGACCCGCGGCACCCGGAGACCCCGGGCGGTTTGCACCTGGGCACCGACGACGCGGTGGCCGCCCATCGGACGTTGGTGGAGGCGGTGCACGAGCACGGCGCCAGGATTCAGCCGCAGCTCGTGCACGCCGGACCCGACGGTCTGGGCCCGGAGCTGCATCGGGTGACCTCGTTGGGCCCGTCGGTGATCCCGTCCTACCTCACCGGACGCCCGTCGGCCGAGATCAGCAAAGCACAGCTGATCGAGGTGTTCGACCTGTTCAAGGCGGCGGCGCGGCGGGCCGCCGAAGCCGGCTACGACGGCCTCGAGCTGCACGCCGCGCACGGCTACATGTTCTTGGGGTCGTTCCTGGCCCCGCAGCGCAACCGCCGCACCGACGACTACCGCGGCGACTCGGTGCGCGGCCGGATCCGGGTGGTGCTGGAGGCGCTGGCCGCGATCCGCTCCGAGATCGGCGACGCGCTGCCGATCACGCTGCGCATCTCCGGCTATGAGCGGGTCGCCGGCGGCCGGCCGATCTATGAGACCGCGCAGGTGGCACCGCAACTGGTGGCCGCCGGGGTGGACGCCTTCCATGTCAGCGGCGGCGTGATCGACCGGCTGGTCACCCACATGGTCAACGGCGCCGACGACGGCGACGCCCTCAACGCGGGGGCGGCGGCCGCGGTCAAAGAGGTGGTCGACGTGCCGGTGATCGCGGTCGGTCGCATCCACGACCCGGTGCAAGCCGAGCGGATCCTGGCCGAGCACCGCGCCGACTTCATCGCGATGGGTCGCCCGCTGTTGGCCGATCCCGAGCTGCCGGCCAAACTCGCCGCCGGGCACGGCCACCGGGTGCGCCGCTGCATCTCCTGCGAAAACTGCATCGACGCGATGGAGCAACGGTTTTCGGTGGACTGCGCGGTCAACCCGCGCACCGGTAAGGAACGCGAGCTGGCGGTGCGGCCGGCGCGGCGACGCCACCGGGTCGCGGTGATCGGGGCCGGCCCGGCAGGTCTGGAAGCTGCCCGGGTGGCCGCGGCCCGCGGCCACCGGGTCACCCTGTTCGAACGGGCCGGCCAGCTCGGCGGCGCGCTGCTGTGGGCGTCGGTGCTGCACCCGGAGAACCAGCCGTTCCTGCGGTATCTGCGCGCCGAGATCGCCCGCAGCAGCGTGAAAGTCGTGCTGAACCACACCGTTTGCGTCGACGACCTCACCGCGCTGGCCCCCGACGGGGTCATCGTGGCCACCGGCGGCACCGTGGTGGTGCCGGACATCCCCGGCGCCGACCTGCCGCACGTGCGGACCGGCCCCGGGCTGCGCGGGATGTTCGCCGGGCACCGGCAACGACTGATCCGCCCCACGCTGCTGCGGGCCGCCAGCCGGGCCTGGCTGCCGGTGGGCGACCGGGTCGCCATCATCGGCGGCGACCTGGTGGCCCTGGAACTCGCCGAGTTCCTGGCCCGCCGCGGCCGGCGGGTCGCGATCCTGGAAGCCGGCAAAGACCTCGCCCCGGAGATCGGCAACAAGCGCAAGACCGAACACATGGATCGGCTGGACCGGCTCGGGGTCACCGTGCATGTGCGGGCCCGCGTCGAGCAGATCACCGCCGCGGCCGTGGAATTCACCCCGGCGGGCGGGGCGACTCGGGCGCTGCCGGCCGATAGTGTGGTGGTGGCCGGCGCCCTGCACGCCGACACCACGCTGTTCGACGCCGTGGCGGCGGCGCTGCCCACCGCCCAGGTGTCCGCGGCCGGGGATTGCACCGGCCTCGGGCTGATCCGCAAAGCGACCGAGGACGGCGCCCGCGCCGCCTGCGCGATCTGAGATACCCCAGGAGGAAACCCATGTCCGACGAATCACCGGCGCTGCACGCATCGCAGGCGTCGTGGCGCTGCGTGCAGGCCCACGACCGGGACGGCTGGCTCGCGCTGATGGCCGACGACGTCGTCATCGAAGACCCGATCGGCAAATCGGTCACCAACCCGGACGGCACCGGGGTGCGCGGCAAAGAGGCCGTCGCCGGGTTCTACGACACCAATATTGCGGCCAACCGGCTCACCATCACCTGCGAGGAGACCTTTCCGTCCAGCTCGCCGGCCGAGATCGCGCACATTCTGGTGCTGCACAGCCGCTTTGACGGCGGTGTCACCAGCACGGTGCGCGGCGTGTTCACCTACCGGGTCAACGACGCCGGGCTGATCACCAACATGCGCGGCTACTGGAACCTCGAGGCGATGACGTTCGGCAAGGACGAGTGAGCGCGCTGCTGGCCGACCGCGGTGCGGTGGTGGTCGGCGGGTCGCGCGGTATCGGCGCGGCGGTCGCCGCACTGCTGACCGCCCACGGCGCCGGCGTGGTGATCAACGGACGCGACCCCGACGCGGTCACCGCGGCCGCGCACCGCATCCCCGGCGCCGTCGCACACCCGGGGTCCCCGGCCGAGCCGGCGGTCGCCGACGCATTGATCGACGCGTGCATTGCCGAATTCGGCCGCGTCGACATCCTGGTGAACTGCGCGGGCACCGCCGAACCGCCCGGCTCGTCGATCCTGACCGTCACCAGCGGTCAGTTCCGCGAGCTGCTCGACGCGCACCTGGCCACGGTGTTCGAGACGTGTCGCGCCGCGGCGCCGAAGATGGTGGCTCAGGGCGGCGGTGCGATCGTCAACACCAGCTCGTTCGCGTTCCTCGGCGACTACGGCGGCACCGGGTATCCGGCCGGGAAGGGCGCGGTGAATGGGTTGACGCTGGCGATCGCCGCCGAGTTGAAGGAGCACCGGGTGCGGGCCAATGTGATCTGCCCGGGCGCCAAAACCCGGTTGTCCACCGGGACGGACTACGAACACCACATCGCCGAGCTGAACCGGCGCGGCCTGCTCGACGACGTCAGCATGGCCGGGGCACTGGACGCCGCCGCCCCCGACTACGTCGCGCCGATGTATGCGTATCTGGCCAGCGACCTCGCCGCGCAGGTGACCGGCCGAATCTTTGTCGCCGCGGGGGGATTCGTCGGCGAGTTCTCCCGGCCCGCACCCAGTCTGCTGGCCTACCGGGACCATCACGACTGCCCGCCGTGGTCGGTGCAGGAATTGCACGGGCTGCTCGGCGGCTAGCCCGGACGTGGACCCTACGCCGTCACCGCGCCGAGCACTTCGGCCACGGACACGAATTTCAGTCGGGGCCTGGACAGTTCGGCGCCGCGGCGACGTTCGGCGCGGTCGATGGCCTGCCAGTCCCGCCAGGTCAGTGGGCGGGCGCCGCGCTGGGTCAGCAGCTGCGACAGCTCGGCCGGATCGGGCAGCGCCCGAACCAGCGTGCCGTTGTCGAAGTCGGCGAACAGCGCCGCGACGGTCTGTTCGGCGCAGGTGCGGTTGGTGCCGATCACCCCGCGCGGCCCGCGTTTGATCCAGCCGGTGACGTAGACGCCGGGCACCGGGGCGGCGGCGCCGAGGACCCGTCCGTCGGCGTTGGGCACCACGCCGCGGCCCTCGTCGTGCGGCAGCCCCGGGACGGCGGCGCCGCGATAGCCGATGGAGCGCAACACCAGCGCCGTCTCGATCAGCTCCGGCTCGGCGGCGTCGCCCACCACCCGCAGTCCTTCGACCCGCTCGGCGCCGACGAATTCGCTGGGGGACACCCCAAACCGGAACACGATGCGGCGGTGGCCCGCAGTCGGTGCCCGCTCGGCGTAGTCGCGGGCGATCTCGAGTTTGACGGTGGTTTCGACGTCGTCGTCGGGTCGCGCGGTCAGGTCCGCGCCATCCAGGACGACGTCGACGCCGGGCAGGTGCCCCAGCGCCAGAAACTCCCCGACCGAGAACGCGCTGTCCCGGATGCCGCGCCGCCCCAGAATGACAACCTCGTCAATGCTGCTGTGCGCCAACGCCGTTAACGCGTGTGCGGCGATGTCCGTGGTGGCGAGCGCGTCGGTGCCCATCAGCAACACCCGGGCCACGTCCAGCGCCACGTTGCCGTTGCCCACGATGACGGCCCGCCGCCCCGCCAGGTCGAAGCGGTGGTCGGCGTGATCGGGGTGCCCGTTGTACCAGCCGACGAACTCGGCCGCCGGGTGGCTGCCCGGCAGCGTTTCACCGGGGATGCCGAGGTCGCGGCTGTCGGCGGCGCCCACGGCGTAGATGACCGCGTGGTGGTGGGCCAGCAGCTCGTCGTGGCTGAGCTGCTCCCCGACCTGCACGTTGAGGTAGCAGGTGGCCCGCCCCCCGCCGAAGGCGTGCTCGAAGGCACCGACCACCGACTTGGTGTTCTGGTGGTCGGGCGCCACCCCGGCCCGGATCAGGCCGAACGGTGTCGGCAACCGCTCGAACACGTTGACCTCGACACCGTCGACCGCCACCAGCTCCGCGGCCGCATAGCAGGCGGCTGGCCCGGCGCCCACGATCGCGACGCGCAGCGCCCCCGCCGGCACCGGGGGGTGCGGCCGCGGCGCCGGCACCGCGGCGGGCTGCAGCGGATGCCGCTGAAAGTAGGCGGCGTTGATCTCGGTGAAGCGCGCCAACTGCACCGGCAGGTCGTCCTCGTAATGGATCGCGTCGACCGGGCACTCCTCCATGCAGGCGCCGCAGTCGATGCAGGTCTCCGGGTCGATCTAGAGCTGCTCGGTGGCGGTGAACTCACCGGCCGCGGCGGCGGGCCGGATGCAGTCGACCGGGCAGACCGGGATGCAGCTGCCGTCCTTGCAGCAGTTCTGGGTGATGACGTATGCCACGGCTCATCCTCTCGGCGGACCAGGGTCGTCGCCACTTTACCTGGACAGGTGTCCATCGTGAAAATGCCATGATTGACGCCGTTCCTGGCATGCCGGGGCGTGCATGCCCAGAATGTTCCGGACAGGTGTCCAGTCCGCCGAGCGGCGCAGCCCATATGCTTGGAGCCCATGGCCACCGTCTTCACCAAAATCATCAATCGGGAACTGCCGGGCCGGTTCGTCTACGAGGACGACGACGTCGTCGCGTTTTTGACCATCGAGCCGATGACGCAGGGGCACACCCTGGTGGTGCCGCGCGCCGAGATCGATCAATGGCAAGACGTCGACGGCGCCGCGTTCGCTCGGGTGATGGCGGTGGCGCAGCGGATCGGCAAGGCGGTGTGCCGGGCGTTCGATACCGAGCGGGCCGGGGTCATCATCGCCGGGTTAGAGGTCCCGCACCTGCACGTGCACGTCTTCCCGACCCGCAGCCTGGGCGACTTCGGGTTCGCCAACGTCGACCGCAACCCGTCCCCGGAGTCACTCGACGAGGCGCAGGCCAAGATCACCGCGGCGCTAGCCGAGCTGCCCTGAGCCGGCGGCTCAGTCGATCTCGGCGGGCACGTCGGTGAACCGCGGCAGCGCCACCCGGAACCGGCAGCCCTGTCCGGGCGCGGTGGTGACGCTGACGTTGCCGCCGTGCGCGTGCACCAGCGAGTTGACGATCGACAGCCCCAGCCCGGTGCCGCCGCTGGCCCGCGCCCGGGACGAATCGGTGCGGTAGAACCGCTCGAACACCCGCTGCGCGTCGTGCTCGCTCATCCCCGGGCCCTCGTCGACGACCTCGAGCACGGCGTCGTCGTCGACGGTGCCCACCCGCACCGTGACGTCGGCGGTTTCCGGGGTGTGCTGCAACGCGTTGGCCATCAGGTTGCTCAGCACCTGGCGCAGCCGGGCGTCGTCGCCGAGCACCTCCGGGGTGCCGGGACCGTCGAACACGTCCAACGTGATGGTCCGCGCCGGGGCGATCGCCTGCGCGTCGTGCACGGCGTCGCTGGCCAGCGTCAGCAGGTCCACCTGGTGGCGTTCCAGCGGGCGCTGCGCATCCAACCGGGCCAGCACCAGCAGGTCTTCGACCAGCAGCCCCATCCGGCGGGATTCACTTTCGATCCGCGACATCAGCATCTCCACGTCGCGGGCGGCGCCCTGGCGGTACAGCTCGGCGAAGCCCCGGATGGTGGTCAGCGGGGTGCGCAGCTCGTGGCTGGCGTCGGTGATGAACCGGCGCATCCGCTCCTCGGAATTGCGGGCCTGCTCCGCGGAGGCCTCCGAGGCCGCCACCGCCCGCTGGATCTGCGCCAGCATGCCGTTGAGCGCCGACGACAGCCGGCCCACCTCGGTGCGGGAATCCCGTTCGGGCACACGACGGTCCAGCTGTCCGCCGGCGATCGCGGCGGCGGTCTGTTCGACTTCGACCAGCGGCCGCAGGCTGCGGTGCACCACCGCGTACCCGACGGCGCCGAGCACGATCAGCACCACCGCCGCGATCCCGGCCCGCGACCACTCCAAAAACCGCATGGTGGACTGCACGTCGGATAAATCGATGGCGACGGTGGTCAGCCCGCCGTGCGGGCCGCGCACCGACACCGCGCGCCACTGCACCCCGGAGCCGTCGACCGAGGGCACCGTGGTCGGGGTGGGCCCCACATCGTTGTCGGCGGGCAGCGCGGGTTCGGCGTTTTGATCGTTGACCACCGTCCAGGTGCGCCCGTCGGGGTCGACGTCGCGGACATAGAAGTTCGACGGGGGCCGTCCGGGGTTGGGGTCTTCCAGCGAGTCCGCCTGGACCTGCCGCGGGGCCTGCGCCCAGCCGCGGGAGGCGTCCATCAGCGACTGGTCGATCCGCCTGACCAGGCTGTGCCGCAGGATCGAGGTGACCGCCACCCCCTGCGCCAGCAAGCCGAACGCCACCAGGGCCAGGGTGGCGGCGACCAGGCTCACCCGCAGCGGCAGCGCTCCTCGAGCGTGTGTAACCATCCCCCTATTCTTCGCCACCGGGAGTTGCTCAGCGAGGTTCGCGCAGCACGTAGCCCACCCCGCGCAGGGTGTGCAGCAGCCGCTTCTCGCCGGTGTCGACCTTGCGGCGCAGGTAGGACACGTACGATTCGACGACGTTGACGTCGCCGCCGAAGTCGTAGCGCCACACGTGGTCGAGGATTTTCGGTTTGCTCAACACCGTGCCGGCGTTGATGACGAAGTAGCGCAGCAGGGTGAACTCGGTGGGCGACAGCGACACCGGCTCGCCGGCCTTCCACACCTCGTGGGTGTCCTCGTCGAGTTCGATGTCGGCGAAGGTGAGCCGGGAGTTGCGCGGTTTCTCGCTGCCCTTGCCGGCGCGGCGCAGGATGACCCGCAGCCGCGCCACCACCTCCTCCAGGCTGAACGGTTTGGTGACGTAGTCGTCGCCGCCGAGGGTCAGGCCGGCGATCTTGTCCTGCAGCGAGTCGCGGGCGGTCAAGAACAGGGCGGGCGCGTCGATGCCGTCGGCGCGCAGCCGGCGCAGCACCCCGAACCCGTCCATGCCGGGCATCATCACGTCCAGGATCACCGCGTCCGGGCGGACCTCGCGCGCCCGGTCCAGCGCCGCCGGCCCGTTGGTGGCGGTGTGGACCTCGAAGCCCTGGAATTTCAGGCTCACCGACAGCAGCTCGACGATGTTGGTCTCGTCGTCGACGACGAGCACACGCGCCTCGGGGGTGCCCTCGCGGGCAACGTCGGTTGTCATGCGTTCAATTCCGTCGTACTTGCGTGAACGTAACCTCGACACCTGCTGTGAAGTTGCTGTGAGTCAGGTGCGAGGCGGGGTGATGTCGGCCACGCCGGCTCCAGCGATACCACCGGTCCGGGTACCGGCTCGCCCCTACACTGGCGCCATGGACCTGGGCAAGAACCTGGTGGCCGTGGCCACCGCGCCGGCCCGGATCGGCCTCGCCGCCGCCGACGCCGGGCTCGACGTGGCCACCACCGCGCTGGGGCTGGTCAAGCGCAGCCTGGGCGAGGTGGGCACGCCGACGTCGTCGAATTCTATGGCGCACATGCTGGGCCTGGACGACGCGATCGCCCGGGCCAACCGGCTGGCCCGGCTGATGGACGACGACGCCCCGCTGGGCCGGGCGCTGGCCCCGGACGGCCCGGTGGACCGGCTGCTGCGGCCCGGCGGCCTGGTGGATCAGGTCACCGCACCGGGCGGGCTACTCGACCGCCTCACCGAAGAGGGCGGCGGGCTGCAGCGCGCGCTGCGGCCGGGCGGCCTGGTGGACCAACTGCTGGACGAGGAAGGCCTGATCGAACGGCTGCTCGGCGAGGACGGCCTGGCCGACCGACTGCTGGCCGAGGGCGGCCTGGTCGACAAGCTGACCTCGCGGAACGGCCCGCTGGAGCAACTCACCGACGTCGCCGACGCGCTGGCCCGGCTGGCCCCCGGGATGGAGGCGCTGCAACCGGCCATCGACACCCTGCAAGAGGCCGTCATCGCGCTGACCATGGTGGTCAACCCGCTGAGCAACATCGCCGAACGCATCCCGCGCATGCCGCGGCGCACCACGCGCCGGTCCACGGCGCGCCCGGTGCACTCCCAGCGGGTGATCGACCACGATCTTCCTGAGCAGCCGTGACCCTTTAGGCTGGTCGGGTTCGACCCGCCTCCTTAGCTCAGTGGTAGAGCACTCGCCTTGTAAGCGAGCGGTCGTCAGTTCAATCCTGACAGGGGGCTCCACCGTTCGACCGGCGCAGACATGAATCAATCAACACCCGCGAAATCACGTTCGACGAAGCCTCCGGGTGTCCCAGTTTGCGAAACCTCATGACTCGTTGCCAAGCGGGTCCTAGCGTCCCCGGCTCGCGGACCGGACTTGGAGTTAGGGATTAGGCTTCGGCTTTGTTTTCAAGGCCTCGCGGGCTTGTCGTACAACCTCATTGAGTTGGCACTCATCCTCTTGTTTTCCCATGTATGGCACCGTGACCGCCGGGTAATCAGTCGCCAACCGCAACGCGTCGGCTCTTGCCTTGACACAGTCAGTCGCTGGCGCCGACGCGGCAGGCCAATAATGAGCGACTAAAGGAGTCGTCACACTCGTAATAGCTGTCACCACAACAGCCGCGATGGCGACTTTGTCAATCGCGCGCTTAGTCGGCACCCTGTTGAGGTTGTCGAGACTCTCACGCGGTACCCCAACCGGAAGTGCCCCAGGCTCTTCATTTCCTTCGTCGCTAGTCGAACGCGCGTGCTTAGCCAAGTGACAGCATTCCCTACTTGGCCGGCAAACGCGCTACGAGATCCTCCACGCCGTGACTGGTCAGTGCCAATTTGGCAGCACGATAATATGCATCATACCCATGTGGATATTCGCGTTTAACGCGCTCCGCCTCTGCGATCACTGCTATCCCCAATGTCCGCATTCGCCTGTTGTACTGCCGTCGTACGAAAACGAGGGTTACGACAACCGGAACCAGGATTAGAAATGCATAAGACGTCGCGTCAGTTATCACCGTCACAGCCAAAGTCGCCGCCACTGCCATAAAGCACAGCAAGGGGGCGAGATACCAGCGCACCCGCGACACTCCCACCGACCCCCTCGCTCCTGCAGATTGAGGCTGGTTTGACACTGACCCTCCACTGCGATCGACGTCTGCAACCCCGGCTTGGTCACCGCCGTTGGAAACTTCGAAGCCCGCACAGTCGTTCTCTTCTGCCGGCGATCGCGACACCTCCGCCTCGGACTCTAGAGGCACCGGAGTATCGTCAAGCAAGGCTTTAGATTCTGCCATTAAAACACCCGGGGCGATGATGTCAGCCAAGACAGGACGCCACTTGACGGTAAATGCAGGTGAATGCGTCCCGTAAGTTCTATCTAAAGCTTTGATGATCGCCGACTGCAAAAGTTGCATCCGGTAAGTTACTCCCGCGGCAGGATCAATTAGGTGCCGGTCAATGCCTAGGATAGCTAATTGTCCAGCGATCCGTTCATTCAGTGGATCCGTACGAGCTATCTGGTAGACAAGTCCCAGTTGCCGCGCCCTGAACTCATCCGAAACCGGTGAAAATGACCTCCAAACTGGCCGGACGGGTGCGGCGTCGAAGTAGTGCTCCCCATTCGGATGCCCGGCTGCATTGACAGCTATCATTCCGACTGCTCCTGAGGCTCAAGAACCGCCGCTCCACCCTTTTCAATCAATGCCCGTGCAGCTCCACCCTTTTCTAATGCCCTATCGATCTGCCGTTTTAGCTTCTTGAGGTCAGCGGTATCGAGCGCCAGGTGCAATTCGGCGGGCCAGCGACTATCGCCTGGCTGGTATGTCAGCTGCAGTGTGTGATTGACCATGGCCGACTCAACGATACCGCCGACATCGTCTTCGTCGTCAGCGAATACCGGCCGTATATCCGAGATAATTCTCGAATTAATTAAAATCTTCTCGTACGCATTCCGCAGCTCTAATGCTTTCGCGAATGTCCGAATAGTCGGTGAACCAACTAAGCCGGCAACCTCCACAACAGGTTGTTGTTCTGTAGCCACCGAACGCAGTGACTCTTCGATGTCCTGCGACGTCAGCTTCAGTTGCCTCGCCGCAAGCGAAAGCGATGAGAGGGCTTGCAGCACGCCGTCGGGTCCACGCACGTAAGCGCCGAGAACCTTCACGAGACTCTGATACTCACGATCCGAAGAATCGAGGTCAGATCGTAAGCTCTGGAGCTGCCTGTCCGTCAGGTCAAGGAGCCTGTTGAGCGCTGGAAGATGCCTGTCTGGCACAGATATCTTCGCCACGCAAAGGGCCCCTTACCTAGGTCAAGATCTCAGTAGTTCCTACAGCGTTAGAAATGTCCCAGCCTACACTCCACCGCCTCTGCGGTTTCTCACCCTCTAGCTGCAGCAATCCTACTTCACTTGTAACGCCGTAGCGCTTCAACAGTTCCGCGCGTCAGCCGCCCGCCCCACTAGCCGGCCGCCTCATTGCACGAGCGTCAACCCGAGTGGAACGGGGGAACAACGCCGACACAGCTACAAACGACCTAAGACAACAACCGACCCGTCTTGCCTAGTGGAATACCCACTTGGGCGACTTGGCGGAGTCGTAGGCACCTTGCCTAGCTAGCTAGCTATCGTCGGTTCAATCCTTACAGAAGTTTCCACGATCTCGACCGACATTCGCGCTGGTCAGAGGAGTATGGTCGTCGGACAGTGTCCGCCCTGGCAGTAGACTCTGAGGCAGGCATCGATGGCCAATGCTCGGTAGAAGAACGACGAAAGCTGCGCTCGTCGCGCCTGCCCCGACACGGTGGCATCGACAACGACAATTGGACGGAACTCGACGAGATCATCGATGAGCTGGCTTAACCGATGAAGTGGCCGCTCTGGGAAACACGGCGCCCGAAGTACTGGCACATAGCACGAGTAGAACTCATGTTCGTGGTCTCGACGGATGCCAGTGCGAGTCCTAGTGCTGAAGGACCTCCAGAAGTCCTCGCCGGCCGACCGTGGCGAGCCGCGCGGACCGCCGCTATCTACCCGTCTACGCAAATTACCCGTCGGGCCCAAGAAGGGCTGCCGCGCCGTCTCCGCCGCCGACGGAGATGTGCTGGCCATCGTCGTGGTGGTCGCCGCCCGTTCGGAATCGGAATGCTACGAGTTACCACTGAGCCGGATGCGCCTGCTCGCCGACAGCGATGAGCGGACGGAGATGACGAACATGCTGATGGCGATTATCGGGCGCGGTGACTGGGTGGAGAGCTGCGAATCGCTACCGACGCTGCCCGCGCCCGACCCCCGGCCTGGTCGCCAGCAATTCATCAATCTCTTCCCGGGTCTCGGCCAGGATCTTCCAGCTCAGCTCGCGCAGTTCCGGTTCGGCCGGCGCCAACAGCTCGAACCGTAATCCGCGGGCCCGCTGGATATCCCGCCACACGCGCGGCTGGGTCGGGTACTTGTCCCCGAGCACGTTCGCGCCGCCGTCGCTGGCCAGATAGTCGCCGTCACGCACCAGGTCACCGTCGAGGCAGGTGGACACCGACCGCTGCACGCCGGCGTTGGTCAGCACGCACGCACACATCGGGCACGGCTCGACGGTGCCGTAGACCGAAAGGCCAGCATCCGCCGGCTCCGGCAGCGTGATCGTGTGATCGGGCGCCGCACCGGCCGCGACGCGAAGCACCGCCTGGGTTTCGGCGTGCTCGATCACCGCATTGGGTTGAGCCATCGCATTTTCGCCGTAGAACAAGTCGGCGGTGGACCCGGACCGCACCACCGCGACCGCCCCGATTCCAAAGTTGCCGCCGCGGTAGGCCTGCAGCGCCACGTCGAGGGCGATTCGAGCGTAGTAGCGGTCGGAGCCGGGCGGAAACGCGTCCCGGGTGCGGTCGAGGTAGTCCTGGACACGCGCCGCGATGTCGCTCACCGGTAATCCGTTTAGGTGGTCGGTTCGATCACCGAGACGGTGTCGTCGTGGTTGCCGGTGTAAGCGGTGTGGCTGGCGGGATCGACGGCCACCACGAAGGTGTCCTTGCCGATGGTGATCGTGGCGACCACGGTGTGTTTGACGGTGTCGATCACCGACACCGTGCCCTCGGTTTCGTTGGCGACGTAGGCCAGGTGGGCACCGGAGTCCAGGGCCACCCCGTGCGGGTGTTTGCCAACCGGGATCGTGGCGATCACCGCGTGGCTGGCGAGGTCGATCACCGACACGGTGCCGTCGGATTCGTTGGCCACGTACACGGTGTGGGCGGCGGAGTCCACCGCCAGCCCCCGCGGATCCCCGCCGACCGGGATGGCGGCCGCGATGGTGTGGTCGGTGGTGTTGATCAGCGACACCGTGTTGTCGCTGTTGGCCACATAGGCGGTGTGGCCGGTCGGATCGACCGCCACCCCGAACGGGTTCTTGCCCACCGGGACGGTGGCCACGACGGTGTTGTGCGCGAGGTCGAACACCGACACGTTGTTGTCCCAGCTGTTGGCCACGAAGCCGGTGTGGGTGGTGGGGTCGACGGCCAGCCCCCACGGATTGGTGCCGACCGGGATGGTGGTGGCCAGCGTCCCGCTCGCGGTGTCGATCACCGACACCGAGTCGTCGCGGTTGTTGGCGGTGTAGGCGAGGTGGGTGGTGGGGTCGACCGCCAACCAGACCGGGCCCTTGCCGACTTCGATGGTGGCGGTGACGGTGCGGCTGGCGGCGTCGATCACCGACAGGGTCCCATCGCCGTAATTGGCCGCGTAGACGGTGCCGTTGGTGGGGTCGACGGCCACCCCCTCCGGGCGTTTGCCGACCGGGATGGTGGCGGTGACCCGGGCGACGGCGGCGCTGGGCGAGGCGGTCGGTGCGGAGGCGTCGGCGACCGGGGTTGCCGGGTGGTCGTGGCGGTGGCCGATCCAGTAGGTCAGCGCGGTCGCGGCGACCAGGACGAACACCGCGGCCGCGGCGAGCCAGGCGATCCGGCGGGGCCGCGACGTCGGCGCCGCGGCAGCGGGGTGAATGGCCGGAAAAGTGTCGTGGTGGTGGCCGAGCGCGCGGCGGGCGGCGGCGGCCAACTCGCCGGCGCTGGAGTAGCGCTTGTCGGGGTTTTTGGCCATCCCGCGGGCGATGACGTCGTCGAAGGCGGCCGGAATGCCCGGGCGTTGTTGGCTGGGCCGCGGGATGGCGGTGGTCAGGTGGGCGGCGATCAGCGCCGCCAACTCGCTGGCCGTGTACGGCGGGCCCCCGGTCAGGCACTCGTAGAGCACGCAGGCCAGGGCGTAGACGTCGACGCGGTGGTCGGTGTGCTCATCGGCCAGCCGTTCGGGGGCCATGTAGGCGAAGGTGCCCACGGTGCTGCCGGTGGTGGTGAGTTTGGCGTCGGTGGCCGCGTTGGCCAACCCGAAGTCGGCCAGGCAGGCGAAATCGCCCTCGGTGAGCAGGATGTTGGCGGGTTTGACGTCGCGGTGCGCGATCTGCTCGGCGTGCGCGGCGTCCAGCGCCGACGCGATCTGCCCGACGACCGACACCGCCCGCGCCGGGGACAGCGGCCCCTTTTCATCCAAGACGGTGCGCAGGTCGGTGCCCCGCACCAGCCGCATGTCGATGAACAGCTGGCCCTCGATCTCGCCGTAGTCGTGGATCGGGACCACATGGGGGTCGGTGAGCCGGCCGGCGGTGCTGGCTTCCCGGAACAACCGGGTCCGGAACACCGGGTTGGTCGAACACGACTGCGGCAACAACTTCAACGCCACGGTCCGGCTCTTGTTTGTGTCGAACGCCTCGTACACCAGGCCGAAGCCGCCGCGACCCAGCAGCCGCTTCAGCAGGTAGGGACCGAACTGCGACGCGGCTTGCCACTCCAACGTTGTGCCGCCGACCGGCGGCTCCTTCACCAACACCGCCTCCTGGCGATCGCGGGACCGTTCGCGGTTGGAGTTTAACGCGGCCCGTTTACGCCGGCGCAGTTTGCTGGGCAATTCGGGTAGGAGCCGCCGAGGCGGCGTTGGCTACCCTAGCCTAATCTTCGGCGCCGCCCAGCCAGCTGTGGAAGCGGCCGTCCGGGTCGTAGGCGGCGCGTATCCGCTGCAGCCGGGCCATGTTCTCGGCGGTGGCGAACCGGGCCGGGCGCCGGCCCAGGTTCTCGTCGCACAGGTTGATGCCGCTGGCCAGGTGCGCCATCGCGGCCATCTGGGTCTCCGCCCAGCCGCGGTACCGCTCATCGTCGGCGGGGTCGGCCCAAATCGCGCACAGCGCCAGGTTGATCTCGTCCTCCAGGCCGTACAACGCCTCGCGGCGCGCGGCGGAGCGCCCCCAGTTGTACATCAGCAGATGCGACGGCGGCGGGGGCAGGGTGTCGAGGATGCGGCGCAGGCCCGGCAGCAGCTCCTCGGCCGACGCCGAGGTCCACATGTTGTCGACGGCGTAGCGGTGCCCGCGCGGATAGTCGACGCTGGCCATGGCGTACCACTCGGCCAAGCTGGTTGGCGCATACGGGGTTTGGTCGAGCGCCTGGTCGACGACCGGGCAACTGCCCAGGATCGCCAGGGCCGCTTGGGCTTCGGCTTCCGAGTCGGCGAACACCGGGGCGGCCACCACGATGCTGGGACCCGGGTGGCCGGGGACCGGTGGCCGTCGCGACACGATGAGCTGCAGTTCCACCCGCGCATCGACGTGCGGGCTGATCGTGCGCGCCCAGCCGAACACCTCGTCGGCCGCGTCGACGGGATAGCTGTAGACGCCGCGCCCACAGACCGCCGGGCGCGGGTGCAGCCGCAGGTGAAACGCGGTGACCACGGCGAAGAACCCGGGTCCCGCGCCGCGGGCGGCCCAGTACAGGTCGGCGTGGGTGTCCGGGTCGCAGTAGCGCTGTTGACCGTCGGCGGTGACGACGTCGACGCCGAGCACGCTCTCGCAGGCGGGCCCCAGGACCCGGCCGTTCCAGCCGTAGCCGCCCTGCAGCAGATATCCGCCCAGCGCGACGCCCTCGCAGTGCCCGGTGGGGAAAAACAGCCCGTGCCGCGCGAGTTCGGCGCTGAACTTGCTGCCGGAGGTGCCGGGCCCGACGACCGCGACCCGGCGCTCGGGGTCGATCACGCACCGGTCGAGGCCGCCGACGTCGAGCAGCACACCCCCGTCCCGCAGATGATTGGCCGCCCAGTGATGCCCACCCGAACACACCCCGATCCGGTGGCCGTGGGCGGCGGCGTACCGCACCGCCGACACCACGTCGGCGACGGTGTGCGCACGCACGATGACGTCGGGAAACCGGTCGGGCACCAGACCGTTCCACACCGTGGCGCGGCGGGCCGGCTCGTAACCGGCGGCACCGCAAAAGACGTGCCGTCCAGCCGGGAGTGCCACCTGCTGTCCCCCTTCGTCGACCGGCCCCCATTGCCATGCTCCCATCCGGTGGTCCGCCCGGCCTGACCTTGGGTTTTCTGGCCCCCCAGCAAGCTGCCCCATACTGGACGCCATGCGCCAGCCGTCACCACCGCAAACGTCCGCGGGCGCGCGGGCGGCTGGGTTCCCGACGCGATCGAGGTCGCGGTGGGGGAGCTGAGTTCCCGCGGTCGGCATCGTCGTCGGGCGCCGCGGTCGCGTTCCCGGCTGCGCCGAGGGCTGACCCGCGGTTTCGGGACGCTGGTGTCGCTGGCGGCGGTGCTGCTGACCGGGGGCGGCTACTGGGTCGCGCACGGCGCGCTGGGCGGGATCACCGTCTCGGAAGCCCTGGGCGCCGAGGATCCCCGCTCGGTCGGCGGGGAGATGAACATCCTGCTGATCGGGTTGGACTCCCGCAAAGACCAGGACGGCAACGACCTGCCCCAAGCCATCTTGAACCGGTTGCACGCCGGGGACTCCGACGTCGGGGGCTACAACACCAACACGCTGATCCTGGTCCATGTGGGGGCCGACGACCGGGTGGTCGCCTTCTCCATCCCCCGCGACGACTGGGTGCGGTTCACCGGCGTGCCCGGCTACAACCACATCAAGATCAAGGAAGCGTACGGGCTGACCAAGGCCCACACCGAGGACAAGCTCATCGACCAGGGGGTGACCAGCCAGAAGGAGCTGGAGACCCGAGGCCGTGAGGCGGGTCGAGCGGCCACCCTGCGGGCGGTGCGGAACCTGACCGGGGTGCCGATCGACTACTTCGCCGAGATCAACCTGGCCGGTTTCTACGACCTGACCCAAAGCCTGGGCGGGGTGGAGGTGTGCCTCAAGCACGCCGTCTACGACGAGTACTCCGGCGCCGACTTCCCGGCCGGTCGGCAACGGCTCAACGCCGAACAGGCGCTGGCCTTCGTGCGGCAGCGGCACGGCCTGGACAACGGCGACCTGGACCGCACCCACCGCCAGCAGGCGTTTCTGGTGTCGGTGATGCACCAACTGAAGGATTCGGGCACCTTCACCGACTTGGGCAAGCTCAAACGCCTGATGGCGGTGGCGCGCAAGGACATCGTGTTGTCCGGCGGCTGGGGCGAAGACCAGTTCCAGCGGCTGGAGGCGCTGGCCGGCGGACAGGTCGAATACCGGACCCTGCCGGTGCTGCGCTACGAAACAATCGACGGCCAAGACGTCAACGTCATCGACCCCACCGCCATCAAGGCCGAGGTGGCCGCGGCGTTCGGCACCCCGGTGTCCACCACCACCTCGACCGGCAGCACCAAACCGAACCCGGACACCGTCGTCAACGTGATCAACGCCGGGGACACCAGCGGGCTGGCCGGCAAGGTGGCCCAGGCGCTGGAGGACCGCGGCTACACCACCGGCGAGGTGCGCGACCCCGTCGACGGGGAACCCACCACCACCCGGATCGACTACGGCCCCGGCGCCGACACCGACGCACACGCCCTGTCCGGGCTGCTCGGCATCGACGCCGCCGACCACCCGAACGCGGCGTTGGGTGCCGGGCAGATTCGGGTCACCCTGGGCGGCGACTACTACCCGCCGCCGCTGGACGACGACGACACCACCACCTCGTCGTCGACGACGACGTCGACCACGACCAGTTCCGGCTACACCACCTCCACCGAACCGACCCCGGACCAGGGCAAGCCGATCGAGTCCGGCGGCGGCATCCCCTGCGTGAACTAGCGAACGGCATCCCGACCGTGCGAGCTGACACTGCGAAGACGTGGCGGAAGCGCCGCGACATGATCGTGCGCAGCCGCAGCCCGGTCAACGCCGAACCGCCGGCGTCGGCGCTGGCCGAGGACGACATCACCGCCACCAACGCCTTCTACTGCCGCAACCACGGCGCCATCCCCGACATCGCCGCCACGCGGTGGCGGCTGCGGGTCGACGGCGCCGTCGCGCGGCCGCTGCAGCTGAGCTACCGGCAACTGACCCGCTTCCCCGCGCATGAGGTGGTCGCGACGTTGGCGTGCGCCGGTAACCGGCGCGCCGAGCTGCTCAAGGTGCGCCCGATCCCCGGCAAGGACCCGTGGCAGCAGGGGGCGATCTCCACCGCGGCGTGGCGCGGGGCCCGGCTGGCCGACATCCTGCGCGCGGCCGGTGTCAGCCCCGCCGACGGGCTGCACGTGGCCTTCGACGCCCCCGATGTCGCGCCGGAGGCCCGCCCGGTGCAGACCTACGGTTCCTCAATCCCGTTGGACAAGGCGCTTTCTGCGGACGTGCTGCTGGCCTGGCAGATGAACGGCGAGCCGCTGCCGCGGCTGCACGGTGGGCCGGTGCGGGTGGTGGTGCCCGGGTTCATCGGGGCCCGCAGCGTCAAATGGGTCACCGGCATCACCGTGCAGCCGTTTCCGTCACGGAACTATTTTCAGGCCGTCGACTATCGGCTGCTGCCCGCCGACCCGGACCCGTCCGATGCGGGGATTGCGTTGTCGTCGCTGGCGTTGAGCTGCGGCATCCTGGTTCCCGACGACGGTGCGACGGTGCCGGCCGGGCCGCTGGAGGTGCGCGGCTACGCGATCGCCGACGATTCGCGGCGCATCGCCCGCGTCGAGGTGTCCCTCGACGCCGGGGTGAGCTGGCGGCCCGCCGCGCTGCGGCCCCCGCGCAGCCGGTGGGCGTGGCGGCCCTGGACATGCACCGTGGCGGCGCGCCCCGGCCCGCTGACCGTGCGGGCCCGCGCCTGGGATGACAGCGGCGCCACCCACCCGGAATCCCCTGCCGCGCTGTGGAATCCCGGCGGCTACGCCAACAACGCCTGGCCGCGGGTGGACCTGACGGTCAGCTAGCCTCCTCGGCGAGCGTGCGTGTCCCCGCACGACACGCCGGGCAATTCACCGTGTTTGCGCACGCTCGCGGGCAAGGTGACGCCCGCGGTCAGGGCCGCCGCAGGAAGTCCAGTACCACGGACTGGAATGCGTCCTTGGCCTCGATCATCGTCCAGTGCCCGCAGTTGGGGAATACGTGAAACTCGGCGTTGGGGATGGTGCGCATCGGGATCAGCGCCATGTCCAGCGGGCTGACCCGGTCGTCGCGGCCCCAGGTGATCAACGTCGGCGCTTGCACCCGGTGCATCATCGCCCACGGCGGCGGCCGTTTGGACGCCTGCATCGCCTGCATCATCGCGGCGAACGTCTCCTTGCCGTACATCCGCCGGGCGCTGGCCAGCACCTGCGGATCGGTGGCCAACTGCCAACGCTCTTCGACGATTTCGTCGGTCAACACCGCCGGGTCGTAAACCATCGAGCGCAACCACCACATCAACGCGTCGCGGCTGGGGTTCTCGGTGAATTCCTGCAGCAGCCGGATGCCCTCGGCCGGTCCCGGGGTCAACAGGTTGGTGCCGATGCCGCCGATGGTCACCAGCCGGCGCACCTGCTCGGGCTTCGCGATCGCGTAGTTGATCCCGACGCCGCCGCCCATCGAGTTGCCGACGATGTCAAAGTTGCCCAGGCCCAACGCCTCGGTGAACTTCGCCAGCGCGTCGAACGCGGTGAGCATCGGGTGACCGCCGAAGTCGTCGCTGACCCCGAAGCCGGGGAATTCCAGGATCAGGCAGCGGAAATGCTCGGCGAACGCCGGCAGCACACCCCGGAAGTTGCGCCACCCGGTCACCCCGATCCCGGAGCCGTGCAGCAGCACCAGCGGCGGCCCGTCCCCGGCCTCGTGGTAGCGCAGCACCCCGGATTCGGTGGCGACCTCGCGACGGGTCGCGTCGTGGCTCAACTCTGACGTCATGTGCCCCTACCTACTTCGCCGAGATCGACGTTAGCGCGGAAAAGTACGAGTACCGGACACGTTAACGTCGATCTCGGCGCGCGCGGCCGCCAGGGTGCGCGCGGGGCCACCAGGGTGCGCGCGTCAGGGGGTGGGGGTGGGGATCCGTCCAGCGCTGGCGCCGCCGTCGACGGCCAGCTCGGCCCCGGTGATGTAGGAGGACGCGTCGGAGGCCAGGAAGGCCACCACCTCGGCGACTTCCTGCGGGGTGCCGATCCGGGTGAGCGGCGCCCCGGGATGGCCGCCGGGGCCGCGTTGCACGGGCAGGTGCGCGACCATCGGGGTGTCGATCAGGCCCGGGTGCACCGAGTTGACCCGAATCCCCCACGGCCCCAACTCGATCGCGGCGACCTTGGACATGCCCCGCAGTCCCCATTTCGACGCGCCGTAGCCGCCGTAGCCGGCCAGACCCTGCAGACCGGCCTGCGAGGACACGTTGATGATCGAGCCGCCGCCGGCCGACTTCATCGGCTCCAGCACCGCCTTGGTCCCCAGAAACGGCCCGATCAGGTTGACCCGCAGCATCCGTTCGAACCCGTCGACGCCCTGCTCGGCCAGGGGGTGCACGTGGCAGATCGCGGCGTTGTTGACCAGCACGTCGACCCGGCCGTAAGCAGCAACGGCCATCTCGACCACGCCCGCCCAGCCGTGTTCGTCGCCGACGTCGTGCCGCACGAAACGAGCCCCGAGTTCGGCGGCCACCCGCTCGCCCTCGTCGACCAGCACATCGGTGAGCACCACCCGGGCGCCCAGCGCCGCGAACAGCCGCGCCTCGGCGGCGCCTTGGCCGCGCGCCGCCCCGGTGATGATGGCGACCTTTCCGGTCAGGTCGGCCAGCGCCATGGTTCTAGTCCCCGTCCTGGTCGATGCCGGTCAGCATGATTTCCGAGACCCGGCGCGGGAACTCGGTGAACTTGGCCATCAGCGTGATGCGCCGCGGCAGGATCACGTGGCGCCGGTTGCGTTCGACGGCGTCGGCGATCGCCGCGGCGACGGCGTCGGGCTCCAGCGCCTCCGCGGGCAGCATCCGCCAGCGCAGCGACCGTTCGATGGTGCGCCGGGCCGGGCCGAATTCCCGGATGTGGTCGATCATGTCGGTTTTGACCTCCCCCAGCTGGGCCAGGGTGGTGCCCACCGGCTGGCCGCGCAGCTCGGAGCGGATCCCGGCGGTGAAATGGCTCAGCCCCGCCTTGGAGGCGCCGTACAACGTGACACCCGGCCCGGTCGAGATCGCCCCGAACGACGAGACGTTGACGATGTGGCCGCGGCCCCGCCGCAGCATCCGTGGCATCAGCTGGCGGCACAGCTCCATCGGCGCGGCCAGGTTGACCTGCAACAGGTCCCGCACCTGCGCGGCGCTGGTGTCGGAGAAACGGCCCACCCGGTCGATGCCGGCGTTGTTGATCAATACATCCACCGGGCCGTCGGCCTCCACCCGGTCGACCAGTCCGGTCACCGCGTCGGGGTCGGCCAGGTCGGTGGGATAGGCCCGCCCGTCGAGTTCTTTGGCCAGGATCTCCAGGTCGTCCCGGTTGCGCGCCACCAGCGCGACGGTGGCGCCGCGGGCGGCCAGCGTCTCGGCGAGGCTTTTCCCCAACCCGCGGCTGGCCCCGGTGATCAGCGCCCGGGTTCCGCTTAGCTGCATGGACGTTCTCCTCTCAACGCGTCCCGCAGGACCGCGCACACGTCGTCGCTGGCCTGCCGGGCGGCCGGCAGGTGATCGGCCAGGTTGAAAAAGCCGTGAAAGCCGCGCGCGTAGCGCCGCACGGTGGCCGGGACCCCGGCCGCGCGCAACCGCTGGGCGTACTGCTCGCCTTCTTCGCACAGCGGATCCAGCCCGCCGGTGACGATGTGCGCGGGCGGCAGCCCGGCCATCTCCCCCAGGATCGGTGAGGCCAGCACATTGCCGCGGTCCCCGTCGGGCCCCAGGTATTGCTGGGTGAACCACTGCATGTGTTCGGCGGTGAGCACGCCGCTGGCGGTGTGCGGGCTGCCCGTCGACGTTTTGCGGCGCTGGTCGACGACCGGGTAGATCAGCAGCTGGAATGCGATCGGCGGACCGCCGCGGTCCCGGGCGAGCATCGCCGTCACCGCAGCCAGGTTGCCGCCGGCGCTGTCGCCGGCCACCACCAGCCGGTCCGGGTCGCCACCGAGCTCGCCGACGTGGCCGGCCACCCACTGCACGGCCGCCCAGGCGTCGTCGACCGCGGCCGGAAACGGCGACTCCGGCGCAAGCCGGTAGTCGACCGAGACCACCACCGCTCCGGCGCCGTTGGCCAGCCGGCGGCAGCAGGAGTCGTGCGAATCCAGGTCGCACAGCACGAATCCGCCGCCGTGGAAATAGATCAGCACCGGCAGCGCGCCGCCGTCGGAGCCCAGCGGGACATAGACCCGCACCGGCACGTCCCCGCCGGGACCCGGAATGCGGCGCGGCACCACCTGCTGCACCGCCACCGGCGCGGCGGGCCGGCGGCTGGCCGTCAGGCTGGCCCGGACTTCGGCGGCGTCCCCGTCGCCGGTGAGAATCGACGCAAACGCCGCGCTCATCCGGGCCGCCAACTCCCGCTGCATGGTGTCCAGCTCGCTCATTTCACACCGCCCCCGGTCAGCGCGGCGCGCAGGATCTTGCCGGTCGCGTTGCGCGGCAGCACCGCCACGAACTCGATCTCCCGCGGCACCTTGTGGCGGGCCAGGTTCGCCCGCACATAGTCCCGGAGTTCGTCGGCGCTGACCGCCGCGTCGTCGGCGCGCACCACAGCGGCCTTCAGGCGTTGCCCGAAGTCGGGGTCGGGCACGCCGAACACCGCAACCTCGGCCACCCCGGGATGCCCGCAGAGCAGGTTTTCCACCTCCAGCGGGTACACGTTCTCGCCGCCGGAGATCACCATGTCGTCGTCGCGGCCGTCGACGTAAAGCCGCCCGGTGGCGTCGAAGTGGCCGACGTCGCCGCTGGACAGCAGGCCGTCGATGACTTGTTTGCGCCGGCCGTCGGTGTACCCGGAAAAGCTCACGGTGCTGCCGGCGAAGATGCGTCCCACCGTTCCGGCGGTGGTGATCGGCGCCCCGTCGGCGTCGTAGAGCCGGACCGTGCACCCCACCGGGGGTCGACCGGCGGTGCCGGGATCGTGCGCCAGGTCCTCCGGGGTGGCCACCGTGATCGCGGCCAGCTCGGTGGAGCCGTAGAAGTTGTAGAGCACCGGGCCGAACTCGTCGAGGGCGCGCCGGACCAACTCCGGGGCCAGCGCCGACCCCGACGCGAACACGATCCGCAGCGACGACGTGTCGTAGCGGTCGCGGATCTCCTTGGGCAGCGCCAGGATCCGGTGCAGCATGGTGGGCACCACCACCAGCACGTCGCACCGGTAGGCGGCGACGTTGCGCAGCGTCTGCTCCGGGTCGAATTTGCGCTGCAGCACCAGCCGGTTGCCCAGCGCCAGCGACAACACCGCCTGCCCCAACCCGGTGCCGTGGAACATCGGCGCGGCCAGCAGGCAGGTGTCGTTGCGCCGACGCGGCACCCGGTCGAGCAGCTGCGCGGAGAACAACGGCGACGCCTTGGTGCGCGGCGCCCCCTTGGGGGTGCCGGTGGTGCCGCTGGTGAGCAGGGTCAGCCCGCCCGGCCGGGCGGGGGCGGGCACCGGCGCGCTCGACGCCGCCCGGATCAGCCGGTCCAGCGCGGCGTCGGCGTCGGTGTCGGCGACGAACCGCACCACCTGCGGGTCGACGGCGCCGAGCAGCTCGGTGAATTCGTCGTCGTACACCAGCACGGTGACGTGTTCCCGGGCGGCGACCTCGGCCAGCTGCGGCGCGGCGAACCCGGTGTTCATCAGCAGCAGCTGCGCCCCGACCTTGCCGGCCGCCGCCAGCACGGTGATCAACCCGCGGTGATCGCGGCACAGCACCGCGATCACGTCGGTGGCGCCGATGCCGCGGGCGGTCCAGGCCCGCGCCAGCGCGTTGACCCGGTCGTTGAGGCCGGCGAACGTCAGATCACCGAAGTCGTCGGTGACCGCGACGGCGTCGGGGGTGCGGGCGGCGGCGGCCTCGATGATCCCGGCGAACGCCCCGTACCGCCGGGTCAGCGTCGCGGACCGGATGCCGTCGCGCACGCCCTGGGACAGCCCGGCCGTGCGGAGCACCCGCAGGCTGCGGGCGGTCACGGTCAGGCCGTGGATGAACCGTTTCATGGCGTGCACGGTAGGGCCGGGCACCGAACCCCCGAACCGACATGTCTCACTGGCCGAGACAAGTTGTCGGCCGCCGCACACCGCTGCCGTAGAAGTGATGCATGCCACACAGCAGGGGACGATCATGCGGCGCCTGAAGGGTGAGGACAACAGCTT
Organism: Mycobacterium sp. pUA109; assembly: GCF_041287095.1. Classification (NCBI taxonomy): domain Bacteria; kingdom Bacillati; phylum Actinomycetota; class Actinomycetes; order Mycobacteriales; family Mycobacteriaceae; genus Mycobacterium; species Mycobacterium sp. pUA109. The sequence continues at coordinate 244,578 of NZ_JBGGKS010000003.1, read as the reverse complement.
CCTGGCCTGGGAAAACGCCACCCAACCGCAACACACCATCAAGGTGCTGGTGCTCGACCCGGCGCGGGGGGCGACACCGCTCACGTTCGAGTCGGTGCGGGCCGCCGTGCCCGGCCTCGCCGCCCGCATCGAACCGTTGCAGTGGCAGCTGCTGCTGCCGCGGCTGCGGGTGGGCCGGCCGTGGTGGGCGGCACGGCCACACCTGGACCTCGACTACCACGTGCAGCGGGCCCGCGCCGCCGCCCCGGGCGGGGATCGCGAACTCGCCGCGGCGATCGGCACCATCCTGCGCGACGGCCTGGACCGCACCCGGCCGGCCTGGCAGCTGTGGTACGTCGACGGCCTGGCCGACGGCCGGATCGCGCTGGTGTGGAAGATCCACCACGCGGTGGCCGACGGCACCGCGTCGCTGCACCTGCTGGAGCGGATCTGCAGCGACGAGGACCCCGCCCCGGCGGCGCCCACCGAGCGGCGGCCGGCGCCGTGGCGGTGGTTCCCGCTGGTGGCCCGCCACCAATGGGCGGCGGCCACCAAATTCCCCCGCGTGGTGGCCCGCACCGTGCGGGTTAGCCGCACCATGCTGCGGCGCCGCCGGGCGGGGCTGCCCGGCTACGCGCCCGCGTTCTCCGCGCCGGGCACCCGGTTCAACGCCCCGTTGACCGCCGATCGCCGGTTCGCCTACCGCGGCTGCGATCTGCCCACCATCAAACGGGTCGCCACCGCGTACGGGGTCACCGTCAACGACGTGTTTTTGGCGGTGTGCAGCGGTGCCCTGCGCGAATTCCTGCTCCGGCGCGGCGAACTGGCCGCCGAACCGCTGACCGCGGTGGTGCCGGTGTCGATGCGCCCGCCCGACGGCGACCCGTGGGGGAACCAGGTGGCGCGGTGGAACGTGGCGCTGGCCACCGACATCGCCGATCCGGTGGCGCGGCTGCGCAGCATCGCCGCGGCCACCCGCACCGCCCGCGACGTGCAGGCCGAACGAGACCTGTGGCTGCAGCACGACTGGATGGAGTACTGGCCGCTGTTCTGGTTCTACTCCCGGGCGCTGCCGCTGCTGGGCGAACGGACCAGCCACCGACCGACGTTCAGCCTCATCGCGTCGAACATGCGGGGGCCGCGGCGGCTGTCCTTCGGCGGGGCGCCGGTGGAGGCGTTGATCTCGACGGGCCCGCTGGTGTTCCCGATGGGCCTGAACTTCACCGGCTGGAGCTACGCCGACCAGATGACGATCGGGGTGCTCACCTGCGGTGACCACGTGCCCAACCCGTGGGAGATCGCCGATCACCTGCCGGTGGTACTGGCGCAGTTAGCCGAGCAGACGCAGCGTCAGCCGGCAGCCGGCGTGGACGTCTTGCCAAAAGCGGGTGACCGGGTCTGAGGCGTCCAGCGCATGGCGGCGGCTGCCGCCCAGCAGGTGGTCGGCGGCGCCACGGGCCCGGGTGACGGCCTGCAGCTGGGCGGCGGCCGCGGCGCCCGGGCCCTGGGTCAGCGACGCCGCGATCTGCAGTGCGGCGGCGTCCAGGTCGCAGGCCGCCCGCGCCACCCGGGTGGTGGTCGCCGCGGTGATCTCCTCGCTGCCGTAGGAGGTGGCCAGCCGGTCTCGCACCTGCTCGACGTGCACCCGCCACAGCCCGTCGGCGGCCCCAATCACCGCCGCCGCGGCGCCCGCGCCGACCAGCACCGTCGGCGGCGGGGCGCTGAACAGCCGCCGCTCCTCGACCCGCAGTCCGGCGGCGGTCACCGCGCAGATTCCCGCCGCCGCCAACCCGTGTGCCGCGCTCGGCTCGATCTGGGCGTCGCCGCGGGGCACCAGCACCCGGTAGCGCACCCCGCGGTCGTCGGCGCTCAGCAACAACCAGTCCGCGCGCTCGGCGCCGGTGACCGTCCACCGGCCGCTCAGCTGCCCATCTCGCAACCTTTGCCCGCCCGGTTGATAACCGGCCGCCACCAGGGCGGCGGGGGCGTCGCCCCACACCGCGTCGCCCGCCGCGGCGGGCAGCGCGGCGACCTCGGCGGCGGCGGCGTTGAACATCGCCGCCAGCCACCCCGCCGACCCGTCGGCGCCGGCCAGGGCGCACACCGCGGACACGAACTCCTCGCCGGGCAATCCCCGCCCGCCGTACCGGACCGGCTGCAGCAGCCGCCAATCCGAATCCGGGGTCTGGTGCGCGGCCACACCGAATGGTATCCACGACGCGGAGGGCGATGCGATGAACCACGTGCTGGAGGCGGTGCGCCCGCTGCTGCCCACCATCGCCGCAGCCGCCGCCGACGTCGACCGGCACGGGGCCGTCGACCCCGCGATCATCGCGGGCCTGGCCGACGCCGGGGTGTTCGCGATGCTGCAGCCGAGGGCGTTCGGTGGCGGGCAGGCCGACCCGGACGACTACCTTGCCGTGGTCCGGGACATCGCCGCGGCGTGCACCTCCACCGGCTGGCTGGCCGGCATGTTCGCGGTAAATGCTTGGCACCTGGCGCTTTTCGATCCTCAGGCGCAGCGAGACGTGTGGGCAGCCGACGCGGGCGCGCTGCTGTGCGCGTCCTACGGCCCGACCGGCCGGCTGGAACGCGTCGGCGACGGCTTCCGGCTGTCGGGGCGGTGGAGCCGCTGCGCCGGGGCTCGGCACGCGTCGTGGCTGATCGCCGGCGCCCTCGTCGTCGGCCCCGACGGCGCCGCCGAAGACTTCACCGTGGCGGTGGTGCCCCGCACCGACTACGTCGTCGAACCGGCCTGGAACCCGGTGGGGCTGCGGGCAATCGGCGCCGACGAGGTCGTCGTCGCCGGGGCCACCGTGCCCAGCTACCGCACCTTCGGGTGGGTCAGCGCCGATCAACGCGTGGAATTGGCCCCGCTGTACCGGCTTCCGCAGCCCACCCTGTACACCCACGCCGGAACCATCCCGGTGCTCGGCGCCGCCGTCGGGCTGCTGGCCGGGCGCGCCACCTCGGCCGCCGCGCCGCTGAGCCCGCTCGCGCTAGCCGACGCCGACCTGACCCTGTCGGTACTCCAAATGCGCCGCAACCTAGGCGAACTCATGGACTGCGCGCGCACCGACACCAGCCCGGAGCCGGCGTTGATGCTGCGGGCTCGACGCGATCAGGTGCTGGCCTTTGAGCGGTCCATGAACGCGGTGCGGCTGTTGATCGGCCTCGTCGACGACGACGGCCGGGCCGAACGGGTGTGGCGGGATGTGCAGACCGCGCGCATGCATGTCGCCAACGACGTCGACCGGGTGCTGTCGGTGGTGGGCGAGTTCGCGTTCGGGTTGCCGGTCGACGAGTTCATCTTGTGATCGGTCACACCCAGGCGTCGGAGGACAGGGTGCGCAGCACCCGGGACAGCATGCTGTCGGTGTCGGCGGCGGCTTGCGCGGTGGTGCCGGTGTCGATGCGGCCGAGCTGCTGGGAGACGCGGCCGGCGGCGCGCAGCACGAACGGGGCGGTGCGCTGCAGCCGGGGCATCGGCACCGCACCGGTCAGCGACAAACCGGCGATTTCACCGTCGCCGGTGCGGATCGGCGCCGCGACACTGCACAGGCCGACCGCCAATTCCTCGGTGTCGTAGGCCAGCCCGTGCCGGGACCGGATCCGCGCCAACTCCTGATGCAGCGTCCCCAGGTCGGCGATGGTGGCCCGGGTCCGCTTGCGCAGCGGGTGGGCGACCACCGCGTCCACCTCCTCGGCGGGCAGCTGCGCCAGCATGGCTTTGCCCAGCGCGCTGGCGTGCGCCGGGGTCCGCCCGGCGACCCGGGTCGGCACCAGCGCACCGCTGTCCCCGGCGACCTTGTCGAGGTAGACGACATCACCGCCGAGCAGCACCCCAAGCTGCACCACCAATCCGGTGTCGGCGTGCAGCCGGGCCAGCGTCGCCGAGGCCACCCCGCGCAGCTCGGCGTGATCCACCATCCGGCCCACCGGCAGCGGGGAGGCGGCGATGCAGTAGCCGTCGGGCCGATGTTGCAGCAGCCCAACCGCATACAGCTGTTTGAGGATGCGGTGCACCGACGACCGGGGCAGCCCGGTACGGGACACCACCTGATCGAGGCGCAGCCGTTTGCCGGGGTCGTCGAATAGGTTCATGATCAGCGCGACCCGGGCCACCATCGAGCTGGTGGTGTCGGCAGTCGCCATCGCTGGCCTTTCCCGGTCGAGTTCGCATCGCCACCTCAAACAATCCCACTGAGCGAGATCGGTCGGCAACCCGGTGCCGGTGTCGCCGACGATGAGGGGTATGCCCCCACAGGTGTTCGCCGCGATCGGTGACGGCGCCACGCTGCTGCGGTCGTCGGATCGGCTGGACGCCGCGACGGTGGCGGTGCTGCGCGGCACCGGGGTGGCCCGGATGCTGCAACCGGAGGAATACGGCGGTTTCGCCACCCATCCCGGCGATTTCGCGGAAGCGGTGATGGCGGTCGCCGCCCTGCACGGTCCGGCCGGATGGGTCGCCGGCCTGGTCGGCGTGGCCGGCTGGCAGTTGGCGATGGCACCGCGGCGGGTGCGTGACGAAGTATGGGAGGCCGACGCCGACACCTGGGTGGCCGCGGCGCTAAAGCCGGCGGGGGCGCTGACCGCGGCCGCCGCGGGCTACCGGCTCACCGGGCGCTGGCCGGCCCCGGTCGGGATCGACCACTGCGCCTGGGTACTGCTGGGCGCCCGGCTCGACGGGGGGCCCCGGCGGGTGCACGTGCTGGTGCCGCGCTCGCAGCTGCGGATCGGCGCGGGGTCGTGCGTCGCCGCCGCGGGCACCGCCGTGCCCGGGTATCGGGTGCTGGACTACCACGCCATCGCCAGCGGCGCCGCCGCGGCCGGGCTGCGAAACCCGATCTACCGCATGCCGTTCGGCCTGATCTATCCGCTCGGGGTCACCGCGGCGGTGATCGGCATGGCCGAAGGGGTCGTGGCGCGGTGCCCGCACGACGGCGCGGCCGCCGCGATCCGTGCCGCTCGCGGGGCGCTGCTCGACACCGTCACCGAATCCTTCTTCGCCGCGCTCGATGGACCCCTAGACGCGATTGACTCTGCGCTGAGGGCGGGTTTGTGCGAGAAGATCGCGCCGTAGACGCAGAGTCAATCCCCCACTAGGCGTGGGTGCCGCCGTCGATGCGGATCTCGGTGCCGGTGATGAACGCCCCGTCGTCGGACACCAGCATCGCGACCACCCCGGCGACCGCCGCCGGGGAACCCATCGGGGCGCCGCTGGATTCCAGCGTGGTGGGCAGCAGCGGCGACAGCTTGGCCAGCAGCGACCAGTCGGAGTCCGGCGGCAGGTAGCCGCCGGTGGCGTCGGTGATCCCGGACTTGATGCTGCCCGGTGCCACGCACACCGCCCGCACCCCCTGTTTGCCGTACTCCAGCGCCAGCGCGTGGGTGAAGGACTGGATGCCGCCCTTGCTGGCCGCATAGGCCGCCATGTACGGGTGGGCGAACGTCGCCGACGTCGAGCTGAAGTTGACGATCACGCTGGCCTCGTTGGCCAGCAGCGCCGGCAGCGCCTCCCGCACCACCAGGAAGGTGCCGGTCAGGTTGATGCCGATGATCTGGTTCCACAACTGCAGGCTCATGTCGTGGGTGTGCACCGCGCGCAGGATGCCGGCCGCGTTGACCACCGCGTCCAGCCCGCCCAGCGTCGCGATCGCCGCGGCGACCCCGTCGACCACCGCCCGCTCGTCGGCGATGTCCAGCTCCAGCGTGGTCAGCCGGTCGGCGGCGCCGCCGGCCTGCGCCCGGGTGCTCGCCAAGCCCTCCGCCGCGACGTCGGCGGCGACCACCACGGCGCCCTCCTGCAGCAGCCGCAGCGCGGTGGCCTGCCCAATCCCCGACGCGGCGCCGGTCACCAGGATCCGGCGGCGATCCAGTCGATTCATCCCATTCCCCATCCGGCGGAGCTCACTGTCCCATAACGTATTTCACCGTCGGCCCGGCGGTCCAGCCGCCGTCGACGGCGATCTCGGCGCCGGTCACGTAGCCGGCGTCGTCGGACAGCAAGAAGCCGACCGCGCCGGCGATTTCCTCGGGCGTGCCGACCCGGCCCAGCGGGGTGTTCGGGTAGTTGCCCTCGCCGGGCTGGATGCCGACCTGCGCGGTCATCGGGGTGTACGTCATCCCCGGATGCACCGAGTTGACCCGGATGTGGTCCGGGGCCAGTTCCACCGCCGCGATCTTCGTCAGCCCCCGCACCCCCCATTTCGAGGCGCCGTACCCGGCGGTCAACGCCAGCCCGAACAGCCCAGCCGCCGAGGAGATGTTGACGATCGAGCCGCCGCCGGCCGCCCGCAGCGGCGCGATGACCGCCTGGATGCCGCTGAACACCCCCACCAGGTTGATCTCCAGCACGCTGCGGAACCGCTCGACGGGCTCGTGCTCGACGAACTGGCCGGTCGCCACCCCGGCGTTGTTCACCAGCCCGGTCAGGGTGCCGAACTCGGCCAGCGTGACCTGCACGGCCTCGGCCCACTGCGCGGTGTCGGTGACGTCGAGGTGCACATACCGGGCAGCCGCCCCGAGCTCGCCGGCCAGCCGCCGCCCGTCCTCGTCGAGCAGGTCGGCGAGCATCACCTTCCCGCCGTCGGCGACGATGCGGCGGGCGAACGCCGCCCCCAAGCCGCGGGAACCCCCGGTGACAAGGACAACTTTGCCGGCCAGCCGCTCTGCGCACATGCCCTTAGCCAAACATGCCCCGCCGGCCGCCACCCCGCGACTCCCACTGAGCGAGACAACCGCGGTGCGGGCCCGGCGGCGCCCGTAACGTCGCCGGGCATGAAGACGACCGTCGATGTGGTGGTAGTCGGCGCGGGTTTCGCCGGCCTGTATGCCCTGCACCGGTTGCGGCGCGACGGCCTGAGCGTGCGGGTATTCGAGGCCGCCGACGGGGTCGGCGGCGTGTGGTACTGGAACCGCTACCCCGGGGCGCGCTGCGACGTGGAAAGCGTCGACTACTCGTATTCGTTCGATGAGCAGCTGCAGCAGGACTGGGACTGGAGCGAGAAGTACGCCACCCAGCCGGAGATCCTGCGCTACCTCAACCACGTCGCCGACCGGTTCGATCTGCGCCGCGACATCAGCTTCGGCACCCGGGTGACCGACCTGGTGCTCGACGAGGCCGCGCTGCGCTGGCAGGTGCGCACCGACGCCGGCGATCAGGTGTCGGCCCGGTTCTGTGTGCTGGCCGTCGGCCCGCTGTCGAACGCCAACATCCCGGCCATCGACGGGCTGGACGCGTTCGCCGGCGAGGTTTACCACACCGCCGCCTGGCCGCATGACGGCGTGGATTTCACCGGCAAACACGTCGGGGTGATCGGCACCGGATCCTCTGGCATCCAAGCGATTCCACCCATTGCGCGGCAGGCGGCGCGGCTGTACGTGTTTCAACGCACCGCCAATTACAGCGTGCCGGCCGGCAATGTGCCGCTCGACGACGCCACCCGCCGCGCCCACAAGGCCGGCTACCCCGAGCGCCGCCGGCGGTCGAGGGCCAGCGGTGGCGGTTCCCCGCACCAACCGCATCCCAAGTCCGCGCTGGAGGTCAGCGACGAGGAGCGTCGGGCGGCCTATGAGCAGCGCTGGCAGCTGGGCGGGGTGCTGTTTTCCAAGACGTTTCCCGACCAGATGCTCACCGTGGCGGCCAACGACACCGCCCGGCTGTTCTGGGAGGACAAGGTGCGCGCGATCATCGACGACCCGGCCACCGCCGAGCTGCTGATCCCCCGCGATCACCCGATCGGCGCCAAACGGATCTGCACCGACGACAACTACTACCAGACGTTCAACCGCGACCACGTGGAGTTGGTGAACCTGCGGGCCACCCCGATCCAGCGCATCGACGCCGCCGGGCTGCACACCACCGACAGCCACTACCGGTTGGACGCGCTGGTGTTGGCCACCGGTTTTGACGCGATGACCGGCTCGGTCGCCAAGATCAACATCGTCGGCCGCGGCGGCGCCACGCTCAACGACGCCTGGGCCGGCGGTCCGCTGACCTACCTGGGGTTGGGCGTACCCGGTTTCCCGAACCTGTTCAACATGACCGGCCCGGGCAGCCCGTCGGTGCTGGCCAACATGGTGCTGCATTCCGAGCTGCACGTGGACTGGGTCGCCGACGCCCTCGGATACCTGGCGGCGCACGGCGCGGCCGGGCTGGAGGCCCGGGCCGACGCCGCCGACGACTGGGGCGCCGAATGCACCCGGCGGGCCGCCGACACCCTGATGCCGCAGGCGAATTCGTGGTATCTGGGCGCCAACATCGCCGGCAAGCCGCGGGTGTTCATGCCGTTCGTCGGCGGCTTCGGGGTCTACGGCCAGATCATCGCCGACATCGCCGCCGCCGGCTACAAGGGCTTCGACGTCCTGGAGAACGCCCGCATCCGCAGCAGGTAGCCAAGCAGCCGCCGCGCCGGGACGGCACGGGGCCAGTCGTCGGCACGAAAGTAGGCGTCGCTGCCGCCGTCGACGAACACCACACTGCCGCACAGGAAGTCGGCGGCCTCGGACAGCATGAACAGCATCCAGTCGGCCAGCTGCTCGGGGTCGCCGAAGCCGCCGATCGGCACCGGGAAGGCACGGATCGCCTTGGCCTCCCGCGGTGTCGCCAGTTGCTGCTCCAGCAGCGGCGTCATAATCGCGCCCGGCGCCAGGGCATTGAGGCGAATTCCCGCACCGGCCCACTGGGGGGTCACCGCCTGCCGACGCACCCATCGGGCCACCGCGATTTTCGAACCCGCATAGGCCAGCGACGGGGCGCCCGGTCCGAACAGGCGCAGCGACCGCACCGCCTTCTCGACATCACCGGTCAGCAGGGCGCGCACCGTAGAGCGCGGCACCGCGGGCACCGTGGTGGTGGAGTTGCTGGCGATGACAACGACTTTGGCGGTGCCCGCGGCGGCCAGCGCCGGGCGCCACGTCGTCAGCAGGTCCACCACGCCGCGGTAGTTCACTTGGAAGATCAGCCGGGGCCGGTCGGCGCCCGGGGTGGGCCCCACACCGGCCGCCAGCACCGCGCCATCCAGTCGGCCCGCCGCGGCGGCCAGCACCTGCTCGGCCGCGGTGACGCGGCCCGACGGGGTGGACAGGTCCGCGACGACCTCGGCGTCACGCAAATCGACCCCGATCACGGTGTGGCCGGCGGCCCGCAACTTCGCCGCGGCGGCGCGCCCCATTCCCGATGCCGACCCGGTCACCGCGTACACGCCCACGACACGTCCTCCTGATCCATCGCCACCCGGATTTTTTGGTTCCACTCACCGGGATCGCCGAAACCCTCACTATGACTACCAGCAGACCATCAAGCTGCAGCCCACGACGTAAGGACGACAGTATGACCGAGCGGGTAATCGACCGGCTGATGGCGATCGCCGACCAGTTGCGTGAGCAGGCCGGCGAGGCCGAGAAGATCGGCCGGCTGACCGATCAGACGGTCAAAGCGATGAAGAGCGCGGGCTCGATTCGGCTGCTGCAGTCGGCTAAGCACGGCGGGTATGAGGCCCATCCCCGCGAGTTCGCCGAGACGGTGATGGCCACCGCGGCGCTGGATCCGTCGGCGGGCTGGGTCACCGGGGTGGTCGGCGTGCACCCCTATCAGCTCGCCTACGCCGACCCGCGGGTCGGCGAGGAGGTGTGGGCGGAGGACATCGACACCTGGATGGCCTCGCCGTATGCGCCGCAGGGCGTGGCCCAGCCGGTCGACGGCGGCTACCTGTTCAACGGCCGGTGGCAGTTCAGCTCCGGCACCGACCACTGCGACTGGATCATTCTCGGCGCCATGCTCGGTGACGCCCAGGGCGCACCGCTGATGCCGCCGCAGATGCTGCACATGATCTTGCCGCGCAAGGATTACCAGATCGTCGACGACTCGTGGAATGTGGTCGGGCTTCGGGGCACCGGCTCCAAGGACGTCATCGTCCGCGACGCGTTCGTCCCGACCTACCGGACCATGGATGCGACGAAGGTGATGGACGGCACCGCCCAGCGTGAAGCCGGCATGACCACACCGCTGTACCTGATGCCATGGTCGACGATGTTCCCGCTCGGCATCTCCGCGGCGACGATCGGCATCGCCGAGGGTGCACTGGCCGCCCACCTGGACTATCAGCGGGAACGCGTCGGCGCCACCGGGACCGCGATCAAGGACGACCCCTACGTCATGTACGCCATCGGCGAGGCGGCCGCGGACATCAACGCCGCCCGCCAGGAGCTGCTAGCCAATGTGGACCGCATCTACGACATCGTGGCGGCGGGCAAACAGGTGTCGTTCGCGGACCGCGCGGCCGGTCGCCGGACCCAGGTTCGCGCGGTGTGGCGCGCGGTCTCGGCGGTCGACGAGATCTTCGCCCGGTCGGGCGGCAACGCGGCGCGCATGGACAAACCGCTGCAACGGTACTGGCGCGACGTGCACGTCGGGCACCTGCACGCGATACACGTGCCCGGAACCCTCTACCACGCGTCGGCGCTGAGCTCGTTGGGCATCGATCCGCCCGAGGGCCCGCTGCGGGCGTTGATCTAGCAGACCCGCCCCGGCGCAAGCAGAACACGGCAAGCTGGACGGCATGGACATCGGATTCATCGGCCTGGGCAATATGGGTGCGCCCATGGCCGCCAACCTGCTGCACGCCGGTCACCGCGTCACCGCCTACAACCGTTCGCCGACCAAGGTCGACGCCCTGGCCCGACAGGGCGCCACCGCGGCGCGCACCGTCGCCGAGGCCTGCCGGGGCGACGCGGTGCTGACGATGCTGGCCGACGACGCGGCCGTCGAGCAGGTCGCGCTCGGCGAGCACGGCGTCGTGGCGTCGCTGCCGCCGGGTGCCACCCACATCTCGTGCAGCACGATCAGCGTGGCCCTCGCCCAGCAGCTGGCCGCCGCGCACACCGACGCCGGGCAGCACTACGTGGCCGCACCGGTGTTCGGCCGGCCCGAGGCCGCCGCCGCGGCACAGCTGTTCGTGGTCGCCGCGGGCGCCCCGCCGGTGCTGGAACCGGTGATGCCGCTGTTCGACGCGATCGGTCAACGCACCTTCGTGGTGTCCGAGCAGCCGCACACCGCCAACCTGGTGAAGCTGTCCGGCAACTTCCTGCTCGCCACCGTCATCGAGTCGCTCGGCGAGGCCACCGCGCTGGTGGAAAAGGCGGGGGTGGACCGGCGGGCCTACGTCGACATCCTCACCTCGACGCTGTTTGACGCGCCCGCCTACCACACCTACGGCGGGCTGATCGCCCGCCAGCAATTCCAGCCGGCCGGGTTCGCGGCGACGCTGGGACTCAAGGATGTCCGGTTGGCGTTGGCGGCCGCCGAGGAGTTGCAGGTGCCGCTGCCGCTGGGCAGCCTGCTGCGCGACCGCTTCCTGACCCTGCTGGCCAACGGCGGCGGGCAGCTGGACTGGTCGGCCCTCGCCACGCTGGCCGCCCGGGACGCCGGGTTAGCCGCGCACCACTCCGCGTAACCCGTCGGCCCCGAACACCGGTTCCAGCATCGCGGAGAAGTCCGGGCCGCGGCGCAGCATCTGCCCGCCGTCGACGTTGATGACCTGCCCGGTGATCCAGCTGGACGCGTCGGACAGCAAAAACAGCGCCAGGTTGGCGATGTCGGCGACCTCACCGATCCGGGGCAGCGGGGTGCAGATCCGGTAGTCCTCGCTGAGCTCCGGGGAGTCCATGATCGGGGCCACCAGCTCGGTGCGGGTCAGGCCCGGGCGGATGCTGTTGACCCGCACCCACGAGGCGCCCAGCTCGTCGGCGGCCAGCCGCATCATGTGGTCGACCGCGGATTTGGTCACCCCGTAGGCGCCGAACCAGCGGTGGGTGTTGCTGGCGGCGATCGACGAGATGCCGACGAACGAGCCGCCACCCCCGCGGACCAGTTCGCAGCCGGCGTGCTTGAGCACGTACATGGTGCCGTTGATGTTGAGGTCGACGGTGCGCCGCCAGGCGTTGGAGTCGATTTGGGTGATCGGCCCGATGGTCTCCGAACCGCCCGCGCAGTGCACCACCCCGTGCAGCCGGTCGCGCCAGGCGGTGATCGCGTCGACGGCCGCCGCGGCCTCGTCCTCGTCGGTGACGTCGGCGCGGTGCGCGCGGATCGTGCCGCCGTCGAGGGCTTCGATCTCGCGGGCGGCGGACAGCAGTTTCTCGGCGTTGCGGCCGACGATCATCACGTTGGCGCCGGCTTCCACCAGCGCGGCCGCCACCGCCTTGCCGATGCCGCTACCGCCCCCGGTGACCAGGTAGGTCCGGTCTTCGAACGAAAGCTCCACGGTTACCTCTTACTCTGCTCCGCGAGCAGACGCAAAGTCCCCTGTTTCACCCCGAAATCGGGGGCCTTTGCGTCTGCTCGCGGGTCTGCTAGGGCGTGTCGGGGCGGGCCGGCTGGGCGGGTTTGGCGGTCCGCCAGTCCTCGACGTCGGGCGGCAGGCCCACCGGGAACCGGTTCTCGTTGTGGGCGGCCCAGTGCGCATGCCCGAGCTCGTGGATGTGGAATCCGTGCCGCAGCGCCTCGGTGAAGCCCATCGCGTCGGCGGCGGCGTTGACCGAGTCCTTGATCAGCAGCGCCGCCATGGTGGGCCGTTCGGCGATGCGGCGCGCGAACGCCAGGGTCTTGTCCTCCAGCTCGTCGCGGGGAAAAACCTTGGACACCATGCCCAGTCGGTAGGCGTCCTCGGCGTCGAGGTAATCCCCGGTCAACAGCAGCTCTTTGGCCTTGCGTGGCCCGAATTCCCAAGGATGCGCATAGTATTCGACGCCGGGCATCCCCATCCGCACCCCGACCACGTCGGAGAACTTGGCGTTGTCGGCGGCCACGATCAGGTCGCAGGCCCAGATCAGCATCAGCCCCGCCGAGATCGCGTTGCCCTGCACCGAGGCGATGGTGATCTTGCGCAGGTCACGCCAGCGGCGGGTGTTCTCGAAGTAGAAGTGCCACTCCTGCAGATAGGTCTTCTCCGCGACGCCGTCCCGGGTGGCGCCGTGCGACCGGAACGTCGGATGCTGCGCCGGGCCGGGCTGGCGCTCCAGCAACGCCTCCTCGGAGCCCAGGTCGTGGCCGGCGGAGAAGTTCCTGCCGCGGGCCGCCAGGATCACCACCCGCACCTCGTCGTCGGCCTCGGCGCGGCAAAACGCCTCGTCCAGCTGGACCAGCAGCGTGCGGTTCTGGGCGTTGTGCGCGTCGGGCCGGTTCAACCAGATCCGGGCGATCCGGCCGTCGTCGAGGGTTTCGTATGTCACCAGGTCAGCCGTGCTGCCGCCGGCCTGTTCAGCTGTTGCCATGGGTGTCTACCTCGCTCGGGATCGATCGCATCTGATGTTTGCACATTACGGGCAGCGTGTAACGCCGCCCCCACCCCGGTGCCGCACAACTCGTCGCACCCGCCGCGTTTCGCATAAAGTGAGGTCATGCCTGCTAAATCTGACCCCGCCGAAATCGGCGACGTGGAACCGCTGGCCGACAGCACGGCAAACCAGGCCAGGCGGGTCGTCGCCGCATACGCGACCGACGCCGACGAGTGTCGGGTGTTTCTGTCCATGCTCGGTATTGGACCGTCAAAAAGCGAGACGTAAATGGCCGCCCGTGGCGATTCCGACTTCGTCGTCGTCGCCAACCGGCTGCCCATCGACATGGAGCGGCTGCCCGACGGCACCACGACCTTCAAGCGCAGCCCGGGCGGTCTGGTCACCGCGTTAGAGCCGCTGCTGCGCCGCCGCCGCGGCGCCTGGATCGGCTGGCCGGGCATCGTCGACGGCGACGAAGAACCCATCGTCGACGAGGAGCTGCACCTGTATCCGGTGCGGCTGTCCGCCGACGACGTCGCGCAGTACTACGAAGGGTTCTCCAACGCCACCCTGTGGCCGCTGTACCACGACGTCATCGTCAAACCGATCTACCACCGCGAATGGTGGGACCGCTACGTCGACGTCAACCGCCGCTTCGCCGAGGCCACCTCACGCGCGGCCGCGACCGGCGCGACGGTGTGGGTGCAGGACTACCAGCTGCAGCTGGTGCCGGCGATGCTGCGCGAGCTGCGGCCCGACCTGACCATCGGCTTCTTCCTGCATATCCCGTTCCCGCCGGTGGAGCTGTTTATGCAGCTGCCGTGGCGCACCGAGATCATCGAGGGCCTGCTCGGCGCCGACCTGGTCGGTTTCCACCTGGCCGGCGGGGCGCAGAACTTCCTGTACCTGTCGCGGCGGCTGGTCGGCGCCAACACCTCCCGCGGGCTGGTCGGGGTGCGGTCCCGGTTCGGCGAGGTGGACCTGGGCCAGCGCACCGTGCGGGTGGGCGCCTTCCCGATCTCCATCGACTCCGGCGACCTGGACCGCAAGGCCCGCGGCCGCGGCATTCGGCGGCGCGCCAAGGAGATCCGCGCCGAACTCGGCGACCCGCGCACCATCCTGCTCGGCGTGGACCGGTTGGACTACACCAAGGGCATCGACGTGCGGCTCAAGGCGTTCGCCGAGCTGCTGGCGGCGGGCCGGGTCAAACGGGAGGACACCGTGTTCATCCAGCTGGCCACCCCCAGCCGCGAGCGGGTGGAGAGCTACCAGTTGCTGCGCAACGACATTGAACGCCAGGTCGGCCACATCAACGGCGAATACGGGGAGGTCGGCCACCCGATAGTGGACTACCTGCACCGGCCGATTCCCCGCGACGAGCTGATCGCGTTCTTCGTGGCCGCCGACGTCATGCTGGTCACCCCGCTGCGCGACGGGATGAACCTGGTGGCCAAGGAGTACGTCGCCTGCCGCAGCGACCTGGGCGGCGCACTGGTGTTATCCGAATTCACCGGCGCCGCCGCCGAACTGCGGCAGGCCTATCTGGTCAACCCGCACGACACCGAGGGCGTCAAGGACGGGATCGAAGCGGCGATCAACCAGACCACCGAGGAGGGCCGACGCCGGATGCGCGCGCTGCGCCGCCAGGTGCTGGCCCACGACGTGGACCGCTGGGCGCGATCCTTTTTGGACGCGCTCAGGAACACAAATGCTGCGGATTATCCTGACAGTTCAGCGGGTAGCGAATGACCGGGTTGGGCAGCGGCCCAACGAAAGTCAACGTGAACGGGTGTCTGGCGATGGCCGGCGCCGCGCCGCACGCCTGGCTGTGCGATGAACTGTAGGTCCCGTTGAGCGCGTCGTCGAAGGAATAGGTCTCCACCGTCGGGGCGGTGGAGCCGTCCGGGCAGGTGAAGCCGTTGACTTTGTTCGCCGAATACGTCCACCGCCCACCCACCAGCTGGAACGCCCCGGTGTTGGCGGCGGTGCTGCTGACCTGCAGCTTGCAGCCCACCGGAAGCTCCAGCGGCACCCGCGCATCCCCGACGACCGGGACGCACAGCGGGGTGATCGTCCAGGTTTGCGGCGGCACCCCGTCCTGGGTGTAGGTGTAGATACCTTCGATCACCGCGTCGGCCGCGGCCGGGCCGGCAGCTGTGACCGCCGCGCCGGTGAGGACGACGGCGGTGGCCAGTCCGGCAGCCAGCTTCACGATGGTCCTCCCGTCACCTCGACCGAGCCTAGATCGGTTTGATGTCGTTGATCAGCCATTTGCCGCCGACCTTTTGGTAGTCCACCCGCAACCGGCTGCCGTCGTACAGCGGCTGCTTGGATTTGTCACTGACGGTGCGGTTCATGTACACCATCACCGAACCCGAGGTGCGCTGCGCGGCAAGGATTCCGACGCCGACCACGCTGACCTGGCTGACCACCTGGCGCTGGCGGGCCTGCGGAATGATGTCCTTGGTCGCGCGTTCCTCGAACTCGCGGCGAAACGCCGGGGTGAGCAGCGGGTAGGCCTCGGTCAGGCTGCGTTCCACGGTCTGATAGTCGTAGCCGAACACCTTCGGGATCTCGTCGGCGGCCAGCGGGGCCAACGCCGCACGGGTCAGCTGGGCGCCGTGGCGCTCCACCCGATTCCAGTACAGCCAGCCGCCGGCGCCGGACAGCCCGACAAAGGCGCCCGCCAGCACCACCGCAACCAGCCCCAACAGCGGCTCACCCCAACGCCGCATCAATTACCGCCGTTGGGGTACTTCAGGTCGTAGGCGGTCATGTTGCCCGCCTCGTCTTCGTGCACGATCACCCGCAGCCGGTAGGGCTGCGACGGGCTGTTGACGCCGTCGAGGTCGGTGACGGTGACCCGCGCCGACACCAGCACCGAGCCGTTGCCGCCGACCTCGTCGACCCCTTCCAACGCCGCGCCGTTGATCACGGTCTCGGAGCTGGCGTTGGTCTCGCGGAACAGGGCCTTGAGGTTATCGACGTTGCCGGGCTGGCTCATCATGTCGTGCAGCGGGCCGCTGGTGCCGTTGACGAACCGCTGCACGCTTTGGTCGATGCTGTCCTGGGTGTAGCTGAACATATTGACCACGGTCTGTTGGGCGGTGTCGACGAACCGTTGGTTGCGTTGCGCGACCGTGTCGGCGTCGCGCTGCTGCACCGCCATGACGGTGACCAACGAGCCCACCACCGCGATCGCCACCGCGGCGGCGGCCACCGCGATCACCCCGACCAGCCGCCGGTGCGCCGGCCGCCGCGGCGGCGGTCCGGCGGGGCGGATCCGCCGGGTGGTCGCCGCGGCGGGCGGGGTCACCGTTGCCGTGCCGGTGGCGGGGGCGCCGGCGGGGCCGGCCGCCCGGGAGGCGCGCCGGCGCACGGGCCGCGTCGACAGTGTTTCGGTCACTACGCCTGCCTTGGATCGAGCATCAGATCTACCCAGTTTTCCGCGGGCCGCTGCTGCGGGTCGCCGGGCCCGTACACGCCCGTCCCGCCCGCCGGGTCCACGAACGTGCCGGTGCGCTGATCGTAGGTGGTGTACGCCGCGCCGCTGGCCTCGGGTGGCGGCGGCCCGGGCAGCGGCGCCTGCTCGGGCGGCGGCTGCCGGCCGTACGGCGGCAGCCCGCCGTTGCCGCCCGGCGAGGTCGGCATGTTCTGGTCCGGCGGGGCATAGTACGGCCACGGCGCGGGCGGCGGCCCAGGCGCGTTGGGCGGCACCGGCAGCGGGAACGGCGGGTTGGGCGCCGGACCCGGACCGGCCGGCACCCCCGGCGGCAGCTGCACCACCGGCGGGCCGGGGTCGTAGTCCGCTTCCGGCGGAATGTAGGGGAACTTGTTCATCGGCTCGGTCATCCGCGGGTCCTGCACCGGGGTGCTGCCGTACGGGATGGGCGGCCCGCGCCACGGGTTGCTGCCGATCGGCACGTAGCCCTGCGGATCCCGGCACAGCTGCACGGTGGGGGCGCGTTTACCCGGGAACTCCATGCACGGGTAGTTGCGGGCGCCGCGGACCACGGCGGAATCGTTTTGCGCGGTCTTGCAGTACAAGTCGGACGGCAGTTCGCGCAGCGTCTCATCGGCGGGGGTGCGCATCTCGGTGAACGGGATGAAGCCCACCGAGCATGGCGGCGGGTCACCCAGGTCGACCTTGAAGTCCAGCTTGCCGCCCTCGTCCATCGGCGCGCCGCCGGCCACCGTGAGCAGCGCCGCGATCAGGGCGGGAAAGATCACCAGCGCCTGCTCGATGGATTTGTGATAGATGACGCCGACCCGGCCCAGGTTGGCCAGGTTGGCCGCCAGCACCGGGAACGACGGTCGGATGCCGCTGAACGCGGTGTCGGCCTCGTCCAGGACGCCGGGGGCGGTGTGCAGCGTCGACCGGAATTGTGGGTCGGCGTGGGCCATCTCGGTGGTGACCCGGGCCAGCCCGTCGGCCAGCGACTTGATGTCGTCGCCGCTGCGCTGCTGCGCGTCCAGCAGCGGGCCGATCTGGTCGATCAGCGCGCTGGTCTGCCCGTAGTCGGCGTTGGCCTCGTCGACCAGCAGCCGCGACGACTGGATCAGCCGGGCCAGCTCCGGCCCGGATCCGTTGAACGCGTTGAACGTTTCCCGCAGCAGATCCTTGAGCCGGGTGTTGGCCACGCTATTGACCAACGTCTCGGCCTGGTGCAGCAGCCCGGCGATGTCCTGGCCGATCGCGGTGCGGTCCTGACCGATCCGCGCGCCGTCGCGCAACTTGCCGGCCGCAGCGGCGTGGGGGGCGGAGGCCGCCGGCGGGTCGTCACCCGCCGGGTCGTCGCCCGGCGGGACCAGGTCGATGTACTGCTCCCCGACGGCCGACACGCTTTTGACGGTGGCGGTCACGTTGTCCGGGATCGGGGTCCCGCTGTTGAGCCGCATCTCCGCGTCGACGCCGTGGCCGTTGAGGTGCACCGCTTGCACCCGGCCCACCGTCACCCCGCGGTAGGTGACGTTGGCGTTCTGGTAGATGCCGCCGCCGGCCTTGAAGTCCGCGGTGACGTGGTAGGACCCCAACCCCAACGCGGTGGGCAGGTGCAGGTAGAACAGCGTGATCGCGCCCACCGAGATCACCGTGACGAGGGCGAAGATGGACAGTTGGATGCGGGCGAGACGGTCCAGCATGAGCGTTACCTCCCCTGTCCCGCGGCCGTGCCCGGCGGGATCTTGAACGGGTCGGCGGCCTGCCCGGACAGGTTGGCCATCTGACCGATCAAAAAGTCCGGCGGGTTGAGGATCTCGTCCATGTGCTGCATGTTCGGGTCGAATGCGCCGGTGGTGAACACGGTTTCACCGAGCCGGCGCAGGGTCAGGTCGAAGGTGACGAACACGTTGAGGAAGTCGCCGCGCACCGCGTTTTTGATGTATTTGCCGACGAACGGGAAGGTCGTGATCAGCGGCAGCGCCGACACCAGATCGTTGGCGTGGTCGGCGAACGCCTTGATGACCGGGTAGAGGTCTTTGAAATCGGCGGCGAAGTCGTCCTTGGTCTGCGCGAGGACCCGCGACGCCACGGTCGCCAGGCTGCCCAACGCCGCGAACGCGTCGACGATGTTGGTGCGGTTGTCGTTGAGCACCTTCAGCGCGCCGGGCAGCGACTCGAGTGTGGCCCCGAGGCGTTCAGCGTTGCGGGCCAACACTTCTGCGGCGCGGTTCAACCCGTCGGCGGTGGCGATGATGTCGGCGGTCTGCCGGTCCAGCGAGCCGGTCAACTCGGCCAGCCGCGGGATCAGGCCGGCGAAGCTGCCGGCCCGGTTGGCCACCGCGGCGTAGGCCTCGTCGGTGATGTCCTGCAACGCACCGAGGTTCCCCTTGTTGACCACCACGCCCAGCGACGACAGCACTTCCTCGGTGGTGGGGTAGCGGCCGGTGCGAGCCACCGGGATCGTGGCCCCGTTGCCGAGCCGGCCGCTGGCCGGCTGGTCCTGCGGTGCGGCCAGCTCAACGTGCTGGGACCCCAGCAGTGAGGTCTGCGCGACGCGCGCGGTGGCGTTGGCCGGCAACCGCACGTTGGGGTCCAACGCCAGCTGGACCGCGGCGTAGAAGGTGCCGTCCGGGCGCTGCACCGCGTCGATACCCGAGACGCTGCCGACGGTGACGTCGTCGACCATCACCGGCGAGTTCTGCGGCAGGGTCGCCACATCGGGCAGTTCCACGGTCACGGTGTAGGAGCCTTTGCCGTGCCCGGCGGTGCCGGGCATGTTCAGCGAGTTCAGGCCGCCGAACTGGCAGCCCGCCAGCAGCACGGTTCCCGCGCCGATCGCGCCGGCCCGCAACGCGATCCGCCTCATCGGCCACCCCCCTGCGCCTGCGGCGCCGCCGGGGCGGGGCCGGGCGGTCGGCCGAGCTGGCCGGGGGCCGGCGGCGGCAGGAACAACGCCGCCACATCGTCGGGGTTCGGTGGGGTCACCCCGGGGGCCGGCTGCCACTGCAGATACGGCAGCGGAGTCTGCGCCTTGGCCTCGGTTTCCGGGGTGTCGTAGATGATCTGGCCCTTATACGCGGTGATGCTGTTGACCGGGTGGAACAGCAGCGGCGGGAAATTCATCGCCCAGCGCCGCATCACCGGCCCCATCCGTTCCTTGCAGATCTCGGCCCGTTTGAAGTTGTCCGGGTTAGAGCCGACATCGAAAGTGCCGCCGCAGATGAACTGCACCGGGTTGCCGAAGTCGGGCAGCGACAGCACCCCGGACACGGTGCCCTGCGCGGGCTCGTAGATGTTGTAGAAGTTGGCCAGACCGTTGGGTGTCACGTGCAGCACCTGCTCGAGGTCGTCGTGCTGATCGGACAGGATCTTGGTGAAATCGGCCAGCTTGTTGACCTGCGCGACCAACACGTCGTTGTTGTCGTGCAGGAAGTCACGCACGTCGGACAACGCCTGGTTCAGCGTGCCCAAGGTGGTGTCCAACCCGGTCGACGCGTCGGCCAGCACCTGCGACACCGAAGCGACATGGTCGGAGAACTGCACGATCTGTTCGTTGCTCGACGACAACGCATCCACCAGCACCTGCAGGTTCTTCACGGTCCCGAACAGGTCGGTGCGCGAATCGCCGAGCCGACCGGCGGTCGCCGACAGTTCGCGCAACGCGTTCCGGAAGGAGTCGCCGTTGCCGTCGAAGGTGTCGGCGGCCTGGTTGACGAACCCGCTCAGCGGCCCCTGCAGATCGGCGCCCTGCGGGCCCAGCTTCGCGCTGAGCTGGGTCAGCTGGTCTTTGACCTCATCCCATTCCACCGGAACCCCGGTGCGGTCCAGCCCGATCGAGGCGTGGTCGGCCAGGGTGGGCCCACCGGTGTAGGCCGGCGTGAATTGGATGTAGCGGGCCGACACGATGTTGGGGGCCACGATGATTGCGCCCGCGTCGGCCGGCAGCGGCACATCGCGGCGCACCGTCATGGTGATCTTGACGTCGGTGGCGCGGGGTTCGATGGCGTCGATGCGGCCGACCGGCACCCCCACCACCCGGACCTCGTCGCCGGGATACAGCCCCACCGCCGAGGTGAAGTACCCGGTGACCTGGTACCCGGTGCGGGACGGCCAGATGACGTACACACCGGCCGCGACCAGCGCGGCCAGCGCCACCGCCAGGGTCCGCCGCAACGCCCGGTGCCGGGTGCGGAACACGGAGAAGACGGTCATGGTGACTTCGGCCTAATGATCAGGCGCTCGGCGATGTAGCCGCGCAGCATGTCGGCCAGGCTGTCCGGCAGCTTGCCGGGCTGGAAGTAGGAGTCCAGCAGCACTTCGGCCATGGTGGCCGGCGGCAGCCCGTACAGGTTGATCTGGAAGCCGGGCGCCGAACCGACCACCTCACCCAGGGCGGTGGCGTAGCCGGGCAGCCGTTTCAGCGCGCCGCTGATCCGCTCCCGGCGGTCAATGAGGTTGTCCAGCACCGAGTTCAGCTTGGTCAGGGCCGGACCGATCTCCCGGCGGTTGTCCGCGACGAGCCCGGACAGCTGGGTTGACACGTCGTCGATGCCGCCGATCAGGCTGCTCAGCGCCTGCCGGCGTTGATCCAGCGCGGCGAACAGCTGGTTGCCGTCGACCACCAGCTGGTTGACCTGGTTGGCCCGTCGGTTGAGCACTGCGGTGACCGATTTGGCGTGCGCGAGCAGTTCCTGCAAGGCCTGGTCGCGGCGGTTGATGCTGCGCGACAGCGCGGCCACACCGTCGAGCGCACCGCGCAGCTGCGGGGTGGCGTCGCGCAGCGAGTCGGTGAGCGTGGTCAACGCCAACTCCAGCTGCGGCTTGTCCAGGGCGCTGGCGTTGCCGCCGAGGTCTTGCAGCGCGTTGTTCAGGGTGTAGGGCGTGGTGGTCCGGGCCAACGGGATGTCGGTCGCCGAGCCCGACCCGCCCGGGGTGATCGCCAGCGATTTCTCCCCCAGCACGGTGTCGGTCCGGATCGCGGCCAGCGACTGGTCACCGACCCGGATGGTGCGGTTGACGGTGAAGGTCACCTTGGCGCTGGCCCCGGCCAACGACACCGATTTCACCGCCCCGACCCGGATGCCGGAGACGGTGACGTCGTTGCCGGGAATGACGCCGCCGGCGTCGCCGAAGTACGCGTGGTAGGTCTTGCCCTGCGGCCAAAACGGCAGGCTGGTGTAGCCGAACGCCACCAGCACCAGGCAGGCCACCAGGACGATGCCGAAGATGCCGGTGCGGACCGCGGGGTCAAGAGGCTTGGCGTGGTTAGTCCTTGACAGGAGAACACCTCCCCTTGGACGGGTCGGCAGGGCCGCCGAACGGGATCAAAATGTCGCTGCCGGCCGGCCCGTTGATCTTGATCCGGATCGAGCAGTAGTAGATGTTGAAGAATGACCCGTAGGCGCCAAGAGCGTTGAGCCGCAGGTAGTTCTCCTCCAGCGGGTCGATGACCTCGTTGACTTCCTTTTGCCGCGAGTCCAATTCGGTCGCCACCGGCCGGACGTTTTCCAGCACCCCCTGCAGCGGGCGCCGCGACTTCTGCAACATGTCGGTCAGGTCGGTTTCGGCCGACGCCAGCGGGCCGATCGCCCCGGCGATGGGATCGCGGCCCTGCGCCAGCCCGCTGATCAGCTGCTGCAGCTGGTCGACGCTGGCGTCGAACTGCGCGCCCTTGGCGTCGATGGTGCCCAGCACGGTGTTGAGGTTGGTGATGACGTCGCCGATCAACTGGTCACGGGCCGCCAGGTTCTGGGTGAATGCGCTGGTGGACGACAGCATCTCCGACAGCGCGCCGCCCTGGCCCTGCAGCAGCTCGACGATCGCGCCGCTGACCTGGTTGACCTTGTTGCCGTCCAGGCCCTTGAGCACCGGACGCAGCCCGCCCAGCAGCGCGTCGAGATCCAGCGCCGGCTGGGTGTGCTCGCGGTTGATGGTGCCACCCGGGGGCAGCTTGCGCAGGTCGCCCGGGCCGGACGCGATCTCCAAATACCGGTCGCCGACCAGGTTTTCGTAGCGCACCAACGCCCGTGTCGAGGTGTACAGCTGGTAGCGCTTGTTGACGTCGAAGGTGACGTTGACGCTGTTATCGGGGGTCAGCTCCACCGATTTCACGGTGCCCACCGGGATCCCGGCGATCCGCACGTCTTGGCCGGCCTTCAGCCGGGAGGCGGTCACGAAGTTGGCGTGGTAGGTGTGGGCGGCGGCGAACCGGAACTCCCCGAACACCACGACCAGGCCGGCCGCCACCACCAGCATGACGGCGGTGAACACGCCGACCTTGATCAGGGTGTTGCGCCCGCCCATCAGTACTCGTCCCGTTCGGCAAAGGCACCGTTGAACAGGAACTGCACCGTCGACGGGGCGTCGAACTGCACCTCGGTGTTGGGCTGGAAGGGGACATAGGCGTTGTCGGTGACCAGGAACGGCGCCCGGTACCAGGACCCGCCGAATTGCTTGCTGGGGATGTCGGGAAGGCCGCGGCAGTTCGGTCCGCCCGACGCGTTGACGATCGGCAGGCTCTCCGGGTAGGTGTAGGCCGGCGCCCCCGGAATGAAGTTCGACGAGACGAACAGGCCCGGTTTGGTGCCACCGATCACCGGCCCGAAGGTTTGCGCGGCCGACACCATCGCCTTGAGTAAACAGCCGTACTCCGGTGAGTAGTCGGCCAGCACCTTGGCCGGTGCCCGGAACCGCTGGATCGCGGCGATGTAGTCGTCGGCGGCCGGGGCCAAGGTGTCGTAGCCGTTGTGCGCCAAGCCGGTCGCGGCGAGCAGCGTCGCGTTCAGATCGTCGCGTTCGTCGACGAGGGCCTTGCTGATGGTGGGCGCGTTGTCGATGATCCGGGACAGGTCCGGGGCCGCGGCGGCGTAGATGTCGCCCACCGCCGCCGCCTTGGTGAAGTCGGAGTGCAGGGTGGGCAGCTTGGGGTTCAGCTGCATCAGGTAGCTGTTCAGCCCGGCCAGGGTCGCACCCAAATCGTCGCCGTGGCCGCGCATCCCTTCGGCCAGCGCGCTCAGCGTGCCGTTCAGGTGCACCGGGTCGACCTTGTCCAGCACGTTAGTCAGGGTTTGAAACAGGGTGTTGACTTCCAGCTGCACCGAGGAGGCCGCCACCTGGGCGCCGCCGTGCAGCGACTTGCCCGACGGCTGGTCGGGCGGCACGAACTCCACCGACTTGGCACCGAAGATGGTGTTGCCGGCGATCCGCACGATGGCGTTGTCGGGGATGTAGTGCAACTCCTTGGTGTCGATGGCCAGGGTCAGCTTGGCTTGTTCACCTTGGTAGTCGATCGATTTGACCTTGCCGACCTGGATGCCGAGGTATTTGACCTTGGCGTCGCGTTCCATCACCAGGCCGGCGCGCGGTGAGGTCACCGTCACCGGTTTGGCCGAGGTGAAGGCCGCGGTGTAGGCCAGGTAGGTGAACACCGCCGCGGCCACGATCAAGCTCGCCAGCACGGCGGCGGCGATCCTGACATGGGTGCGCTTCGCGTCGGTCTCCATCGTGCCTGCCCGCGCTACCCGGAGAGGTTGAAATTGCCGGACCCGCCGTAGACGGCGAGCGAGATGAACAAGGTGATGACGACGACCACCACCAGCGAGGTGCGCACCGACTGGCCGACCGCGATGCCCACCCCGACCGGGCCGCCGGCCGCGTTGTAGCCGTAATAGGTGTGCACCAGCATCACCGCGATCGACATCACGATCGCCTGCAGGAACGACCACAGCAGGTCGGTGGGGATCAGGAAGGTGTCGAAGTAATGGTCGTAGAGGCCCGCGGACTGCCCGTTGATGAACACGGTGGTGAACCGGGCCGCGAAGAACGCGGCCAGCACCGACAGCGAGTACAGCGGGATGATCCCGATCAGCCCGGCGATCAGCCGGGTCGACACCAGGTAGGACACCGAGTGCACCGCCATCACTTCGACGGCGTCGATCTCCTCGGCGACCCGCATGGCCCCGAGTTGGGCGGTCGCCCCGGCGCCGATGGTGGCGGCCAACGCGATGCCGGCGATCACCGGGGCGACGATGCGCACGTTGAGGAACGCTGAGAGGAACCCGGTCAACGCTTCGATACCGATGTTGCCCAGCGACGAGTAGCCCTGCACGGCGATCACCCCGCCGGAGGCCAGGGTCAAGAAGGTGGCCACGCCGACCGTGCCGCCGATCATCACCAGCGCGCCGGTGCCCATCGTCATCTCGGCGATCAGCCGCACCGTTTCCCGGCGGTAGCGGGTGAGCGCGTTGGGGATGTAGCGCATCGACTGCCCGTAGAACAGGGCTTGTTCGCCGAAGCTGTCGACGGCCCGGGGCACCCCGCGGAACAGGCGACGGAACCGCAGCGTCGCGTCGTAGCTCATCGGCGGCTCACCGTACCAACACCCGCACGCCGATCGCGGTCATGATGACGTTGATCACGAACAAACAGATGAACGCGTAGACGACGGTCTCGTTGACGGCGTTGCCGACCCCCTTGGGGCCGCCCTTGACGGTCAGGCCGCGGTAGCAGCCGACCAGCCCGGCGACGGTGCCGAACAGCAACGCCTTGATCTCGGCCAGCACCAGCTCGCCCAGGCCGGTCAGCACGGTCAGCCCGTTGATGAACGAACCCGGGTTGACCCCCTGCAAAAACACCGAGAACACGTAGCCGCCGGTCAGGCCGATCGCGCACACCAACCCGTTGAGCAGCAGCGCGGTGAAGGTGGACGCCAGCACCCGTGGCACGACCAGCCGCTGGATGGGGTCGATGCCCAGCACCCGCATCGCGTCGATTTCTTCGCGGATGGTGCGGGCCCCCAGGTCGGCGCAGATGGCGGTGGCCCCGGCGCCGGCCACCACCAGCACCGTCACCACCGGACCCAGCTGGGTGATGGTGCCGAACGCGGTTCCGGCGCCGGACAAGTCGGCGGCACCGATCTCCCGCAACAGGATGTTGAGGGTGAACGCCACCAGCACGGTAAACGGGATCGCGACCAACAGCGTCGGCACCAGCGACACCCGCGCGATCATCCAGGTCTGGTCGAGAAATTCGCGGAATTGGAACGGCCGCCGGAAGATACCGCGGAGGGTCTCCAAGGACATCTCGACGAATCCGCCCACGGCCCGCGCTGGAACCGTGAGCTGCTCAATCAACCTCGGTTCCCTTCTCGGTGTTGCGCTGGAACTCAGCCTTAGCGAAACCCGTACTGTCCCACGGGTGTGACGCCCGTCTCCGTGAGCCGGCTCATCGTAACTAGAACACGTTCGCAGTGTCAAAGAACTGCGAAAATGGACAAAACATCACCGTTTGTCCAGGTCAGACCCGGTTGTGACGCAGGTCATGATGAAACAAGTTCTAGTGTTAGGTCTCCATCAGCCCGGTCGCCGAGAACCCGAGCGCCGGATCCCGGTCGGCGAAGTAGCCGTGCAGGGTGGTGGACAGCTCGGCCGGATCCCACGCCGGGGCGTCGGTGGCGAACTGGTGTTCCACGGTGGGCGCCGCCACCAGGGTGACCTGCGGGCCGTAGACGATGAACAGCTGACCGTTGACCGGCGCGGCGGCCGGGGAGGCCAGGAACGACACCAGGGTGACCACGTGCTCCGGGGACAGCGGGTCGATGTCGGTGTCGCCGGGGGCGTCGCCGAACACGTCGGCGGTCATCGCGGTGCGCGCCCGCGGCGCGATCGCGTTGGCGCACACCCCGTAGCGGCCCAGCGCCCGCGACGCCGACAGCGTCAACGCGGTGATGCCGGCCTTGGCCGCCCCGTAGTTGGCCTGGCCCACCGGCCCCACCAGCCCGGCCTCCGACGAGGTGTTGATGATCCGCCCGTAAACCGACCCGTCGCCCGCTTTGGCCTTGGACCGCCAGTACACGGCGGCGTTGCGGGTCAGCAGGAAATGGCCGCGCAGGTGCACGGCGATGACCGCGTCCCATTCGTCGTCGGACATGTTGAACAGCATCCGGTCGCGGGTGATGCCGGCGTTGTTGACCACGATGCTCAGCCCGCCCAGCCCGTCGGCCGTGCTGACCAGTTCGTCGGCGGTGGTGCGCTGGCTGATGTCGCCGGCCACCGCGACGCCCTTGGCGCCCGCGGCGGCGATTTCGTCGAGCACGTCGGAGGCGTCCAGGGCCTTGGCGATGTCGTTGACGACGACGGTGGCGCCGGAGCGGGCCAGTCCGATGGCCTCGGCGCGGCCCAGTCCCGCGGCCGCACCGGTCACCACCGCGACCTTGCCGGACAGATCGGTCGCGTTGCTGTTCTCAGTCATGTTTTACGAATACCTCTAGTCTTTGCGGATCAGGGCGGCCCGGGGACATTCGTCGACGGCCTGCTGGGCGTGGGCTTCCTTGTCGGCCGGGATCGGCGCGACCTTGACGACGGCGTAGTCGTTGTCGTCGAGTTCGAACAGGTCCGGGTCGATTCCCACACACACGGCGTTACCCTCACACCGGTCGAGGTCCACTTCCACTCGCATAACAACCTCCTTGCGTCGAGGGGTTTAGACGGCCGGTCGGATGACCACCACAATACGAGCAGCGGTGCCACCGGAACCGTCGGCCTGGACCCACAGACTAGAACGTGTTACAAGAGATGGCGAATGGGTAGCCGAGGAGGATGACGCGAATGCGGATCAGTTACACCCCTGAGCAGGAGGAGCTGCGTCGCGAACTGCGGTCGTACTTCACTGCGCTCATGACACCGGAGCGGCGGGAAGCGCTGAGTTCCACCCAGGGCGAATACGGCACCGGCAACGTCTACCGGGAGACCGTCGCGCAGATGGGTCACGACGGTTGGCTGACGCTGAGCTGGCCGAAGGAGTACGGCGGGCAGGCGCGCTCGGCGATGGATCAGCTGATCTTCACCGACGAGGCCGCGATCGCCGGAGCCCCGGTGCCGTTTTTGACCATCAACAGCGTCGCGCCGACCATCATGGCGTTCGGCACCGAAGAGCAGAAGAAGTTCTACCTGCCCCAGATCGCCTCCGGTGAGCTGCACTTTTCGATCGGATACTCCGAGCCCGGCGCCGGCACCGACCTGGCCGCGCTGCGCACCACCGCGGTGCGCGACGGCGACGACTACGTGGTCAACGGCCAGAAGATGTGGACGTCGCTGATCCAGTACGCCGACTACGTCTGGCTGGCGGTGCGCACCAACCCGGAAGCCAAGAAGCACCGCGGCATTTCGATGCTGATCGTGCCGACCACCGCGGAAGGTTTCTCCTGGACGGCGGTGCACACCATGGCCGGCCCGGACACCAGCGCCACCTACTACCAAGATGTGCGGGTGCCGGTGACCAACCTGGTCGGCGAGGAGAACGCCGGCTGGAAACTGGTCACCAACCAGCTCAACCACGAGCGGGTGGCGCTGGTGTCGGCGCAGCCGATCTTCGTGGCGCTCGACCAGGTCCGCGAGTGGGCGCAAAACACCAAGAACGCCCGCGGCGCCCGGATCATCGACTCCGAATGGGTGCAGCTCAACCTGGCCCGGGTGCACGCCAAGGCCGAGGTGCTCAAGCTGATCAACTGGGAGCTGGCGTCCGCGTCCGACGCCGCCCCGTCGCCGGCGGACGCCTCGGCGGCCAAGGTGTTCGGCACCGAGCTGGCCACCGAGGCCTACCGGCTGCTGATGGAGGTGTTGGGCACCGCGGCCACGCTGCGGCAGGACTCGCCGGGCGCGCTGCTGCGCGGCCGGGTGGAGCGGATGCACCGGGCGTGTTTGATCCTGACCTTCGGCGGCGGCACCAATGAGGTGCAGCGCGACATCATCTCCATGGTGGCCCTGGGCCTACCCCGTAGCCGCTGACCTGACTGACAAGGACTTTTCATGGACTTCACCAACACCGAAGCGGCGCAGGACCTGTCCGGTCTGGTCGGCACCATCGTCGACGCGGTGTGCACCGCCGAGCACCAGCGCGAGCTGGACGGGCTCGAGCAGCGCTTCGACCAGCAGCTGTGGCGCAAGCTGATCGACGCCGACATTCTGTCCACCGCGGCACCGGAGTCGCTGGGCGGCGGCGGTTTTGGCGTGCTGGAGCAGACCGCGGTGCTGACCGCGCTGGGCCGCCAACTGGCCGCGGTGCCGTATCTGGATTCGGTGGTGCTGGCCGCCGGTGCGCTGGCCCGCTTCGGGTCCCCCGAGTTGCAGCAGGGCTGGGGCGCGGCGGCGGTGGCCGGCGAGAAGATCCTCGCCGTCGCGCTGGACGGCGAGATGGGCCAGGGCCCGGTGCAGGCCACCGAGTCCGGTGACGGCTACCGGCTCACCGGCACCCGCACCCAGGTCGGCTACGCACCGCTGGCCGACGCATTCCTGGTGCCCGCCGACACCGGGTCGGGCACCGCGGTGTTCCTGGTGGCCGCCGACGACCCGGGTGTCACGGTGACCGCGCTGGAGACCACCGGGCTGGGCAGCGTCGGGCATCTGGAGTTGGCCGGGGTGCCGCTGGACGGCGCCCGGCGGGTCGGCGGCGACGACGCCGTCGGTTGGACGACGACGCTGAGCACGTTGGGCCGCAGCGCGTTTCAACTCGGCGTGCTGGAGCGGGGGCTGGCGATGACCGCCGAATACGCTCGGGAACGGGAGCAGTTCGACCGGCCGATCGGCAGCTTCCAGGCGGTGGCGCAGCGGCTGGCCGACGGCTACATCGACATCAAGGGACTGCGGCTGACCCTCACCCAGGCGGCCTGGCGGGTGTCGGAGGATTTGCCGGCCGACACCGAGGTGGCCACCGCCGCGTTCTGGGCCGCCGACGCCGGGCACCGGGTCGCGCACACCATCGTGCACGTGCACGGCGGCGTCGGCATCGACGTCGACCATCCGGTGCACCGCTACTTTTTGGCGGCCAAGCAGACCGAGTTCGCCGTGGGCGGCGCCACCGGGGCGCTGCTGGCGATCGGCCGCGAATTGGCCGACACCCCGGCTTGACGGTCGTTGTGCCCGAGCTTCCCACCGTCACGCAGCTGCTGGCCCCGCTGACCGAGGTCGACGACCGGGGCGTCTACTTCGAGGACGCCTTCACCGGCTGGCGGGACCACCTGCGGCAGGCCGCGGTGATCGCGGCGGCGCTGCGGGCCCGGCTGAACCCCGACCGCCCCCCGCATGTCGGGGTGCTGCTGGAAAACACGCCGTTCTTCTCCGCGCTGCTGGCCGCGGCCGGGCTGTACGGCATCGTGCCGGTGGGCCTCAACCCGGTGCGCCGCGGTCCCGCGCTGGCCCGCGACATCGACCGCGCCGACTGCCAAGTGGTGCTGGCCGACGCGACATCGGCGGCGACACTGGGCGAGATCGCGCACATCAACGTCGACTCCGCGGCCTGGGCCGACGAGCTGGCCGGGCACGCCGACGCCGCCCCGCCGGTGGTGCCCGCCGCGCCCGACGACCTATTCATGCTGATCTTCACCTCGGGCACCAGCGGGGAACCGAAGGCGGTCAAGTGCAGCCACGGCAAGGTCGCGATCGCCGGGGTGACGATGACGCAGCGGTTCGACCTGGGCGCCGACGACGTCTGCTACGTGTCGATGCCGCTGTTCCACTCCAATGCGGTGCTGGTGGGCTGGGCGGTCGCGCTGGCGTGCGGTGGCTCGATGGTGTTGCGCCGCAAGTTCTCCGCGTCCGGCTTCCTGCCCGATATTCGCCGCTACCGGGCGACCTACGCCAACTACGTCGGCAAACCGTTGTCGTACGTGCTGGCCACCCCCGAGCACCCCGATGATGCGGACAATCCGCTGAAAGCGGTGTAC
Source organism: Mycobacterium sp. pUA109 (assembly GCF_041287095.1). NCBI lineage: Bacteria > Bacillati > Actinomycetota > Actinomycetes > Mycobacteriales > Mycobacteriaceae > Mycobacterium > Mycobacterium sp. pUA109. The sequence continues at coordinate 214,162 of NZ_JBGGKS010000003.1, read as the reverse complement.
GGCAACGAAGGTGCGGCCGCCGACGTGGAACGCTTCGCCCGCCGGTTCGGCTGCGTGGCGATGGACGGCTACGGGTCCACCGAGGGCGGGGTGGCGATCAGCCACACCCCCGACACCCCGGCCGGGGCGCTGGGGCCGCTGCCCGAGGGCATCGCCATCCTGGACGTCGACACCGGCGAACCCTGCCCCGCCGGGGTGGTCGGCGAGCTGGTCAACGTTGCCGGCGCCGGGCGGTTCGAGGGCTACTACAACGACCCGGCCGCCGAGGCCGAGCGGATGGCCGGCGGGGTGTATCACAGCGGCGATCTGGCCTACCGCGACGACGCCGGGTACGTGTATTTCGCCGGTCGGCTGGGCGACTGGATGCGGGTGGACGGCGAGAACCTCGGCACCGCGCCCATCGAGCGGGTGTTGTTGCGGCACACCGCCGTCACCGAAGTCGCGGTGTATCCCATCCCGGACCCGGCGGTGGGCGATCAGGTGATGGCCGCGCTGGTGTTAGCCGACGGGGCCGCCGCGTTCTCTGTCGACGAGTTCCGCGGGTTTCTGGCCGCGCAGCCCGACCTGGGGCCCAAGCAGTGGCCGTCGTTCGTGCGGGTGGCCGCCGCGCTGCCACGCACCGAAACCTTCAAGGTGCTCAAACGCACGTTGGCGGCCGAGGGCACCGACTGCGCCGATCCGGTGTTTCGGATCCGCTGACTCGGCCCCATTCACAACTTTCGCACCACCAGCGCCTCCGGCCACCGGAAGAGGAGCATGACCCTCTTCCGAAATGCGATAGCGCGGGTGGTATCGGGTGTTCCCGGAAGTGAGGGCAGCCGCGAACGCTCCCCGTGGTGTTGACCGGGTGCGTTCGTCGTCTGGCGCGGCCAGATCCGCAACCGATTAGTTCTACGGTGTCGTCATGACAGAACAGTCACCCCCGATCACGGAGGCACACTATCCCGCGCCGCTGCTCCGTCTGGTCAACCCCATCGTGCGCTTGCTGTTGCGCACGTCCTTCAAGGGCGCGGCGCGCAAGCAACTGATGGTGTTGACCTTCACAGGACGAAAGACAGGCAGGCAGTATTCGATCCCGTTTAGTGCCCACCGGGTCGACAATGATCTCTACGCACTGACCAACGCGCAGTGGAAGCACAACTTCCGTGGAGGCGCGTCCGCTCAGGTCCTCCACGCTGGGAAGACGACCACAATGCACGGTGAGCTAATCGAAGATCGTGCCATCGTCGCGGACCTCTACCGTCGCTCCTTAGAGTCCTACGGCGACAAATTTCCGCAACGCACAATGGGACTGAAGTTCCGTGACCGGCAGTTACCGGCGCTCGAGGATTTCACCGACGCGGTCGGTCGGCTCAATCTGGCTGCCATCCGGTTGACTCCCGGTGTCTGAAGCGGGTCGCGGAGCCGATCGGGCACATCCGGCGTGATGTGACGCGGTGTTACGGCTGACACCGCCTTGATCCTTCGTGACGACGCGGTTGACCAGTGATCTAGTCGTTGTTGGATGGAAGGCATGCCATACCTGCGTCTGACTAGCCCGCCAATTGATGCCGAGCACCGCCGCCGCCTCGCCGCCGAACTGACCGACCTGATCGTGGGGCTGCTGACCCCGCCGCCGAACCGCGGTCGCCCGACCGCAGCGGACATGCGAGCCCGGACAACTGTCCAATTCACCCCGTACGATCCGGACGCGTTTGCCATCGGGGGAGCCATGATGGCGGACAGCGGCGCGCGGGATGTCACAGTGGAATTCAGCGACTGGGGGTTGTCGCTGCGCCGGCAGAAAGTCATCGCCCGCGAGCTGACTGACGTATTGGCCCGGCTGCTCGATGTCGAGGACATAGACGCGGTCAATGTGCGGTTCCACCGTTACCGGCCCCGTGATTTCGCCGTCGGCGGCGTGCTGCTGGCCCAGCGGATACCCGTCGTCGCCCGAGTCGCCAAGCTGCTCGCCAGGTAGGACATGGTGGACCCACCGCCGTTTTAGGGGCCGTGTTCAATAGGGGGATGCCGGCTGACCGTCGACGGTGGCTCGCCATCACAACCGCGGTACTTCTGCTCATCGCGGGGTGCTCCGGCGGCACGGCCCGTGACCCCCTGGCAGGCAGCTTTGCTGAACTGGCCGAAGCCATCCCGGCCACCATCGGTATCGCGTTCGCCCCGGTCGGCGAAAACACCGTCTCACCGCTCGGCGCCTGGTCGAAAGATGTCGCGTGGTCAACGATCAAGGTGCCGTTGGCCCTCGCCGCGTTGCGGGCCGACCGCGCCGCCGCGCAGCCGTTGGCGGTCAAGGCGATCACCGAATCCGACAACGCCGCCGCCGAGCAGCTGTGGTCACAACTGGGCCCGCCGGATCAAGCCGCCCACCGGGTGCAGGACATCCTCCGGGAGACCGGCGATAGCACCACGGTCGTCGAATCCCGCCGGCTGCGGCCCCCGTTCACCGCATTCGGCCAGACGCAGTGGACCCTGGCGCTGCAGGCGCAGTTCGCCGCACACCTGCCCTGCCTGCCCGATGCGGGCCCCGTCGTCGACCTGATGCGCCACCTGATCCCCGAGCAGCGTTGGGGGCTGGCCAGCGGCGGCGACCCGGCCAAGGGCGGCTGGGGGCCCGGCCAGGCCAGCGGGTATCTGGTGCGCCAATTCGGTGTCGTGCCCACCGAAACCGGGCAGGTGGGGGTGGCGTTGGCGGCCGACGCGGCCAGCTACGAGGCGGGCACCGACGCCCTGAACCGGATGGCGCGCTGGGTCACCGCGCACAAGGCCGAGTTGCCGACCGGCCGCTGCGCCGGTTAGCCCAGCAGCGACGGCACCACCGCCTCGATCAGGTGCGGTCCCGGCGTGGCGACGGCGTCGCGCAGCGCATCAGCGAAGTCCTCGGCGGTGCTCGCCGAGCGCGCCGGCACCCCCATGCCCGCGGCGATCTTCACGAAATCCAGACTCGGCCGCGACAAGTCGAGCAGGTCGGCCGCTTTGGGTCCGGGCGCGGCCTCCGCGCCGACGCGCTGCAGCTCGACCCGCAGAATGTCGTAGGCGTTATTGCGGTAGATCACCACGGTGACGTCGAGGTTCTCCCGGGCCAGGGTCCACAGCGCGGAAATCGTGTACATCGCCGACCCGTCGGATTCCAGGCACAGCACCGGCCGATCGGGCGCGGCGACGGCGGCGCCGATCGCGGTGGGGATGCCGTAGCCGATCGCGCCGCCGGTCAGCGACAACCAGTCGTGGGCCGGCGCGCCGGCGGTGGCGGCGGCCAGCGGCAGCCCCGAGGTGTTGGATTCGTCGACGACGATCGCGTGCTCGGGCAGCAGCGCACCGATCACCGCGGCCACCGACACCGAGGTCAGCGGCCCGGTCGGCAGCTCCGGTCGGGAGGCCGCCGCGACGGGCGCGTCGGTGTCCGGCGCCACCACCTCGGCCAACGCGGCCAGCGCGCCGGCCGCACCGGCGGAGTTGGCCAGCAGGTGCACCTGGCAGCCGTCGGGCACCAGGCTGCTGGGCTTGTCCGGGTAGGCGAAGAACGACACCGGCGATTTCGCCCCGGCCAGCACCAGGTGCTGGGCGCCGGCCAACTGGGCGGCGGCGGCCTCGGCGAAGTAGCCGAGCCGGTCCACGGCGGGCACGCCGGCGCCGCGGGCCAGCCGGGTCGGGAACGTTTCGGCGTACCACCGGGCGCCGCTGGCCTGCGCGATCCGGGCGGCCGCCGTCAGCGCGGGACCGCGGGTCGCCGGCCCGCCGACCAGGATCACGGTGGGCTCCCCGGACCGCAGCACCTTGGCCACCTGCGCGACGGCGTCGGTGTCCACCTCGGCGTCGGCCGGTGCCGGCTCGGCGGCGGTGACGGCCGCGGCGCCGGCGGTCCAGGACACGTCGGCGGGCAGGATCAGCGTCGCGACGCAGGCGCCGGCCCGGCTGGCGGCGATGGCCTCGGCGGTGTCGGCCGCCACCTCGGCGGTGGCCCCGGAGCGGCGCACCCAGCCGGACACGCTGCCCGCCACCGCGTCGATATCGGATTCCAGCGGGGCGTCGTATTTCTTGTGGTAAGTGGCGTGGTCGCCGACGACGACCACCATCGGCACCCCGGCCCGGCGGGCGTTGTGCAGGTTGGCCAGCCCGTTGCCCAGCCCCGGCCCCAGATGCAGCAACACCGCCGCGGGCCGCCCGGCGATGCGCGCGTAGCCGTCGGCGGCGCCGGTGGCCACCCCCTCGAACAGGGTCAGCACCCCCCGCATCGCCGGCACCGTGTCCAGGGCGGCCACGAAATGCATCTCCGAGGTGCCGGGGTTGGCGAAGCAGACGTCGACGCCGTGGTCGACCAGGGTGTGGATGAGCGCTTGGGCACCGTTCATTTGCGCTACTCCTCCTCGTCGCCGGCGTTCACACCCGCCGACTGTAGACCAGCCCAAACCGGCCGAGTAGGTTGGCGGATAACCGCTTAGTTACTCACCAGTAGGGAGTGCCCATCATGCCCGCTCCGTCCGCTGCGGACTTCGCCCGACTGCGTCAGCTGGTCGCCATCGACGATGTCGACGCGCGCCAGACGCGGACGATCGATGAGGTGTTCACCGGCAAGGAGCTGACCACCATCCCGGTCGGCACCGCCGACGACGTCACCGCCGCATTCGCCAAAGCCCGCGCCGCGCAGGCCGACTGGGCCCAGCGGCCGGTCAAGGAGCGCGCCGCGATCATCGGACGGTACCGCGACCTGGTGGCGGCCAACCGGGACTTCCTGATGGACGTCGCGCAGGCCGAGACCGGTAAGGCCCGCTCGGCCGCGCAGGAAGAGATCGTCGACATCATGCTCAACGCGCGCTACTACGCGCGCGAGGCCGCCAAACTGCTGGCCCCCCAGCGGGTGCAGGGGCTGCTGCCCGGGTTCGTCAAGACCATGGTGATCCGGCACCCCAAGGGGGTCGTCGGGGTCATCTCGCCGTGGAACTACCCGATGACCCTGTCGATTTCGGATTCCATCCCGGCGCTGCTGGCCGGTAACGCGGTGGTGATCAAACCGGACAGCCAAACGCCGTACTGCACCCTGGCCAACGCCGAACTGCTGTACCAGGCGGGGCTGCCGCGCGAGCTGTTCGCGGTGGTGCCCGGCCCGGGGTCGGTGGTCGGCACCGCGATCGTGAACAACTGCGACTACCTGATGTTCACCGGGTCCACCGCCACCGGCCGCGCGCTGGCCGAACAGTGCGGCCGCCGGCTGATCGGGTTCTCCGCGGAGTTGGGCGGCAAGAACCCGATGATCGTGACCAAGGGCGTGAACCTGCCCGAGGTCACCAAGGCCGCGACCCGCGCCTGCTTCTCCAACGCCGGGCAGCTGTGCATCTCCATCGAACGCATCTACGTCGAGCGGGACATCGCGCAGGAGTTCACCGCCGCATTCGCCGAGCGGGTGCGCAATATGAAGCTGTCGGCCGCCTACGACTTCTCCGCGGACATGGGCAGCCTGATCTCCGAGGACCAGATCAAGACGGTATCCGGTCATGTCGATGACGCCAAGGCCAAGGGCGCCACGGTGGTCGCCGGCGGCAACGCCCGCCCCGACATCGGCCCGTTGTTTTTCGAGCCGACGGTGCTGGCCGACGTCACCGACGAGATGGAATGCGGACGCAACGAGACCTTCGGGCCGGTGGTGTCGATCTACCCGGTGGACAGCGTGGAGGAGGCCATCGCCAAGGCCAACGACACCGAATACGGCCTGAACGCCAGCGTGTGGGCCGCCACCAAGGCCGAGGGCGAGGCGATCGCCGCGCGGGTCCGGGCCGGGACGGTCAACGTCGATGAGGGCTACGCGCTGACGTTCGGCAGCACCGCCGCACCGATGGGCGGCATGAAGGCCTCCGGGGTGGGCCGCCGGCACGGCGCCGAGGGCCTGCTGAAATACACCGAGTCACAGACGGTGTCGACCGCTCGGGTGCTGAACCTGGATCCGCCGCTGGGGATTTCGAACACGTTCTGGCAGAAGTCGCTGACCCCGATGATCCGGGCGATCCAAAAGCTACCCGGGCGCTAACTTTCCCATTATGGGAATGTGGGCGTAACCTGGCGGTATGGCGACAACGGTGGAAACCGACGATCGAAGTCGGGTTGTGCTCCCGGGACACCCCAACCGGCGGTTCGTCGTCCGCGAGAACGCCGACGGCAGCATCTTGCTCCAACCAGCGCGCGTGGTGACCGAGGCGCAACACGAGTACGACAGCGACCCCGAGTTGCGCGAGTTGCTGGCCCGGGCCACCGCATCGCCGACGGTTCGTCGGGCGCGTCAGCGCAGAAGTTAGTGACCGTCGAAGGCGACTACTCGGCGGTGGCTAACGCCCAACTCGACGCGCTGGAGTCCGGTCCCGACGTCGATCTCTACAACGCGGTCCTCGACGCCTGTGAGCTGATCTTCCGCATGCCCGGGCAGGCGCACGCGCTGTCCAGTGCAATCACCACCAAAGACGGTATCCGCATGCGGCTTCCGGTCCCTGGGCATCCGCCCGACAAAGTGTTCTGGTCGACCGAGGGCCCGCGCATCGAAGCCGTGTTCCCGCACCCGTAGCGATCGGTTAGCTGTCCCGGACGTCGTCGAGTCGGCGGCTGGCGGCGTCGAACCCGGACACCAACTCGGCGATGATGTCGGCGACCGGTCGGATCTGGTTCATCCGCCCCACGATCTGACCGACCGGCATCGCCACCGCGGTCGGGTCGGTCGAGCGGCTCATCCGCTGATGAGCCTCGCCGACCAGAATGTTTTGCAGCGGCATCGGCAGCGGTTCGGGGGCGTCCGGGGCGTCCCAGGCGTCGGTCCAGCGGCTCTTGAGCAGCCGGGCGGGTTTGCCGGAGTAGATGCGGCGGCGCACCGTATCGCTGGAGGTCGCACCCAGCAGCGCCTGCTGGATCACCGACACCCCGGACTCGCGGGCGCCCAGGTCGTATTCGGCGGCGGTGAGGAACGCCGAGCCCATCCACACCCCGGACGCGCCCAGCGCCAACGCCGCGGCCACCTGCCGGCCGGTGCCGATCCCGCCGGCGGCCAGCACCGGCGCCCGGCCGTCCAGCGCGTCAACGATTTCCGGCCACAGCACCATGGACCCTATCTCACCGGTGTGCCCGCCGGCCTCGTAGCCCTGCGCGACCACGATGTCGACCCCGTTGTCGACGTGGCGCAGCGCGTGTTTGGCCGACCCGGCCAGCGCGGCCACCGGCACCCCGGCCGCATGCGCCTGGGCGATCACGTCGGTCGGCGGGGAACCCAGCGCGTTGGCGATCAGCTTGATCGGGTGGCGCAGCGCGACCTCGACATGCGAGCGCGCCACCGAATGCAGCCAGCCCAGCACCCCGGCGGATTTCTGCTCGTCGGCCGGCAGCGGCGGCACCCCCAGGTCGGCCAGCGTCTTGTCGACGAAGGCGCGGTGCGCCGCCGGGATCAGCTTGTCCAGGTCCGGCGCCGCCCCTTCGGTGGGCACCTTGGCCGGCATGACGATGTCGACGCCGTAGGGTTTGCCGTCGGTGTTGGCGTCCATCCAGCTCAGCACGGCCTCGAGGTCGTCGGCCTCGTTGAACCGCACGCAGCCCAGCACTCCCAGCCCGCCGGCGCGGCTGACCGCCGCGGCCACCTTCTCCGACGGGGTGAAGACGAAGATCGGGTAGTCGATACCGAAGCGGTCGCACAGATCGGTGCGCACTACCTGCCTGCCCCCACGTGGTTGGCGTGCACCTCGTCGGCGGGCCGCGCCTCGGTCTGCTCCTTGGCCCAGCGGTAGTCGGGTTTGCCGGCCGGTGAGCGTTTCACCTCGTCGACGAACCACAGGCTGCGCGGCACCTTGTAGCCGGCGATCTCGGAACGCACGAAGCTGTCCAACTCGGCCAGCGCCGGGCGGGCCCCCGGGCGGGGTTGCACGACGGCGGCGACGTGCTGGCCGTAGCGCGGGTCGGGCACCCCCACCACCAGCGCGTCGAACACGTCGGGGTGGCCCTTGAGGGCGGCCTCGACCTCCTCGGGGTAGATCTTCTCGCCGCCGGAGTTGATCGACACCGACCCGCGGCCCAGCATGGTGACGGTGCCGTCGGCTTCGACCTGCGCGTAGTCACCGGGGATGGCGTAGCGCACCCCGTTGATGGTGCGGAACGTTTCGGCGGTCTTCTTCTCGTCCTTGTAGTAGCCGACCGGGATGTGCCCGCGTTTGGCGATGATGCCGCGCACCCCCGAGCCGGGCTGAACCTCGTTGCCGTCCTCGTCGAGCACCACGGTGGTTTTGTCGATGGTCACCCGCGGACCGCCGCTGTGCGCCTCACCCTTGGCGACGATGCTGGTACCGCCGAACCCGGTCTCGGAAGAGCCGATGGAGTCGGTGATGACCCGGTTGGGCAGCAACTCCAGCAGCCGTTCCTTGATGCTGTGGCTGAACAGGGCCGCGGTGGACGCCAGCAAGAACAGCGACGACAGGTCGTAGTCGTGGCCGGCTTCCTGGGCGGCCAGCAGCGCGTCGAGCAGCGGGCGGGCCATCGCGTCGCCGGTGAAGAACAGCAGGTTGACCTTGTGGTCGTGGATGGTGCGCCACGCCGCGTCGGCGTCGAATTCCGGTGCCAGCACCACGGTTTGGCCGGAGAACAGCGACATCCAGGTCGCCGACTGGGTGGCGCCGTGGATCATCGGCGGGATCGGGTAGCGGATCATCGGCGGGTTGGCGGCGGCCTGGGTGGCCAGGTCGTACTCGCCTTCAATGGGCTGACCGGTGGCGAAGTCGGTGCCGCCGAACAGCACCCGGTAGATGTCCTCGTGGCGCCACATCACGCCCTTGGGGAATCCGGTGGTGCCGCCGGTGTAGAGCAGGTAGATGTCGTCGGCGCTGCGCTCCCCGAAGTCGCGTTCGGGGGAGCCCTGCGCCAGCGCGGCCTCGAACTCCACCCCGCCGTAGCGGCCGAAGTCCGCATCGGAGCCGTCCTCGACCACCAGCACGGTCTTGACGGCGGGGGTGTCGGGCAGCACGTTGGCGACCCGGTCGGCGTATTGGCGCTCGTGCACCAGCGCCACCATGTCGGAGTTGTCGAACAGGTAGCGCAGTTCACCCTCGACGTAGCGGAAGTTGACGTTGACCAGGATGGCGCCGGCCTTGACGATGCCGAGCATCGCGACGACGATCTCGTTGCGGTTTCGGCAGTACAGGCCGACTTTGTCGTCCTTTTTCACCCCCTGAGCGATCAGGTAGTGCGCCAAGCGGTTGGCCTTCTCCTCCAGTTGGGCGTAGGTCAACTGCTGGTCGCCACAGATCAGGGCGACGCGGTCGGGCACGGCGTCAATGGCATGTTCGGCAAGGTCGGCGATGTTCAGAGCCACGGACCCAAACTAGAACGTGTTACATTTCGACACAAGTCTGTTGGCCCTCCCGCGGAAAGGCGGTTATCGGTGAGCGACCCCCATGCGCTGGTTGAGCAGCGCGGACACACCCTGATCGTGACGCTGAACCGGCCCGAGGCGCGCAACGCGCTGTCCTCCGAGATGCTCTCGATCATGGTCGACGCGTGGGACCGGGTCGACAACGACGACGACATCCGGTCCTGCATCCTCACCGGCGCCGGCGGCTACTTCTGCGCGGGCATGGACCTCAAGGCGGCCACCGCCAAGCCGCCGGGCGACTCGTTCGCCGACGGCAGCTACGACCCGTCGCGGATCGACGCGCTACTCAAGGGCCGCCGGCTGACCAAGCCGCTGATCGCCGCGGTCGAGGGCCCGGCCATCGCCGGCGGCACCGAGATCCTGCAGGGCACCGACATCCGCATCGCCGGCGAAAGCGCCAAGTTCGGCATCTCCGAGGCGCGCTGGAGCCTGTACCCGATGGGCGGCTCGGCGGTGCGGCTGGTCCGCCAGATCCCCTACACGGTGGCCTGCGATCTGCTGCTGACCGGCCGGCACATCAAGGCCGCCGAGGCTAAAGAGATCGGGTTGATCGGCTACGTGGTGCCCGACGGTTCCGCGCTGGACAAGGCGCTGGAGATCGCCGAGATGATCAACAACAACGGGCCGCTGGCCGTGCAGGCGATGCTGCGCACCATCCACGAGACCGAGGGCCTGCACGAAAACGACGCGTTCAAGATCGACACCCAGATCGGGATCAAGGTGTTCTTGAGCGAGGACGCCAAGGAGGGGCCGCGCGCGTTCGCCGAGAAGCGCGCACCCCAGTTCAAGAACCGCTGACCCGGTGCGCGTCGCGGTCACCGGGGGCACCGGCTATCTGGGCGCCCACACGGTTCGGGCGCTGCTGGGCGCCGGGCATGCGGTGCGACTGTTGGTGGCACCCGGGTGCGCCGACGAGCCGGTGATCGGCCGGCTCGGGGAACTCGGCGCGTTGAGCACCCTGGACGGCGATATCCGCAACGCCGACACCGTGGCCGCGCTGCTCGACGACTGCGACGCCGTGTTGCACGCCGCGGGGGTGGTGGGCACCGACAGCCGCCGCGAGCAGTTGATGTGGGAGGTCAACGCCCACGCCACCGAGGCGATCCTGACCCGCGCCGTGGAAGCGGGCCTGGATCCGGTGGTGTCGGTGAGCAGCTACAGCGCATTGTTCCCGCCCCCGGACGGGGTGATCGGGCCCGACTCCCCCACCGTGGCGGGCCGCAGCGCCTACGCCCGCACCAAGGCCTACGCCGATAAGGTGGCGCGCCGACTGCAGGATGCGGGCGCCCCGGTGGTGGTCACCTACCCGTCCAGCGTGGTCGGCCCGGCGTTTGGGACAGCCCCCGGGGTGACCGAACAGGGCTGGGCGCCGATCGTGCGGTACCGGGTGGCGCCGCGGCTGCGCGGCGGGATGCAGATGGTCGACGTGCGCGACGTGGCCGACGTGCATGCGGCGCTGCTGCGGCCCGGACGCGGTCCGCGCCGCTACGTGTGCGGCGGGCGGCTGCTGAGCTTCGAGGAGATGATCGCGGCGCTGGAGACCGGCATCGGGCGGCCGATCCGGCGGATCCCGGTCGCGCCGAGCGTGTTTCGCGGCCTCGGCCGGGCCGCCGACGCGGTGGGCCGGTTCCTGCCGCTCGGCGACGGCCTCAGCTACGAGGCGGCGCTGCTGTTGACCGCGGCCACCCCCACCGACGACAGCCGCACCCTCGACGAACTCGGGGTGGCCTGGCGGTCCCCGGTCGAGGCGATCATCGAGTCCGTGCGGGTCTAGCTCCCGCGAGCAGACGCAAAAGCCCCTTGCAACCACCGAAGTTGGGGGCTTTTGCGTCTGCTCGGCGCAACTAGCGCAGCACCGGGGCGGTGGGGGTGAACACCACCGGCATCGCTTCGGGGCCGCTGACGAAGTTGGCCGGCCGCAGCGGGACCGCGTCCTGCCCGGCCAGCCGCAGATCGGGCAGCCGCTGCAGCACCCGGGCGGTCATCATGCTCAGTTCCAGCCGGGCCAGCTGGTTGCCCAGGCAAAAATGGGTGCCGAAACCGAACGCCACGTGGCTGTTGGGGTCCCGGTCGATGCGGAAGTTCTCCGGATCACCGAACACCGATTCGTCGAAGTTGGCCGATTCGAACAGCAGCATCATCTTCTCGCCCTCCTTGAGTTCCGTGCCGTGGAACTCGGTGTCGGCGGTCAGCGTGCGGCACATGTTCTTCACCGGCGACGTCCAGCGCAGCATCTCCTCGATCGCACCGGGTAACAGCGACGGGTCGGCGACCAGCCGGTCCCACTGGTCGCGGTGCCGCAGCAGCTGCTCGGTGCCGCCGCTCAGGGTGTGCCGGGTGGTCTCGTCGCCGCCGATCAGGATCAGCAGCGTCTCGAAGACGATCTCGTCGTCCGACATCCGCTGCCCGTCGACCTCGGCGTTGACCAGGATGGAGAACAGATCGTCGGTGGGTTCGCGGCGGCGCTGGGTGATCACGTCCTTGGTGAACTCGGTGTAGGCGGCGAACGCGGCCATCACCGCCTGAAACTGCGGCGACGTCGGGTCGAAGTGGGAGCTCAGGCCGGCCACCAGGTCGTCGGACCACTTCAGCAGCATGCCGCGGTCCTCGGGTAACACCCCGAGCATGTCGCCGATCACCGCCATCGGCAGCGGGGCGGCGATGTCGCGGACGAAGTCGCATTCGCCACGCTCGCACACCGCGTCGATCAGGGTGTCGCACAGCGCGGCGAGTGCCGGCTCCCGGTCCTTGACCCGTTTGCGGGTGAACCCGGCGTTGACCAGCTTGCGGCGCAACAGATGCGCGGGATCGTCCATGTCGATCATGTACGGCATCCCGGGCTGGTCCGGGCGGATGCCGCCGGTGGAGGAGAACAGTTCGGGACGGCGTTCGGCGTCGATCACCGCCTGGTAGGTCGCCGCGGCGGCCAGGCCGTTGCGGTCCCGGAACACCGGCTGGTTGGCCCGCATCCAGCGGTACGCGTCGCGGGCGCCGCCGTCGGCGTAGAAGGTGCCGTCGGTGAGGTCGACGTCGAGGGCCGTGGTGGTCATCGGGCCGCCTCGATCTCGTGCGCGTCGCCGAAGGTCATCTGCACATTGGCCGACGACTGGCTGGCCAACGCCCGTTTCGGCAGCCCGAGCGCGGCCAGCTCCTGGGCGTAGGGGTGGTCGCCGAGCCGCAGCCGCGCCCCACCCAGCCGCACCCGCATCCCGTAATTACGCATCTCCCACGGGATTTCGCGGGTCACGCCGTCGCTGTGGCTGTAGGTGGTCAACACCTGCGGTCGCGACGTCAGCGCCGACGGGATCGGCAGGCCCGCACCGAATTCGATGCCGGCCACCAGCTGGCCGTCGACGGTGACGTCGAAGTCGAACCGCGGCGTCTCGCGCACCGTGAAATCCGCCATCACCTTGGGGAAGCCCCAGATCCGCCGCCCGGCTTCCAGGGTGAAGCTCTGATTGACCGGCAAATGGTGGATGAAGGCGGCCGCCGAGCCCAGCGCCCGCGGCCCGCGCGCGGTGGACCCGGGCGGGTTGACCATGACCGCGGTGCCGAATTCGTGATACTGCCCGAGGTCGCCGTCGAGGTAGCGGACCAGCATCAGCATCGTCATCGCCCGACCGGGCCGATATTCGCACACCGACAACCCGCTGTAGTCGATGAGCCGCTGCGCCGCGGTCGCGGGCACCGAGAACATCGCGACGTGGGTGTCGGCCTGGCGGATGCGCACCGGCATGGTCAGCACGGTGCCGGCGATTGTGTGCTGGGACAGGTTTCCGGCAGTCATACCGCCAATTTAGAACGTGTTCTAATCCGGCGGTAGCGCTTTGGTCAGATCAGGGTGGCCAGCTCCTGAATCTGCGCGGCGCTGCGGGCCGACACCACCATCATCGTCACCCCGGCGGCTTCCCACACCGTGATCTGCTTGCGCACGTAGTCGATGTCGCCGACGATCACCGCGTCGTCGACCAGCTCGTCGGGGATGACCGTGGCGGCCTCGTCCTTGCGGCCCGAGCGGAACAGCGCGGTGACGTCGTCGACCACCTCCGCGTAGCCCATCCGCCGGTACACGTCGGCGTGGAAGTTGGTGTCCTCGGCACCCATCCCGCCCATGTACAGCGCCAGGAACGGTTTGATGCCGGCGAACGCGGCGGGACGGTCGTCGGTGATCACGACCTGCGCGGTCGCGCAGATCTCGAAGTCCTCCCGGCTGCGTCGCGCGCCGGGCCGGGCGAAGCCCTCGTCGAGCCATGCGTTGTAGGTGTCGGCCATCCGCGGGGTGTAGAAGATCGGCAGCCAGCCGTCGCAGATCTCGGCGGCCAGCGCGACGTTCTTGGGGCCCTCCGCGCCGAGCATCACCGGGATGTCGGCGCGGCGCGGGTGGGTGATCGGCTTGAGGGCCTTGCCCAGCCCGGTGGTGCCCTCCCCGGTCAGCGGCAGCGGATAGTGCGGGCCGGCGCTGATGACCGGGGCCTCGCGCGCCCACACCTGGCGCAGGATGTCGATGTATTCGCGGGTGCGGGCCAGCGGCTTGGGGAAACGCTGCCCGTACCAGCCCTCGACGACCTGCGGGCCGGACACCCCCAGGCCGAGGATGTGCCGGCCACCGGACAGGTGATCGAGCGTCAGCGCGGCCATCGCCGCCGCGGTCGGGGTGCGCGCCGACAGCTGCACCACCGAGGTGCCCAGCCGCACCCGGCTGGTGGCCGAACCCCACCAGGCCAGCGGGGTGTAGGCGTCCGACCCCCACGCCTCGGCGGTGAAGACGGCGTCGAAGCCGGCCGCCTCGGCCGCCGCGACCAGTTCGGCGGCGTTTTCCGGGGGCTGCGCGCCCCAATAACCCAGCTGGAGTCCAAGCTTCATGCGATCGCCTTCCGGCCCGTTCTTGAAACCATTGTTAGAACCTGTTCTACTCGATGCTGTGACTGCCAGCCAAAGCCACCCAACGCTGATGGGCCAGCATGAGCCGCCCCTGTCCGCGCCGCTGCAGATGTCCTTCGACTACACCCGTTCGGTCGGCCCCACGCTCGGTGCGTTCTTCACCGCCTTGCGTGAGCGCCGCGTCGTCGGGGTGCGTGGTTCCGATGGTCGGGTCCATGTCCCGCCCGTCGAATACGACCCGGTCAGCTATGCACAGCTGACCGAGATGGTACCGGTGAGCAGTGTGGGCACCGTGACGTCCTGGAGTTGGCAGGCCACGCCGCTAGCGGGCCAGCCGCTGGACCGCCCGTTCGCCTGGGCGCTGATCACCCTGGACGGCGCGGACACCCCGATCCTGCACGCCGTCGATGCCGGTGAGCCGGCCGCGATTGCCGCCGGCACCCGGGTGCACGTGCACTGGGCGGACGAGCCGGTCGGCGCGATCACCGATATCGCCTACTTCGCGCTCGGGGACAACGCCGAGCCGGTTCCCGACAGCAGCGATGACCGGGATCCGGTGACCATGGTGGTCACCCCGATCAACCTGGAGATCCAGCACAGCGCCTCGCAGCCGGAGAGCGCCTACCTGCGGGCGCTGCAGAACGGCAAGCTACTCGGGGCGCGGACCGGCACCGACGGCAAGCTGTACTTCCCGCCGAAAGAGGCCGACCCGGCGACCGGTTTGGTGCTCGACAATTTCGTCGAGCTGCCGGACAAGGGCACGGTGACGACGTTCGCGATCATCAACATCCCGTTCGCCGGTCAGCGCATCAAACCGCCGTATGTGGCGGCCTATGTGCTGCTCGACGGCGCCGACATCCCGTTCTTGCACCTGGTGTCCGACATCGACGCCCATGAGGTCCGGATGGGGATGCGCGTGCAAGCCGTGTGGAAGCCGCAGGAGGAGTGGGGCCTGGGCATCGACAACATCGAGTACTTCCGGCCCAGCGGCGAACCGGACGCCGACTACGACACCTACAAGCACCACCTGTGAGGGGCAGCATGACCGAACGCGAGGTCGCGGTGGTGGGGTTCGCCCACGCCCCGCACGTCCGCCGCACCGACGGCACCACCAACGGCGTCGAGATGCTGATGCCGTGTTTTGCCCAGCTGTATTCCGAGCTGGGTCTCACCCAGACCGATATCGGCTTCTGGTGTTCGGGATCCTCGGACTACCTGGCCGGCCGGGCGTTTTCGTTCATCTCGGCGATCGACTCGATTGGCGCGGTGCCGCCGATCAACGAGTCGCATGTGGAGATGGACGGGGCCTGGGCGCTGTATGAGGCCTACATCAAGGTGTTGACCGGCGAGGTCGACACCGCGCTGGCCTACGGGTTCGGCAAGTCCTCGGCCGGGGTGCTGCGCCGGGTGCTGGCGTTGCAGACCGACCCGTACACCGTCGCGCCGCTGTGGCCGGACTCGGTGTCGATCGCCGGGCTGCAGGCCCGCCTCGGGCTGGACGCGGGCACGTGGACCGCCGAGCAGATGGCCCAGGTCGCGGTGGAGTCGTTCGCCCGCGCGGACCGGGTGGACTCGGAGAAGCCGGCCAAGAGCATCGACGAGCTGTTGGGCCGGCCGTACTTCGCCGACCCGCTGCGCCGCCACGACATCGCACCGATCACCGACGGGGCGGCCGCGATCGTGATCGCGGCCGGCGACAAGGCCCGCGAGCTGTGCGAAAACCCGGCCTGGATCACCGGTTTCGAGCACCGCATCGAGTCCGGCGCGCTGGGCGCGCGCGATTTGACCCACTCGCCGTCGACGACGGCGTCGGCGCGGTCGGCGACCGGGGAGGCCGCGGCGGCGGTCGAGGTCGCCGAGATCCACGCCCCGTTCACCCATCAGCAGCTGATCCTCACCGAGGCGATGGGGCTGCCGTCGTCGGCGCGGGTCAACCCGTCCGGCGGGGCGCTGGCGGCCAACCCGATGTTCGTCGCCGGGCTGGAACGGATCGGGTTCGCCGCCCAGCACATCTTCAACGGGACCGCGCAGCGGGTGCTGGCGCACGCCACCAGCGGGCCTGCGCTGCAACAGAACCTGGTGGCCGTCATGGAGGGTCGGGACAAGTGACCAAACAACGGGCCGCGGTGCTGGGCACCGGCCAGACCAAGTACGTCGCCAAGCGGCAGGACGTGTCGATGAACGGCCTGGTGCGCGAGGCCATCGACCGGGCGCTGGCCGACTCCGGATCCACATTCGACGACATCGACGCCGTGGTGGTCGGCAAGGCACCCGACTTCTTCGAGGGCGTCATGATGCCGGAGCTGTTCATGGCCGACGCCGTGGGCGCCACCGGCAAGCCGCTGATCCGGGTGCACACCGCCGGGTCGGTGGGCGGCTCCACCGGGGTGGTGGCCGCCAGCCTGGTGCAGTCCGGTAAGTACCGCCGGGTGCTGGCGATGGCCTGGGAGAAGCAGTCCGAATCCAACGCCATGTGGGCGCTGTCGATTCCGGTGCCGTTCACCAAGCCGGTCGGCGCCGGCGCCGGCGGCTACTTCGCGCCGCACGTGCGGGCCTACATCCGCCGCGCCAACGCCCCCACCCACATCGGCGCGATGGTGGCGGTCAAGGACCGGCTCAACGGCGCCAAAAACCCGCTGGCCCACCTGCACCAGCCGGACATCACGCTGGAGAAGGTGATGGCCTCGCAGATGCTGTGGGACCCGATCCGGTTCGACGAAACCTGCCCGTCCTCCGACGGCGCCTGCGCGCTGGTGATCGGCAACGAGGAGACCGCCGACGCCCGGGTGGCCGACGGACATCCGGTGGCCTGGATTCATGCCACCGCGCTGCGCACCGAGCCGCTGGCCTACTCCGGGCGCGATCAGGTCAACCCGCAGGCCGGCCGGGACGCCGCGGCCGCGCTGTGGAAGGCGGCCGGCATCACCAGCCCGATCGACGAGATCGACGCGGCCGAGATCTACGTGCCGTTCTCCTGGTTCGAGCCGATGTGGCTGGAGAACCTCGGGTTCGCGCCCGAGGGCGAGGGCTGGAAGCTCACCGAGGCCGGCGAAACCGCGATCGGGGGCCGGCTGCCGGTCAACGCCTCCGGCGGGGTGCTGTCCAGCAACCCGATCGGCGCGTCGGGCATGATCCGGTTCGCCGAGGCCGCGATCCAGGTGATGGGCAAGGGCGGCGACCACCAGGTGCCGGGTGCGCGCAAGGCGCTGGGCCACGCCTACGGCGGCGGCTCGCAGTACTACTCGATGTGGGTGGTCGGCGCCGACAAGCCCGCGGGCACGTCGTGAAATACACCTGCAGCATCGCGATGGGGCCCATCGACCAGCTGGTCGAGCTGGCCCGCACCGCCGAAGAGGTCGGATTCGACGCGATCGCGCTGCCGGATTCGCTGTTCTACATGGAAAAAGCCGCCGCGGACTACCCGTACACCCCGGACGGCTCGCGGATGTGGGACGAGAACACGCCGTGGGTGGATCCGCTGATCGCCGCCGCGGCGATGGGCGCGGTGACCTCCACGCTGCGGTTCTACACCAACGTGATGAAGCTGGGCTCGCGTAATCCGCTGCTGCTGGCCCGCCAGGTCGGCTCGGTGGCCAACCTGACCGGCGACCGGTTCGGCTTCGGGGTCGGGATCGGGTGGGCACCCGAGGAATTCGAATGGTGCGGGGTGCCGTATGCGCGCCGCGGCGCCCGGGTGGACGAGATGATCGAGGTGATCAAACTCGTGCTGGCCGGCGGCATGGTCGAATTCCACGGCGAATTCTTCGATTTCGACCGGCTGCAGATGAGCCCGGCGCCGTCGCGCCCGGTCCCGTTCTACGTCGGCGGGCACACCGAGGTGGCACTGCGGCGTGCCGCCCGGGTCGGCGACGGCTGGACCAGCGCGATGATGACCTGCGAGCAGCTGGGCCAGACCATCGAGAAGTTGAATGCGTTGCGCGCCGAATTCGGTCGCGCCGAGCAGCCGTTCGAGTATCAGGCGGTGTGCATCGACAAGTTCGGGGTGGACGGCCACCGCGAGCTGGCCGCCGCCGGGGTCACCGACAACATCGTCATCCCGTGGATGTTCGACGGTTTGGGCTTCGACGCGCCGCTGGCCGCCAAACAGGATTCGCTGAAACGCTTCGCCGACACCTATATCCACTCCGGATGGCAGGACCAATCATGACCGAACACCCCGCCCAGGCGGCCGGCCGTCGCTCCCGTGAGGCCGTGGCCGCCCGCGACAAGGACGCCTGGCTGGCGATCTTCGCCGATGACGCGATCGTGCAGGACCCGATCGGGCCGTCGCACTTCGACCCCGAGGGCAAGGGACATCGCGGCCGCGACGAGATCTCGGCGTTCTGGGACAAGGCCATCGCCCCCACCGACAAGATCGAGTTCAACTTCGTCGACAGCTTCCGCTGCGGGGACGAGGAAGCCAACGTCGGCAACATCGTCATCACCATGGGCGGCCACCAAATCACCACCGACGGCGTGTTCACTTACCGGGTCAACGACGCCGGCCAGCTGGTGGCGCTGCGCGCGTACTGGGAGTTGGACCGCGCCGCGGCGACCGCCCGCAAGCTGTAAAGCGCCTGGCCCCGTCGAGCCGCTGGGCCCATCGAGCCGCTGGGCCCGTCGAGATCGACGTTACCGCGGCGTCTTCTCGCACTTTTGCGCGCCAACGTCGATCTCGGCGCAAACAGGCGACGCGGGAATCAGAGCGGTTCCAGGCCGGCGCGGTAGCGCTGGGCCAGCTCCTGGTAGGCCTTCGGGTTGACGTTGACCCACATTTCGGCGCCGGTGCCGGCGATCGGGCCCTTGACGGTGGCCGGTGCCCCGGTCACCAGCACCTCGTCGGGAACCTTGGTGCCGCCGACCACCAGCGACCCGGCGGCGACCATCGCCCGTGACCCGATCACCGCACCGTCGAGCACGGTGGCGTGGTTGGCGATCAACGCCTCGGCGCCGACGTGCACGCCATGGATGACGCACATATGCGCCACCGTCGCGCCCGGTCCGATGTCGACCGGGATGCCCGGCGGCGCGTGCAGCACCGAGCCGTCCTGCACGTTGGCGCCCTCGCGCACCACGATGGGGGCGTAGTCGGCGCGCAGCACGGTGTTGAACCACACCGACGCGCCGGCCTCGACGGTGACGTCGCCGATCAGGGTCGCGGTGGGAGCGACGAACGCGGTGGGGTCGATGCGCGGCGATCGGCCTTCAAAGGAAAACAGCGGCATCGTTCAGATATACCGCAGCGTGGGTACACAAGCTTACGAGCAGCCGTTATTGCGCAATCCGACGAAAAAACTGTAACGTGTTCTAGTTAGAAGCTACGGAACTGGGAGGCGTGATGGCGACCGAGACGGCCGGTATTCGCGAGATCGACACCGGCACCCTGCCTGACAGGTACGCCCGGGGGTGGCACTGCTTGGGCCCGGTACAGGACTTCCTGGACGGCCAGCCGCACGGCATCGAGATTTTCGGCACCCATCTCGTGGTCTTCGCGGATTCGCAGGGCGAGGTGAAGATCCTGGACGGCTACTGCCGGCACATGGGCGGCAACCTGGCGCAGGGCACCATCAAGGGCGACGAGATCGCCTGTCCGTTCCACGACTGGCGCTGGGGCGGTGATGGCAAGTGCAAGCTGGTGCCCTACGCCAAGCGCACCCCGCGGCTGGCCCGCACCCGCGCCTGGACCACCGATGTGCGCGGCGGGCTGCTGTTCGTCTGGCACGACCACGAGGGCAACCCGCCGCCGGAGGAGGTCCGGATCCCGGAGATCCCGGAATGGTCCAGCGGGGAGTGGACCGAATGGCGGTGGAACAGCATGGAGATCGATTCCAACTGCCGCGACATCATCGACAACGTCACCGATATGGCGCACTTCTTCTACATCCACTACGGGCTGCCCACCTATTTCAAGAACGTGTTCGAAGGCCACATCGCCTCGCAGTACCTGCACAACGTCGGCCGCCCGGACGTCAACGACATGGGCACCACCTACGGTGAGGCGCACCTGGATTCGGAGGCCAGCTACTTCGGCCCGTCGTTCATGATCAACTGGCTGCACAACAGCTACGGCGGATTCAAGGCCGAGTCGATCCTGATCAACTGCCACTACCCGGTGAACCAGGAGAAGTTCGTCCTGCAGTGGGGGGTGATCGTGGAAAAGCCCAAGGGCATGGACGACGCAACCACCGAGAAGCTCGCGGCGGCGATGACCGACGGCGTCAGCAAGGGCTTCCTGCAGGACGTCGAGATCTGGAAGCACAAGACCCGCATCGACAATCCGCTGCTGGTCGAGGAGGACGGCGCGGTCTACCAGATGCGCCGGTGGTATCAGCAGTTCTACGTCGATGTCGCCGATGTCACCCCGGAGATGACCGACCGCTTCGAAATCGAGGTGGACACCACGGTGGCCAACGAGAAATGGCACGTGGAGGTCGAGGAGAACCTCAAACGCCAGGCCGCCGAGAAAGAGAAGGCCGAACAGGGCTCGGCATGACCGACCCCGGGCCGCAGCCGCCGCCAGACGTCGATCTGCTGGCTCGGTCCATGCTGTCCCTGCACGGCCCGCACGACGACCACGACCACCCGCCGTCCGACGACGCCGGCGTCGGCCGGTGGGCGAAGGCCCCGGATTTCGCCAACGATCCGGCGCGGGCCGCCGAGGTGGCCGCCGCCACTCGCGCCGACCGCGAACGCTACCTGACCGCGGGACTGGTGCCGGTGGACTGCCGGTTCTGCCACGCCACCGTCGCCGTCAAGAAGCTGGGGCCCGGACACACTGCAGTGCAGTGGAACTCCGAGGCCACCGGGCGCTGCGCATATTTCGCCGAGCTGCGCGCCACCGGCGAGCACAGCGGCCGGGCTCGGTCCTGCCCGAAACTCGCCGACAGCATCAAACACGCGGTCGCCGAGGGCTGCCTCGAAGAGGTGTCCAGCGCCCCGGCCCCCGGCGACGGCTGAGCGTCCCGCGGGTCACAGCCCGGCGAAGCGCTCCTTGACCGCGTCGCTGGTCAGCCCGTAATCACCCAGCGAATAGGTGTGTTTGGGCGCCCGCGGGCCCTGTTTGCTCGCGGCGTGGCTGGCCTGCATCGCCGCTCGGGCCGCCTCGGTGAGCGGCAAGCCGAAGTGGCGGTAGATGGACTCCACGGTCGCCAGCGGATCGGCGACGAAGTCGGCGTAGTCGACGTCGCAGAACTGCGCCGGGTTGTGGTTGGCGCGTTCGGCGGTGAACCGCCGCAGCCCCCGCGACCAGGTCTGGATGGCGTCCTCGCCGATCTGCGCCCCGACAAAGCTGTTCGACCAGCCCGCGGTGGTGTGCTGGGCCAGCGAGCACATCGACGCCATGATGGTCTCGGCCGGGCGGTGGCACTGCACGACGAGCGCGTCGGGATAGGTGGCCATCAGCGCGTCCAGCGCGAACAGGTGGCTGGGGTTCTTGAGCACCCAACGCTTCTCGGCGTCGTGCAGGCCGATCAGCTGCAGGTTGCGGCGGTGCCGCCGATACGACGGTCCCCAGTCCTGCTCCGACAGCCACTGCGCGTAGCTGGGCAGATGCGCCAGCGTCTCATAGGACACCGAATGCAGCGACTGGCGCAGCAGCTGCCAGCACTCCTCCAGCTCGTCGGCGGTCATGAAGTGCAAACCGGTGTAGCCGGGGTTTTCGTCGTGGTGCTGGCTGAACTGGGCCTGCAGCTGCTGGAACACCGGGTCGGTGTCCCAGGTGTCCCGCGGCGGGCGCGGCTGCGGGTATTCGGCCAGCCACATCTGCAAACCCTGGTGGGCGGGGTCGGCGCCGAGCAGCCGATGCAACGCGGTGGTGCCGGTGCGCGGCAACCCGGTCACAAAGATCGGCCGCTCGATGACGACGTCGGCGTGCTCGGGGTGTTGCTGCCAGGCGGCCTGCGACAGCAGCCGGGCCACCAGCGCACCGCGCAGAAAGAACCGGTTCATCTTGCTGCCCAACGGCGTCAGGTCGGCCTCCCGCTGGTAGGAGTCCAGCAGCACCGCCAGGGCTTCGCGGTAGTTGTCGTCGTCGGCCCCGAAATCGTCGAGCCCGACGAACTTGCTGGCCGAGGCGTGCAGGTCCTCGACGGTGCCGACATCGGTGCGTTCTGCGGCCATCAAGATTTGTACTCCCCGCAGTTGACGTCGAGGGTCTGACCGGTGATGCCGCTGGCCAAGTCGCTGGCCAAAAACAGGATCGCCGAGGCGACCTCGTCCTCGGTGGGCAGCCGCTTGAGGTCGGAGTTGGCGGCGGTGGCGTCATAGATCGCCTCCACCGTGGTGCCGTACTTGCCGGCCTGATGCTCGAAGTAGCTTTTCAGGGTGTCGCCCCAGATGTAGCCGGGCGCAACGGAGTTGACCCGGATTCCGTCGCTGCCGAGTTCGCTGGCCAGCGACTGTGACATCGCCAGCAGTGCCGACTTGGCCATCTTGTAGGCGCCGTACTTGGGCTGCGAATGCCGGATCACCATCGAGTTGACGTTGACCACCGCACCGTTGGTCTCCGCCAGGGCCGGGGTGAAGCCCTGGATGAGCCGCAGCGCACCCAGCACGCTGAGCTCGATCGCGTCCCGGATGTGTTGAAAACTGGTGCCGGCCAACGGTTTCATCGACGGTACCCGGAAGGCGTTGTTGATCAGCACATCGACCTTGCCGTAGGCGGCCAGGGACTCGCTCACCAGGTTGGTCACCTGCGCCTCGTCGGTGATGTCGGTGGACACCGCCACCGCGCGCCGGCCACTGTCGGCAACCCGTTTGGCCACGTCGTCGAGTCGCTCCGCGGTGCGCGCGGCCAGCACCAGATCGGCGCCCGCCGCCGCGCAGCGCTGCGCCAGCGTGGTACCCAGTGCGGGACCCACACCGCTGATCACCACGACCTTGCCGTCCAGCATTCCGGCCATCACTACCCCAGCATTCTGTTCGCAATTTGGATCTGGCGAGTCGCGATGCGCTGCCGCCAGTCGTCGTCGGAGATCTTGTTGTGCTCGAAATACGGCAGCGCGGCCGGCACCGCGTCGACGTCGACGAGGTCCACGGTGGGGCCGTCGGCCTCGGTGAGCGCCCGCGACACCCGCTGCCAGCGGAACTGCAGGAAACCGCGCCGATGCCCCAGTGTCTCCACCCAGTTGGTGACACCCGGATTCGCCTCGGACACCACGATGCGGATTTTGCCGTCCGGGTCGACTTGGGCTTGGGTGCCGTTCAGCGAGGTCTGGTGGTTGATGTAGTCCAGCGAGATGTACCACAGGCTGCCCAGCTGGAACCCGAGGTAGGGCGCGTCGGTGACCGGCAGCGTGATGACCAGCGCCTGGTCGGGCCGCAACTCGAAATGCCCGGCCGACGAGTACTGGGTGGCTAGCCCGCCGGGGGTCAGCCGCGGCGCCACCATGGTGTTGACCGGGATGTTGAGGTAGAACCACTGCGGAAACGCCAGCCAGGTCTTGATCCGCTGCACCAGTTGCTTTCCCGCGATGGCGTACCGCTTTTCGATGAGCTGGCGGCTCAGCGGCGGCGGCGCGGTGCCCGCCGTGTCGGTCCGCGCGATGGCTAGGGTGCCCCGCCGTGCCGACCAGTCGTTGTACACCTCCCGGATCACCAGCTGTCCGTTGCTGTCCGGCCGCACCCGCCATTCGAAGCTGCCGTCGGTGGCGATGTCGAGTTCGCGGTCGTCGAACGCGGCCTGGCTGACCGGCACGTTGTCGTCGGTGTACTCGCCACCGAGCAGTTGGAAGCTCAAATCGGTGGTGGTGCCGCGTGTCCCGGTCACCACGTATTCGTGCCCGCCGGTCACTCGGGTGCCGAAGTACAGGGTGTCCGGGTTGTCCAGGCCCATCTTGGTGAACGGCCCGGTCCCCGATTGCAGGAACGGGTGGTCGCGGTCGTAGTCGAAGGCCAGGTGGGTGCACGCCGCGATGCCGCCGGCCAGGTACTGCAGGCCTTCGAGCAGGTCGGCCTCGGTCTCGATGTGCGGGGCGTCGGCCACCAGTCTCTCGGCCTCGGCGATCGCCTCGGCCAGCGGTTGGGTAAACATCGACCGTCCTTAGTGGTTCAATAATGAACCGTAGCGGTAGAGATTCTGAAAGAAGACTAGAACGGGTTCTAGTTTGAGTCAACGGCCGCGTCGGTACATATCTGAATCGCTACGTTAGTATTTTGGAATGCCACCGGGTGAATCGTCGGGACGGGCCTCCCCACCCACCAGCCGCGTGGTCGCCATCTTGGACTTTTTGGCACAGCATCCGCACGACCAGTTCGGCCTGTCCGAACTGGCCCGGCGGCTGGACCTGAGCAAGCCGACCTGCCTGGGGATCGTGACCACGCTGACCGACGCCGGCTACTTGGTCCGCGACCCCCAAGACAAGACCTACCGGCTGGGGCCGGCGCTGATCGGGTTGGGGCACACCGCCCAGGAGTCGATGCGGGTCAGCCCGGCCGCCCGCGAGGAGCTGCGGCGGCTGTCGGCGGCGTTCACCACCACCGCGGCGCTGGCGGCGGTCATCGATGACCGGATCACCCTGCTGGAACTGGTCGCCCCGCCGGGGGCCAAACCGGGGGTGCGGGTCGGGCAGAGCTACCCGTTCGCGCCGCCGGTGGGGCTGATGTTCGTGCTGTGGGACGACGAGGCGTTGCGCGGATGGCTGGCCCGCGAACCGACCATCCCGCTGCGCACCGACAGCCAACGGCTCGACCGCGTCGTCGCCGAATGCCGGGCGCACGGCTACCTGGTCGAACGGCTCACCCCCGGCGGGCGCCGGCTGTATGCGCTGATGGCCGGCATGTCGTCCACGCTGCCCCAGGAGTTGCAGGCGCTGCTCGGCGAACTGGTCGCCGATATCGGGGAGCGGGTCTACCTGCGCGGTGAGGCCGGCACCTCCGGGCGGCAGCGGCACGACATCAGCGTGATCGCGGCGCCGGTCTACGACCACCACCAGCGTCAGGCGATGGTGGTGTCCCTGCAGATCGGCCAGGCGTTGACCGACGCCGAGATCACCAAATGGGCCCGCGGCCTGACCGCGGCCGCCGACGCGGTCACCGCCCAGTTGGGCGGATCCAAACCGGTTTTCGACGCGTAGAAGGAAACGTCATGTCGCTCTCGCCGCAGCTCTCGCTGCAGTTGCGCACGTTCACCGACGACCCCGACCACGACTGGGGTTCGACCCTCGCCTTGGGGCAGGCGATGGACGCCGCCGGGGTGGACCGCGTCGTCGTGTCCGATCACATCGCATTCGGCGAGAACCCCGAGGCCTACGGTGATCCGGTGCTCGGCGGGATCGCCGGCGGCCGGCAACCCACCGGACCGGACGGTCAGTGGCTGGAACCGCTGATCGTGCTCACCGCGCTGGCGGCGCGGACCAGCCGCATCCGGCTCGGCACCGCGGTGCTGCTGGCGGCGTTGCGCCGCCCGGCGGTGCTGGCCAAGCAGGTGGCGACCTTGGACGTGTTGTCCGGCGGCCGGGTCGATCTCGGGGTGGGGGTGGGCTGGCAGCGCGAGGAGTACGAGGCGGCGGGTGTGCCGTTCGCGCGCCGCGGCCGGCTGCTCGATCACACCCTGGCGGTGTGCGACGCGCTGTGGACCCAGCAGCGCAGCAGCTACCGCTCACCGGAGCTGTCGTTCGAGCACATCCATCAGATGCCGAAACCGGTGCAGGCCGGTGGGGTGCCGATCTGGGTGAGCGGCACGGTCAACGACGCCGTCGCCCGCCGGTTGCGCCGCTTCGGGCGGGGTTGGATCCCGTGGGGGCCGGCCATCGCCGATCCGGCCGGGGCGATCCCGGCCATGAAGGACAAGATCGCCGACCTGGGCGGCGATCCCACCGAGCTGCAGGTGCTCGGTCACGCCACCACGGTGAAACGAACCGACGGTTCCGTCGACCTCGAGGCGACGGTGGCGTCGGCGCCGCCGTTGATCGCCGCCGGGGTGACCGATGTGCGGGTCACCCTGTCGCTGCCCCGCGACGCCGACCGGGCGACCGATCTGCTCACCGAACTCGTTGCCGCGTTCCGGGCGGCTACCCGCTGATCAGGGCACGCACTGCTGCGACAGATCGATCAGATGCTGCCGCACGTCCGGATGGCGGTTCAGGTAGTCGATGACGTTGCCGTTGCCGCCCTCGGCCTGCGACTTGGCCTGCAGCTCCCGGTGCAGGTCAGGATGCCGCTGCAGGTAGTCATCGATGGAATTGCCGACGGTCTGATCGCACGGGGGATCCGCGTAGGCCGGGCCCGCCAACGGAAGCGCGATCACCGTCGCGGCGGTCGCACTCAGGAACCCGCCGGCGAGCAGGCCGTACAGCCCGCGGCGACGACGGCCGGCTGTCTTGGATGTGCTCATGCCGGCCAGGTTACTCGCGCTACCTTTGCGTGCGGTGTGCGTGGCGTCGCCCGCCCGGTCACCCCGAGGCGGCGGCACCTTGCTCGCGTTGGATCTCCAGCGCGATGTCGATGAGCTGGTCCTCTTGCCCGCCGATGAGTTTGCGCTGCCCGGCGCGGTGCAGCAGCTCATGCGGGGGCACCCCGTAGCGCTCGCCCTGGCGCACCGCGTGCTTGAGGAAGCTGGAGTACACCCCGGAGTAGCCCATCACCAGCGCGTTGCGGTCCAGCACGCATTCGGCCGGCATCGCCGGGCGCACCACGTCCTCGGCGGCGTCGGCGATGTCGAAGAAGTCGATGCCGGTCTTGACGCCGATCTTGTCGAACACCCCGATCAGCGCCTCGACCGGCGCGTTGCCGGCCCCGGCCCCGAACCGGCGCACCGAGCCGTCGATCTGCTTGGCGCCCGCGCGCACCGCCTCCACGCTGTTGGCCACCCCCAAACCGAGGTTTTCATGCCCGTGGAAACCGACCTGGGCGTCGTCGCCGAGTTCGGCGACCAACGCCGCCACCCGGTCGCGCACCCCTTCGAGCACCAGCGCCCCGGCCGAGTCGACCACGTAGACGCACTGACAACCCGCATCGGCCATGATCCGGGCCTGGGCGGCGAGCTTTTCCGGGGAGATGGTGTGCGCCATCATCAAAAACCCGACGGTTTCCAGACCCAACTCGCGGGCCAGCCCGAAGTGCTGCCGCGACACGTCGGCCTCGGTGCAGTGGGTGGCGATCCGGCAGATCGAGCCGCCGTTGGCCTGGGCCTCCTTGATGTCCTCCTTGGTGCCCACCCCCGGCAGCATCAAAAACGCGATCTTGGCGTCGTTGGCCGTCGCGGCGGCCAGCTTGATCAGCTCCTGCTCGGGGGTTTTGGAGAACCCGTAGTTAAAGCTCGACCCGCCCAGCCCGTCGCCGTGGGTCACCTCGATCACCGGCACCCCGGCGGCGTCGATCGCCGCAACGATGGCGCCGACCTCCTCTTTGGTGAACTGGTGGCGTTTGTGGTGGCTGCCGTCGCGCAGGCTGGTGTCGGTGATGCGTACATCCCACACCGGGTTGAAGAAAACGTCGGTGCTCATCGGGTGCCTCCTGCGGTGGCCGCCAGTGATTCTTTGGCGATTTCCTCGCCGACCTTGGTCGCGGCGGCGGTCATGATGTCCAGGTTGCCCGCGTACGGCGGCAGGTAATCCCCGGCCCCCTCCACCTCGACGAACGTGGTGACCAGGGCCTGCCCGCCGGAGTTGATCGACGGGTCGTCGAACTGCGGTTCGTTGAGCAGCCGATACCCCGGCACGTAGGTCTGCACCTCGGCCACCACGTCGTGAATGGACTGCGCGATGGCGTCACGGTCGGCGTCCTCGGGGATCGCGCAAAAGATGGTGTCGCGCATGATCATCGGCGGGTCGGCCGGGTTGAGGATGATGATCGCCTTGCCCCGCTTGGCGCCGCCGATGGTCTGCACCCCGGCCGAGGTGGTCTTGGTGAACTCGTCGATGTTGGCGCGGGTGCCCGGCCCGGCACTCACACTGGCCACACTGGCCACGATCTCGGCATACGGCACCTCCACCACCCGGGACACCGCGTACACGATCGGGATGGTGGCCTGCCCGCCGCAGGTGATCATGTTGACGTTGGGGGCGTCCAGGTGCTCACGCAGGTTGGCCGGCGGGATCACCGCGGGGCCGACGGCGGCCGGGGTCAAGTCGATGGCCCGAATCCCGGCCTCGGCGTAGCGCGGGGCGGCGTCGCGGTGCACGTAGGCGCTGGTGGCCTCGAACAGCAGGTCGGGTTTCTCGTCTTGCGCCAACAGCCAGTCCACCCCCTCGTGGGTGGTCTCCAACCCCAGCTTGCGGGCCCGGGCCAGCCCCTCGGACTCCGGGTCGATTCCGACCATCCAGCGCGGCTCCAACCAGTCCGACCGCAGCAGCTTGTACAGCAGATCGGTACTGATATTGCCGGATCCGACGATCGCGACCGACGCTTTAGCAGGCATTAACGCTCCTCTACTCGAAAACCAGCCGGACCGAACCCAATCCGGTGAAGTCGGCGACAAAGTCATCCCCGGGCCGGGCGTCGATCGCTCGGGTGCACGAACCGGGCAACACGATGTCGCCGGCCTTCAGCCGCACCCCGAAGCTTTCCACCTTGCGCGCCAGCCACGCGACCGCGGTCACCGGGTTGCCCAGCACCGCGTCGCTGCGGCCCTTGGCCACCACTTCCCCGCCGCGGGTCAACACCGCGTCGATGCTGGTGATGTCGATGTCGGCCGGCGCCACCCGGGCCCGCCCCAGCACAAACCCGGCCGAGGAGGCGTTGTCGGCGATGGTGTCGCACAGCTTGATCTGCCAGTCGGTGATCCGGGTGTCGATCAGCTCGATCGACGGCACGAACGCGGCGGTGGCGGCCAGCACGTCGTCCTCGGTGCAACCGGCCCCCGGCAGGTCGTCGGCCAGAATGAAGCCGACCTCGACCTCGACGCGCGGGGCCAGGTATTTCGACGTGTCGACCGGGGTGTGCTCGAAGACTTCCATCTCGTCGAGCAGGTGCCCGTAATCCGGCTCGTCGACCCCCATCATCTGCTGCATGGCCAGCGACGACAACCCGACTTTGTGTCCGACCACCCGGGCCCCTTCGGCGACCCGCTGCCGGATGTTGATCAACTGGATCTCGTAGGCGTCGACCACGTCGATGTCCGGATATGCCGTCGTCAACGGCGCGATCGGGACTTGGCTGCGCTCGGCCTGGGCCAGGTCGGCGGCCAGCTCGTCACGGATCTGGACGGTGAGCATTTCGCAAAGTCCCCTCATCGTTGTGACCGGGCAACTAGCGCCCGGACGGGGCAATTCTATAACGTGTTCTACATGACAGGTCAGGAGTACGACGTCGTGGTGGTCGGCAGCGGCGGCGCGGGCATGGTCGCCGCCCTCACCGCCGCTCACCAGGGTCTCTCAACAGTAGTCGTCGAGAAGGCCGCCCACTATGGCGGCTCCACCGCCCGCTCGGGCGGTGGCGTGTGGATCCCGAACAACGAGGTGCTGCAGCGCGACGGGGTCCGCGACACCGCCGACGCCGCCCGCACCTATCTGCACGCGATCGTCGGCGACGTGGTTCCGGCCGAGAAGATCGACACCTACCTGCAGCGCGGTCCCGAGATGTTGTCGTTCGTGCTCAAGCATTCGCCGCTGAAGATGTGCTGGGTGCCCGGCTACGCCGACTACTACCCGGAGACCCCGGGCGGCAAGCCGACCGGACGCTCGATCGAGCCGAAGCCGTTCAACGCCAAAAAGCTTGGCGCCGACCTGGCGGGCCTGGAGCCGGCGTACGGCAAGGTGCCGCTCAATGTCGTGGTGATGCAGCAGGATTACGTCCGGCTCAACCAGCTCAAACGGCATCCGCGCGGGGTGCTGCGCAGCCTGAAGGTCGGGGTGCGCACCATGTGGGCGCAGGCCACCGGCAAAAACCTGGTCGGGATGGGTCGGGCCCTGATCGCGCCGCTGCGCATCGGCCTGCGCGAGGCCGGGGTGCCGGTGCGGCTGAACACCGCGCTGACCGACCTGTACGTCGAGGACGGGGTGGTGCGCGGGGTGTATGTCCGTGACACGACCGGCTCGGAATCGGCCGAGCCGGAACTGATTCGGGCCCGGCGGGGGGTGATCCTGGCCAGCGGCGGCTTCGAACACAACGAGCAGATGCGGGTGAAGTACCAGCGCGCCCCGATCACCACCGAGTGGACGGTCGGCGCCAAGGCCAACACCGGCGAGGGCATCCTGGCCGGTGAGAAGCTCGGCGCCGCGCTGGACATCATGGAAGACGCCTGGTGGGGGCCGACGGTGCCGCTGCCGGGTGCGCCGTGGTTCGCGCTGTCCGAACGCAACTCGCCGGGCTCGATCATCGTCAACATGTCCGGTAAGCGCTTCATGAACGAGTCGATGCCCTACGTCGAGGCGTGCCACCACATGTACGGCGGCCAGTACGGGCAGGGCCCGGGCCCCGGCGAGAACATCCCGGCCTGGCTGGTGTTCGACCAGCGCTACCGGGACCGTTACATCTTCGCCGGATTGCAGCCCGGGCAACGTTTCCCGAAGAAGTGGCTGGAGTCGGAGGTCATCGTCGCCGCCGACACCCTCGAAGAACTGGCCGCCAAGACCGGGGTGCCCGCCGAGGCGTTCGTGGACACCGTGAACCGCTTCAACGGCTTTGCCCGCAGCGGCGTCGACGAGGACTTCCACCGCGGTGAAAGCGCCTACGACCGCTACTACGGGGACCCGACCAACAAGCCGAACCCCAACCTCGGCGAGATCAGCCAGGGACCGTTCTACGCCGCCAAGATGGTGCCCGGCGACCTGGGCACCAAGGGCGGCATCCGCACCGATGTGCACGGCCGGGCGCTGCGCGACGACGACAGCATCATCGAGGGCCTGTACGCGGCCGGCAATGTCAGCGCCCCGGTGATGGGCCACACCTATCCCGGCCCGGGCGGCACCATCGGACCGGCGATGACGTTCGGTTACCTGTCGGCACTGCATCTCGCGGGAAAGGCCTGATATGCCAATCGATCTCGATGTCGCGCTGGGCGCGGAGCTGGAGCCGATCGAATTCTCGTGGACCAGCAGCGATATCCAGCTCTACCACCTCGGGTTGGGGGCCGGCGCGGACCCGATGAGCCCGCGGGAACTGCGCTACTTGGTCGACAACACCCCGCAGGTGCTGCCGACGTTCGGCAACGTCGCGGCCAGCTTCCACATGACCGAGCCGCCCACGGTGCAGTTTCCGGGGATCGACATCGAGCTGAGCAAGGTGCTGCACGCCAGTGAGGGCATCTCCGCGCCGGCACCGCTGCCGCCGTCGGGCTCGGCGACCGCCGTCACCCGGTTCACCGACATCTGGGATAAGGGCAAGGCCGCGGTGATCTGGTCGGAGACCACCGCGACCGCCCCGGACGGCACCGTGCTGTGGACGCAGAAGCGGTCGATCTTCGCCCGCGGCGAAGGCGGATTCGGCGGCGAGCGGGGCCCGTCAACGTCGGTGGCCGCGCCGGACCGGGCCCCGGACTTCGAGGTGGACATCCCGGTGCTGCCGCAGCAGGCGCTGCTGTACCGGCTGTGCGGGGACCGCAACCCGCTGCACAGCGATCCGAAGTTCGCCGCCGCCGCCGGCTTTGACCGCCCGATCCTGCACGGCCTGTGCACCTACGGCATGACCTGCAAGGCGATCGTCGACACCCTGCTCGACGGGGACGCCGCCGCGGTGGGCTCCTACGGCGCCCGGTTCGCCGGTGTGGTGTTTCCGGGTGAGACGCTGCGGGCCGCGATCTGGAAGGACGACGGCCGCTTCGTGGCCACCGTGGTGGCGCCGGCCCGCGACAATGCGGCGGTGCTGACCGGGGTGGAGTTGGTGCCCGCCTAACTTCCCCGCACCGGCTGGGGGATGGTGGAGTTGCGGCCGCCCACGCGGTAACTGGCGCCGCGGTGGGCGTCGGGCAGCCGGTCGCCGCGGCCCAGCAGCTTGTGGCGCAGCGTGCCCGGCGTGTATGCGGATTGGTAGGCGCCGCGGTCGGTCAGGACCGGCACCACGTAGTCGATGAAATCGGCGAATGTTTGGGGGGTGACGGCGTAGGCGAGGTTGAAGCCGTCCACATCGGTTTCCTCGACCCACTCCTGCAGGGTGTCGGCGACGGTGACGCCGCCGCCGACGATCAGCGGGCCCATGCCCCCGATTTTGCCCCACTCGGCGATGTCGCGCACCGACCACGCGCGCCCCGACGGGTCGGCCTGCTGGAACGCGGCCACCGCGGACAGGATCGCGTTGGAGTCGACGTTGCCGATCGGTTCGTCCAGTCCGTAGCGCGACAGATCCACCCCCATCCAGCCGGACATGAACACCAGTGCCCCCTCGGCGTCGCCGTAGGACAGGTATTCGGCGTGTTTGGCGTGGGCGGCGGCGTCGTCGGCGGCGGTGATGACGGTGGTCAGGTTGAAGATCCGCGCCCCGTACGGGTCGCGGCCGGCCAACTCCAGTTCCCGACGGATCGTCGCCACGGTGTCCCGCAGCACCGCTTTCGTCGGCGCCGCCGTGAAAATGGCTTCGGCGTTCTCGGCGGCGAACCGGACCCCGCGCGGCGATGACCCCGCCTGGTAGATCACCGGTGTGCGTTGCGGTGACGGCTCGACCAGGTGCACACCGGGCACCTGGAAATGCGGCCCGTGGTGCCCGATGTGGTGCACCCGGGCCGGATCCGTGAACACCCCGCGGGTGCGGTCGCGCACCACCGCGTCGTCCTCCCACGACCCTTCCCACAGCTTGTAGAGCACCTCCAGGTACTCGTCGGCGTGGTCGTAGCGCCGGTCGTGGGCGACGTGATCGGGCTGGCCCATATTGCGTGCCGCGGCCGGCAGGTAACCGGTCACCACGTTCCACCCGATGCGGCCGTTGGTGAGGTGGTCCAGCGTCGACATCCGGCGGGCGAACGGATACGGGTGCTCGAAGCCGGTGCCGGCGGTGATCCCGAAGCCCAGGTGCTCGGTCACCAACGCCATCGCCGACACGGCCAGCAGCGGATCGCCCACCGGGATCTGCGCGGCGTGGCGGATCGCGGCGTCGTCGCTGGCGCCGTAGATGTCGTAGGTGCCGATCACATCGGCGATGAACAATCCGTCAAACCGACCGCGTTCCAACAACTTTGCCAGTTCGGTCCAATAGGACAGATCGTTGTAGCGCCACGACTGGTCGTCGGGGTGCCGCCACAGCCCCGGGGACTGGTGCGCCACGCAGGTCATGTCGAAGGCGTTGATACGAATTACGCGGGTCATCGCACCCAGCGTGGTGGCGCGGCGGCGGAACGTCACCGGTTTGTGTCAGCCGGATTCCTTTCGCACTGCGTCAAATCTGGGGGTGGTTGGGCGGTGCGGTACCGGTGAGTTCCCACGCCCCGACGTGGTGGTATTTCCAGTCCACCGGATCGTGCACGCTATGCGTGCGGGCATTGCGCCAGTGCCGGTCCAGGTCGAAGCGTCGGTCGGTGCCGCTGGCCCCGGTCAGGGCGAACACCTGACTGGCCACGTCGACGGCCACCTCGCTGGCGAAGGCCTTCGCTTGCGCGACCGCGACCGATCCGCGCGCCGCGGCCGCCGCGTCGCCGGGATCAAGCCCGAGGTCGTCGAGCACGTCGGCGGCCCAACGCAACAGCTGGATCGCCGCCCGCACCCGGGTGGACAGCTGCCCGAAGCGCAGCACGGTATGCGGATCGTCGCCGGCAGTGCTGGCCCGCCCGGAGCGGACCGCTTCGAAAAACGGCCGGCTCCGGGTGCGCACGAACTCGCCGGCGTCGGCCAGGGCCCCCTCGGCGATGCCCACCTCGATCGCGGTGTGGACCAGCTGGGCCCGGGCACCGAGCAGTTGCGGGCCGGTGAAGGCCGACCAGTACGGCACCACCAGCGCGGCGTCGACGGCAACCCCGTCGAAGGTGGTGGTGCCGCTGACCGTGGCCCGCTGCCCCATCGCGGCCCAGTCCTCGTCGATGCTGACACCCGGGGCGTCGCGTTCCACGAAGGCCAGCACCAGCCGCTCGTCGGGGTCCAACGCGCTGGCCGCTAGCCACCGCGAGGTGATGGCGCCGGTGCAGTAGTACTTGACTCCCTCCAGCCGGTAGCCGGAGTCCCCCTGCAGCAGGCGGGTTTTCAGGTCCTGGGCGTGCTGGCCGCCGCGTTCGGCCAGCACCGGCGCGATGCGGCCGCCCTCGACCACCGTGGGCAGGATCCGGCCCCGCTGATATGGCGTGCCCAGCAGCGCCAAGATGTCGACGGCCAGGAAGTGGCCCTGCGGGGTCTGGGCCAGCGCCGGGTCGGCGGCGGCGATCAGCCGGATCACCTCCGCCAGCGTGGCAGGCCCGAGCCCGGCACCACCGTGCGCCACCGGCAGCGTGATCGCCGGCAGACCGGAGCGGTCGAACTCGAGCAGCTCGGTACGCGGAACAGCACCGGTCCGGTCTCGGTCGGGCGCGCCGGGCCGCACGGCGTCGGCGAAGGCATTGGCCGCGGCGACCGCCTCGCCGTGGCTGCTACACCGGGGGCTCATCGGTACAGCGAGAACTCGGGGCGCCGACGGTTCAGCGTCCAATCCCCGACCTCCCGCGCCTTGTAGGCCACCGGGTCGTGCAAGGTGTGGGTCCGCAGGTTGCGCCAATGCCGGTCGAACCCGTAGCCGCTGGATGTGGCTCGGGCGCCCTGGATCTCGAAGAGCCGGCTCACCGTCTCCAGGCCGACCTTGGTGGCGAGGTATTTGGCCTCGTAGACGGCCACCGCGGCTTCGGCCCGCTGGTCCTCGGTCAGCGAGGCGCCGACGGCCAACGCGGCCTGCAGCGCGTCGCCGGCCCGGTCGGCCAGCAGGGCCGCGGCCCGCACCTGGCTGACCAACTCGCCGACGGTGTGCAGGATGTACGGGTCATCGGTGGCCCGCTCGACACCCGAGCTCTCCCACGGCGCGGCGTTGGCGCGGGTCCACTCCAGCGCCTCGGCCAGCGCACCCTCGGCGGTGCCCACGTAGAAGTTGACGAATGCCAGCTGCCAGTGCGGGGTGACCAGCGTTTGGTAGGGGGTGGGGACGTCGGTGAAGGGCCCCGCACCGAGTATCTCGTCGTGCTCGATGCGGGCATCGACGACGCGGACACCGCCCGAGTCGGTGAGGCGCTGGCCGATGTTGTCCCAGTCGTCGAGGAAGGTGAAACCCTGTCGGCCGCCGCGCACGTCGAGGGATAAAAAGACCGGTGCACCGTCCAGAGTCGCGGTGACCGAGAGTTGATCGCCGGTGCTGGCGCCGCTGGCGAAGGTGCGGCTGCCGTTGAGGCGGAACCCGTCGCCGTCCCGCACCAGGACCAAATCCGAGCCGCCGCGCGGGTTTTGGATCCCGCCCCAGAACAGCTTCTCGGCGCCGTTGCGACGGGATTGGGCGTCGGCCTGTGCCGGGGTGCCGAATAACGGGGCGACCCGGGTTTGGGCGAAGTGGCACCCGATCAGGTGGGCGATCGACGTGTCGCCCCGAGCGATCCGGCGGGCCACCTGGACCGCCTGGGCGTAGTTGAATCCCGAGCCGCCGTATTCCACCGGTTCTTGCAGCTGCAGTAGATCATTGCGCCGCAGCAGCTCGATTTCCGCACGGGGCGTGGCGTTGGCCCTATCCCGCTGCGCGGCGGTGGAGCGCAGCTCGTCGGCCACCCGGTCGGCAACCGCGAACACGTTAGCGACGACATCCGCCGAAGCGCCGGTGGCCGCAGAGGTGGTGGTGATGGCAGACATGGGACTACTCCAAGGATCGGCGGTCGGGCCACTGATGACGACCCAGTACAACGCGGCAACAGGGCCGGTACAAGGCGGCAGCTGCGGCCGGCAACCCCTGCCACGCCTGCCTACCATTGCGTTGGCGGCCCATCCCAATAAATTTCAACTTGAACCGAAGGGCGGTGACGGCCTGGGCCTCACCGCCAGCCCGGGCGCGGCGATATCCTGGGGTCGTTCCACGCTGCAACGGCGGGAGGACCCGTGCGACTGCTATTAGCGCTGGCTAGCGTATTTGTCGCGATCGGCCTGGCCGGGACCGCACATGGCGATCCGGACACCGACGCGGCGTTCCTGGCTTCCCTGCAGGCCGCGGGCATCACCTACACCAATGCCGATCGGGTCGTCACCAGCGCCAAAACGGTGTGCCGGTTGATCACCGACGGTCAGCCGGCGCCAGAGGTCCTGGCGATCCTGCGGGCCCGCAACCCTGAGCTCACACACGATCACGCGGCCCGGTTCGTCGGGATCGCGGTGCGGTCATACTGCCCGGACCAGATGGTGCCCAACACCTCCAGCGGCTAGCCCAGGATCAGGCCGGAGGTCGGCACGCCGGTGCCGGCGGTGACCAGCACATGCTCGACGCCGTCAACCTGGTTGACCGAGGTGCCGCGCAACTGCCGCACCCCTTCGGCGATGCCGTTCATGCCGTGGATGTAGGCCTCCCCGAGCTGGCCGCCGTGGGTGTTGATCGGCAGCCGGCCGCCGAGCTCGATCGCCCCGCCGGCGATGAAGTCTTTGGCTTCGCCCTTGCCGCAGAAACCCAGCTCCTCCAACTGGATCAGCGTGTACGGGGTGAAGTGATCGTAGAGCACCGCGGTTTGGATGTCGGTCGGCGCCAGGCCGGACTGCTCCCACAGTTGGCGGCCCACCAGGCCCATCTCGGGCAGGCCGAGCTCCTCGCGGTAATACGAGTACATGGTGAACTGGTCGGCGCCCGAACCCTGGGCGGCCGCCTCGATGATCGCCGGCCGGTGCTTGAGGTCGCGGGCCCGCTCCGGGGTGGTGACCACGATCGCCACCCCGCCGTCGGTCTCCTGGCAGCAGTCCAGCAGCCGCAGCGGATCGGCGATCATCCGCGAGTTCTGGTGATCCTCGAGGGTGATCGGCTTGCCGTAGAAATGGGCCTTGGGGTTGGTGGCCGCGTGTTTGCGGTCGGCGACCGACACCGCGCCGAAATCCGCGCTGGTGGCGCCGTATTCGTGCATGTAGCGCTGGGCAATCATCGCCACCGACGCGGCCGGGGTGCTCAACCCGTGCGGGTAGGACCAGCTGTATTCCACACCGCGCGAATCGGCGTTGACGGTCAGGCCGGTCATCACCTGACCGAACCGGAACTCCGAGCGCTCATTGAAGGCCCGGTAGGCCACCACGACGTCGGCCACCCCGGTGGCCACCGCCAGCGCCGCCTGCTGCACGGTCGCCGCGGCGGCGCCACCGCCGTAGCCGATCTGGGAAAAGAACTTCAGCTCCCCGATCCCGGTGGAGCGCGCGACGGCGGTCTCCAGGTTGGAGTCCATCGTGAAGGTGACCAGGCCGTCGACATCGGCGGGGCTCAGTCCGGCGTCGTCGAGGGCGTCGAGCACCGCCTCGGCGGCCAGCCGCAGCTCGCTGCGGCCGGAGTCCTTGGAGAAATCGGTGGCACCGATCCCGGCGATCGCGGCTTTACCGGACAGCATCACGCCTCCCCGATCGTCAGTGTGGCCGTGGCGATGACATGGTCGCCCAGGCTGTTGCTGCCCACCACTTTCACCGTGATCAGCCCGTCGTCGATGCCGGTGACCTCGCCGGTGAAGGTCACCGTGTCGTAGGCATACCACGGCACCCCCAACCGCAGCCCGATCGAACGGATCCGCGCGGTGGGGCCGGCCCAGTCGGTGAGGTAGCGCTGCACCAGGCCGGTGTCGGTGAGGATGTTGACGAAGATGTCCTTGGATCCCTTGGCCTGCGCCTTATCCCGGTCGTGGTGCACGTCCTGGTAGTCGCGGGTGGCGATCGCGGTGGACACGATGAACGTGGGGTCGCCGTACAGCTTGAGTTCGGGCAGCTTGGTGCCCACCGCAACCGTAGGCGCGCTCATGCGTCTTTCTCCCAGGCGTAGAGGGTCCAGGCCGGCCCGACGTCGCTGGCCGGGAAGTCGAGGTAGGTTGCGCGGACCGGCATTCCGATCTGCACCGCGGCCGGGTCGACACCACGGAGCTCACCGAGCATGCGCACCCCTTCGTCGAGTTCGACCAGCGCGATCACGAACGGCAGGCTGCGGCCGGGCACCTTGGGGGCGTGGTGCACCACGTAGGAAAACACCGTGCCGGTGCCGGCGGCCACCACATAGTCGACCGGCGCGGATTTGTCGGCCCACACCGCGGGCACCGGCGGATGGACCAGGGAGCCGTCCGGGCGGCGCTGGATGCGCAGCTCGTGGGCGGCGACCCCGTCCCAGAAGAACTGGGTGTCCCGCGACCACGCCGGGCGCATCATCTTGTCCGGGTCGAGGTCCTCGGGTGCCGGCGCCGCGGCGGACTGCCGATCGGCCGGGATGAACTTCATGATGCGCCACATCATTTCGGCGACATCCTCGTCGCCGACCTGCCAGGCGATGCGCTGGTTGATGAAGTAGCCCTCACCCAGCGCGGTCTGTTTGGGGCCGACGATGTCGGTGATCTCCGCGGTGACGCTGACCTCTTCGCCGGGCCGCAGGTAGCGGTGGTAGGTCTGCTCGCAGTTGGTCGCGACCACACCGACATATCCGGCGTTGTCGAACAGCTCGATGATCTTGCCCAGCGGGTCGTCGTCGGGACGCACCCCGCCCAGCCCCATCATGGTCCACACCTGGATCATCGCCGGCGGGGCGACGATGCCCGGATGCCCGGCGGCCCGCGCGGCCGCCTCGTCGACGTAGATCGGGTTGGTGTCCCCGATGGCGTCGACCCAGTGGTGGATCATCGCCTGGTTCACCGGATCCCGACCCATCCGCGGCTTGCTGGGGCCGGTGGATTTCAGCTTTTCGATGCCGGCGGCCAGGTCGCTCATCGCGGCACCCTCGGCACCCGCAGCCCCGACGCGGCGATCATTTCGCGCATCACCTCGTTGACGCCGCCACCGAAGGTAATCACCAGGTTGCGTTTGGTCTGGCTGTCCAACCAGGACATCAGCTCGGCGGTGTCCTCGTCGGCGGGGTTGCCGTACTTGCCGACGATCTCTTCGGCCAACCGGCCGGCCCGCTGAATCCGTTCGGTGCCGAACACTTTGGTGGCGGCGGCGTCGGCGACATCGATGGTCTCGCCGGCCGCGGCCACCTGCCAGTTCAACAGCTCGTTGATCCGCCAGGTGGCGTGCAGCTCCCCGAGCGCGCGTTTGACGTCATCCTGCTCGATCGGCGTCACCCCGTTAGCGCCCGGTTTGGCCGCCCACGCCCGCACCCGGTCGTAGATGCCGCCGAACCGGCCGGCCGGCCCGAGCATCACCCGCTCGTTGTTGAGCTGGGTGGTGATCAGCCGCCAGCCGCCGTTCTCCTCGCCGACCAGCATGTCGGCGGGAACCCGGACGTCGTTGTAGTAGGTGGCGTTGGTGTGGTGCGCGCCGTCGGACAGGATCATCGGCGTCCACGAGTAGCCCGGATCCTTGGTGTCCACGATCAGGATCGAAATCCCCTTGTGCTTAACCGCGGTCGGGTCGGTGCGGCACGCCAGCCAGATGTAGTCCGCGTCGTGGGCGCCGGTGGTGAACACCTTCTGCCCGTTGACGATGTACTCGTCGCCGTGCCGGACCGCGGTGGTGCGCAGCGACGCCAGGTCGGTGCCGGCCTCCGGTTCGGTGTAGCCGATCGCGAAGTGCACCTCCCCGGCCAGGATCGCGGGCAGGAACTTCTTTTTCTGCGCCTCGCTGCCGTACACCTGCAGCGTCGGGCCGACGGTCTGCAGGGTGACCGCCGGCAGCGGCACGTCGGCGCGTTGGGCCTCGTTAACGAAGATCTGCTGTTCGATCGGGCCGAAACCCAGCCCGCCGAACTCCTTGGGCCAGCCCACCCCGAGCTTGCCGTCGGCACCCATCCGCTTGATCACCGCGCGGTAGGCCGCATTGTGCCGGTCGGACTGCATCGCCTTGGCCTCGTCCGAGGAGATCAGATTGGCGAAATACTCCCGCAGTTCGGCTTGCAACGCCCGCTGCTCGGGCGTCAGATCGACGTACATTGCGCTCCCACCAGGTCGAGACGATGCGACGGGCCACCCAGCAGCCGGGTCAGGTCCTTGATCGAGGAGAAATACCGGTCCATCGGGTAGTCGATGTCCATGCCCATCCCGCCGTGCAGGTGATGGCAGATCTGCATCACCGGCGGCGCCTGCGAGGTGACCCAGTACCCGAGGACGTCGAGGTCGTCGGCGGCGTCGCGGCCCTGGGAGAGCAGCCAGCTCACCGAGGTCGCCGCCAGGGTGATGGTCCGCGACGCGATGTACACCTCGGCGAGCTGCGCGGCGACGGTCTGGAAGGTGGACAGCGGCCTGCCGAACTGCTCGCGGCTGCCGACATAGTCGGCGGTCAACCGCAGCGCGCCCGCGACCAGGCCGGACACGAAGGCGCCGACCGCGGCGAGCGCGAGCTGGTTGACCCGATGCGCGGTAGCGCCCTCCAGCACCCCGTCGACCTGCGCATCGGTGAACACCACCACGTACTCGTCGGAGCCGTTGGACGTCGGCGTCTTGGTCAGCTGCACCCCGTCGACGGTGGGGGAGATTACCGCGACCCCGCTGTCGGCGGTGACCAACAGCCAGTCCGCCTGCTCGGCGTACGGGACCGCGATCTTGGTGCCGGACAGCCGGTTTCCGGTCAATGTGGTCGCCGGCCGCTCCGGCAGCGGGGCACCTGGCTCGCTCAGCGCCGCGGTCAGCACCGTCCCCTTGGCCACCCCGGCCAGATAGCGGTCCTGCTGCGCGTCGGAGGCCAGCTCCAGCAGCGGCAGCACCCCAAACCCCAGTGTGGCCAGCGCGGGGCTGATGGTGCCGCGCCGACCGATTTCGGTGAGCGCGGTCGCCACCTCGGACAGGCCGACGCCGTCGCCGCCGAGGCGTTCCGGCACCGGCAGCGCGGTCACCCCGCCGGCAACCAGGGCGTCCCAGCTGTTATCCCGGTCCAGCACCGAGGTGACGACGTCGGCGACAGCCTGTTGCGCTGGGTCTGGATTGAAATCCACCCGTCTGCTCCTTGATTCGCTGTGTCGCTCAGTGGGCGACGGGGCACTTGCCGGTGTAGTCGACCTGCCAGTGCTTGATGCCGTTGAGCCATCCCGACCGGAGCCGCTCCGCCTGGGCCAGCGGGGTCAGGTCGGGCATGTGGTCGGCGACCGCGTTGAAGATCAGGTTGATCGTCATCCGGGCCAGGTGGGTGCCGATGCAGTAGTGCGCGCCGGTCCCGCCGAACCCGACGTGCGGGTTGGGGTCGCGCAGGATGTTGAAGGTGAACGGGTCGTCGAACACCTCCTCGTCGAAGTTGGCGGAGCGGTAGAACATCACCACCCGCTGCCCCTTCTTGATCTGCACACCGGACAGCTCGTAGTCCTCCAGCGCGGTGCGCTGGAAACAGCTGACCGGGGTCGCCCACCGGACGATCTCATCGGCGGCCGTCTCGGGGCGCTCTTTTTTGAACAGCTCCCACTGGTCCGGGTTGTCCGCGAACGCCATCATGCCGTGGGTGATCGAGTTGCGGCTGGTTTCGTTGCCGGCCACCGCCAGCATCACCACGAAGAAGCCGAACTCGTCGTCGGAGAGCTTCTCCCCGTCGATGTCGGCGTTGATCAGCGTGGTGACGATGTCCTCGCCGGGGTTCTCGGCCTTGGCGGCGGCCAACTGCATGGCGTAGGTGATCAGTTCGACCGACGAGGCCTGCGGATCGATGTCGGCGTATTCGGGGTCGTCGCTGCCGGTCATCTCGTTGGACCAGCGGAACAGCTTGTCCCGGTCTTCCTGCGGCACCCCGAGCAATGCGGCGATGGCCTGCAGCGGCAACTCGCACGACACTTGCTCGACGAAATCCCCGTAGTCGTTCGCCGCCGCCGTTTTGACGATCTTTTGCGCCCGCTCGTTGAGCTCCTCGCGCAGCCGTTCGATGGCCCGCGGGGTGAAGCCGCGGGAGATGATGCGGCGCAGCCGGGTGTGGTGCGGCGCGTCCATGTTGAGCATCACGAACCGCTGGACTTCGATGTTCTCCCGGCTGATGTCGTTGTTGAACTGCGGGATCACACCGTTTTCGTAGCTGGAGAAGACATCGCTGCGCAGCGAGACCTCTTTGACGTCCTTGTGTTTGGTGATCGCCCAGTACCCGCCGTCATGGAAGCCGCCCCCGGTACCGGGGGCCTGCTCGATCCAGTGGATCGGCGCCGCGCGGCGCAGCTCGGCGAACTCCTCGACCGGGATACCCCGGACATTGACGTCGGGGTTGAGGAAGTCGAACCCTGCGGGAAGGTTAGGGGAAGGCATGCATCTACTCCTGCCGAATACAACGTGTTCTAGTGCCAGTAAAGCATGGCTGAACCGCAGACAAAAGGCACCGATGCATCGTCGCTTGTCAGAGTAATGAAACGTGTTCTAGCCTGGCCGCATGGGTAATCCTGTGATCGTCGAAGCCACCCGCAGCCCGATCGGCAAGCGTAACGGGTGGTTATCCGGCCTGCATGCCACCGAAGTGCTGGGCGCGGTGCAGAAAGCACTGGTCGAGAAGGCCGGCATCAACGCCGGGGACGTCGAGCAGATCATCGGCGGGTGCGTGACCCAGTACGGCGAGCAGTCCAACAACATCAGCCGGGTGGCCTGGCTGACCGCGGGCCTGCCCGAGCACGTCGGGGCCACCACCGTGGACTGCCAGTGCGGCAGCGGGCAGCAGGCCAACCACTTGGTCGCCGGGCTGATCGCGATCGGCGCGATCGACGTCGGGATCGCCTGCGGAATCGAGGCAATGAGCCGGGTGGGGCTGGGCGCCAACGCCGGCCCGGACCGGGCGGCGATCCGCGCC
Organism: Mycobacterium sp. pUA109; assembly: GCF_041287095.1. NCBI lineage: Bacteria > Bacillati > Actinomycetota > Actinomycetes > Mycobacteriales > Mycobacteriaceae > Mycobacterium > Mycobacterium sp. pUA109. Next base: position 171,202 of record NZ_JBGGKS010000003.1, on the reverse strand, counting down.
GCCTCCTGGGACATCGACATGCCCAACCAGTTCGAGGCCGCCGAGCGGATCGCCAAGCGGCGCGGCATCACCCGCGCCGACATCGACCAGTTCGGCTTGGCGTCGCAGCTCAAGGCCAAGCGGGCCTGGGAGGAAGGCCGGTTCGACCGGGAAATCTCCCCGATCACCGCGCCGGTGCTGGACGAGAACAAGCAGCCCACCGCCGAGCTGGCCCCGGTGAGCCGCGACCAGGGTCTGCGGGACACCACTTTGGAGGGTCTGGCGTCGCTGAACCCGGTCCTGGAGGGCGGCATTCACACCGCCGGCACCTCGTCGCAGATCTCCGACGGCGCCGCCGCCGTGCTGTGGATGGACGAGGACAAAGCCAAGGCCCTGGGGCTTAAGCCGCGGGCCCGGATCGTCAGCCAGGCCAACGTCGGCGCCGAACCGTACTACCACCTGGACGGGCCGGTGCAGTCGACGGCCAAGGTGCTGGAGAAGGCCGGCATGAAGATCGGCGACATCGACCTGGTGGAAATCAACGAGGCGTTCGCGTCGGTGGTGCTGTCCTGGGCGCGGGTGCACAACCCGGACATGGACCGGGTCAACGTCAACGGCGGCGCGATCGCGCTGGGGCATCCGGTGGGCTGCACCGGCAGCCGGCTGATCACCACCGCGCTGCACGAACTGGAGCGCGCCGACAAGTCCACCGCGCTGATCACCATGTGCGCCGGCGGGGCGCTGTCCACCGGCACCATCATCGAGCGGATCTAATGGCGTCGGACGCCGAACGGATCGCGGCCGCGCAGGCCTACATCGACGCGCTGGTCAGCCACCAGGCCGATGACGTGCCGTTCGCACCGGACTGCGTCCGCATCGAGATGGGGCTCAAGACCGGCTTCTCCGGAAACCACCTGCGCCGCAGCCTGAACCGCGGCCCCCAGTTCCGGTTGATCGCGGCGGCCACGGCGCCGGAGGTCAGCGTCGACGGCGACGAGGTGCGCACCGTCTACAACATCATCACCAAGCCGTCGCTGGCCGGGCGGCGGGTGGGGGCGCACGTGGACGAGACGTTCGTGATCCCGGCCGAAGATGGCAAGATCCACCACATCCGGGCGCAGATCCGGCCGTTCATTACACGTTAAGGATCATCGATGGCCACTCCCCCGCGCGCGCTCAACTCCGCTGGCACCGGCGTTTTCATCAAGTGGATGTCCCGGGTCAACACGTTGGCGTACAAGGTGTCCGGCGGCAAGCTGGGCGGCACCTTCCTGCAGGGGGCGCCGGTGGCGCTGCTGACCACCATCGGCCGCAAATCCGGGCAGCCGCGGGTGAGCCCGTTGCTGTATCTGCGCGACGGTGACCGGGTGGTGCTGGTGGCCTCCCAAGGCGGGCGGGCCAACAACCCCATGTGGTATCTGAACCTCAAGGCCAACCCGAAGGTGTCGGTGCAGATAAAAAAAGAGGTGCTGGCACTGACCGCCCGCGACGCCACCGAGGCCGAACGCGACCAGTACTGGCCGCGGCTGGTGGAGATGTACTCCTCGTTCGACGACTACCAGTCCTGGACCGACCGGGTGATCCCGGTGGTGATCTGCGAGCCGTAGCCGAACGTTTCTGATACGTTCACACCCCCGCCACCCGGCGGGGTGAAGCCCAGGGCTACGTTTCCAGTGGTTATCGCCGCGGCGTAGGCGGTTGCCCCGCTGCTCGCCGTCGCGCATATCCAAGGGAGAGATCGATGCTCCTGGAGTTCTGGGAGAACTTCCGCCACAACCTGTTCAAACCGCTCCTACTGTTTTTCTATCTCGGGTTCTTGGTCCCGATCCTCAAGGTGGAGTTCGAGTTCCCCTATGTGATCTATCAGGGGCTGACGCTGTACCTGCTGCTGGCGATCGGTTGGCACGGCGGCGAGGAACTCGCCACCGTCGACCCGTCCAGCATCGGCAGCGTCGCCGGGTTCATCGTGTTGGGTTTCGTGCTGAACTTCGTGATCGGCCTGCTCGCCTACCAGCTGCTGACCCGGCTGACCTCGATGCGGCGCATCGATAGGGCGACGGTTGCCGGCTACTACGGGTCGGACTCGGCGGGCACCTTCGCCACCTGCGTGGGTGTGTTGGCGACGGTGGGGATGACGTTCGACGGTTACATGCCGGTCATGCTCGCCGTCATGGAGACGCCCGGCTGCCTGGTCGCGCTGTATCTGGTGGCGCGGCTGCGGCACCGGGGCATGGACGCCTCGGGGTTCATGCCCGACGAGGCCGGCTACCGCGCAGCGGCGCGGACCGGGCCCGGCGCGGCCACCCAACCGGGCGTCGGAGGGCACCTCGAGGCCGAATCCGAGCCGGGGACCGACCTGGAGAACCCGGACCCTGCCGCCGGCGGCAAGCCGCGCCTGGCCACCGGGAAGCTCATGCGGGAGGTGCTACTCAACCCGGGCCTGTATCTGCTGTTCGGCGGCATCGCCATCGGTTTCATCGGAGGGTTGCAGGGCGAGAAGGTGATCCACGACGACGACAACGTTTTCGTGGCGGCCTTCCAGGGCGTGCTCTGCCTGTTCCTGCTCGAAATGGGCATGACGGCCTCCCGACACCTGAAGGATCTCAAGACGGCCGGCCGCGGTTTCATCGCCTTCGGGCTCCTGGCACCCAACCTGTTCGCGACGCTGGGGATCGTGGTCGCCCACACCTATGCGCACCTCACCCATACCCACTTCCAGCCGGGCAGCTACATCCTGTTCGCGGTGCTGTGCGGCGCGGCGTCCTACATCGCCGTGCCCGCGGTGCAGCGGCTGGCCATCCCCGAAGCCAGCCCGACCCTGCCGCTGGCCGCATCACTGGGTTTGACGTTTTCCTACAACGTCACGATCGGGATCCCGGTCTACATCGAGGTGGCGCGCGCCGTCACCGAACGGTTCCCGATCACCTGAAACGCCGAACGTGCGCCCACGGCGAGAAATTCGCGAAAATCTCGCCACCAGCGCACGTTCGGCGGTAAGAGGCTTCGGCGCCAAGGGCTCAGGCGCCGTAGACCGGGACCGCGGGCCGCGCCTTGGCCAGCAGATCGGTCACGACCGGGCCCAGCTCGGCGGGATCCCAGCGGGCACCCTTGTCGATCTGCGGGCCGTGCGCCCAGCCCTCGGCGACCCGAATCTTGCCGCCCTCCACCTCGAACACCTTGCCGGTGACCTCGCGGGACGCGGCGCTGCCCAGCCACACCACCAGCGGTGACACGTTTTCCGGCGCCATGGCGTCGAAGGCGTCGTCCTGGGTGGCCATCATCTCGGCGAACACCGTCTCGGTCATCCGGGTGCGCGCCGACGGGGCGATCGCGTTGACCGTCACCCCGTAGCGGCCCAGCTCGGCGGCGGCGACCAGGGTCAGCCCGGCGATGCCGGCCTTGGCGGCGCTATAGTTGCCCTGCCCGACGCTGCCCTGCAGACCGGCACCGGAGCTGGTGTTAATGATCCGGGCGTCAACGGTTTTGCCTTCCTTGGCCAGCCCCCGCCAATACGACGCGGCGTGCCGCATGGTGGCGAAGTGGCCCTTGAGGTGCACGGCGATGACGGCGTCGAACTCGGCCTCGCTGGTGTTGGCCAGCATCCGGTCCCGCACGATGCCGGCGTTGTTGACCAGCACGTCCAGCCCGCCGAACTTCTCGACCGCGGTCTGGATCAGCGCGGCCGCCTCGTCCCAGTCGGCGACGTTGGAGCCGTTGGCCACCGCTTCCCCGCCGGCCGCGACGATCTCGTCGACCACACCCTGCGCGGCGCTGCCGCCGCCGGCGGGCGAGCCGTCCAGGCCGACGCCGATGTCGTTGACCACCACCCGGGCGCCTTCGGCGGCAAACGCCAGCGCGTGCGCCCGCCCGATGCCGCCGCCCGCTCCGGTGACGATGACCACCCGGCCGTCGAGAAGTCCCATGCCCTGTTCTCCTTAGCTATTTGTTGGCGCTGGATGCTTCCAAATACGGTGGCGGCTCCCCGCCGCCGTGCACTTCGAGGCTGGCTCCGCTGATGTAGGACGCCACCTCGGACGTCAAAAACGCGGTCGCCCAACCGACATCGGCGGGCGTGGCCAGCCGGCCCAGCGGCACGGTGGCGGCCACCGCGGCGATCGATTCGGCGTCGCCGTAGAACAGCTCGGACTGTTCGGTCTCGACCATGCCGACCACGATGGTGTTCACCCGCACCTTGGGCGCCCATTCCACCGCCAGGGTGGCGGTCAGGTTCTCCACCCCGGCCTTGGCCGCGCCGTAGGCGGCCGTGCCCGGGGTGGGCCGGCGGCCGCTGACGCTGCAGATGTTGATGATCGCGCCGCCGCCCGGCTGGGTCTGCATGGCCGCGTTGGCGTGCTGGGACACCTGCAGCGGGCCGAGCAGGTTCAGCTCGATGATCTTGCGGCTGAAGTTGGCCGACGCCTCGGCGGCCGGCACGTACGGGGAGCCGCCGGCGTTGTTCACCACCGCGTCCAGCCGGCCATGCCGGGCCACCACGGCCTCGATCAGCGCCTTGACCGAGTCGTCGTCGCGCACATCGCAGGCATGGAACTCATACGGTGAACCCTCCACCGGGCGCCGCGCGCAGGTCACCACCGTCGCGCCCTGCGCGGCGAACACCGCGCTGATCCCGGCGCCGACGCCGCGGACGCCCCCGGTCACCAGGACCACTTTGCCGGCCAAGCCGAGGTTGATCGCGTCCGTCACTGTGCTAGCGTACCAAGCAAGTGCTTGCTCAGGTAAATGCGGCCAGGAAGTGACAGATAACCCCATGCCAATCACGTCCACCACCAGCGAACCGGGCATCGTCGCGGTCACCGTCGACTTCCCCCCGGTCAACGCCATCCCCTCGCGCGGTTGGTTCGACCTCGCCGAGATCATCACCGCCGCCGGCCACGATCCGACCACCCACGTGGTGATCCTGCGGGCCGAGGGCCGCGGCTTCAACGCCGGCGTCGACATCAAGGAGATGCAGCGCACCCAGGGGTTCACCGCCCTGATCGACGCCAACCGCGGCTGCTTCGCGGCGTTCCGCGCGGTCTACGAATGCGCGGTGCCGGTGGTGGCCGCGGTCAACGGCTTCTGCGTCGGCGGCGGCATCGGCCTGGTCGGCAACGCCGACGTCATCGTGGCCTCCGACGACGCCACCTTCGGGCTGCCCGAGGTGGAGCGCGGCGCGCTGGGGGCGGCCACCCACCTGTCCCGGCTGGTGCCCCAGCACCTGATGCGCCGACTGTTCTTCACCGCCGCCACCGTCGACGCCGCCACCTTGCACCACTTCGGCTCGGTGCACGAGGTGGTGCCGCGCGCCGAGCTGGACGAGGCCGCGCTGCGGGTGGCCCGCGACATCGCCGCCAAGGACACCCGGGTGATCCGGGCGGCCAAGGAGGCGCTGAACCTGATCGACGTGCAGAAGGTCAACGCCAGTTACCGCATGGAGCAAGGCTTTACCTTCGAACTCAATCTGGCCGGGGTGGCCGACGAGCACCGCGACGCGTTCGCCGGCACTGACAAGGGGAAGAAGCCATGAGCGACAAGCGGACAACGCTTGACGAAGCCGTCGGGCAGCTCGAAGACGGCATGACCATCGGCATCGGCGGCTGGGGGTCGCGGCGCAAACCGATGGCGTTCGTGCGGGCCCTGCTGCGCACCGACGTCAAGGACCTCACCGTGGTGACCTACGGCGGCCCGGACCTGGGGCTGCTATGTTCGGCCGGCAAGGTGGCCAAGGTCTACTACGGCTTCGTGTCGCTGGATTCCCCGCCGTTCTACGACCCGTGGTTCGCCAAAAAGCGCACCAGCGGCGAGATCGTGGCCCGCGAGATGGACGAGGGCATGCTGCGCTGCGGGCTGCAGGCCGCCGCCCAGCGGCTGCCGTTCCTGCCGATTCGGGCCGGGCTGGGCAGCTCGGTGCCCGACTTCTTCGACGGCGAGCTGCACACCGTCACCAGCCCCTACCCGGCGCCCGGCGGCGGCCACGAGACGTTGATCGCCATGCCGGCGCTGCGCCTGGACGCCGCCTTCGTCCACCTGAACCTCGGTGACGCCCAAGGCAACGCCGCCTACACCGGCGTCGACCCCTACTTCGACGACCTGTTCTTGATGGCCGCCGAGCGGCGCTACCTGTCGGTGGAGCGGGTGGTGGCCACCGAGGAGCTGGTCAAAGCGGTGCCGCACCAGGCCCTGCTGGTCAACCGGATGATGGTCGACGCGGTGGTGGAAGCCCCCAACGGTGCGCATTTCACCACGGCGGCACCCGATTACGGCCGCGACGAGAAATTTCAGCGGCACTACGCCGAGGCCGCCAAGTCCGAGGACACCTGGGCGCAGTTCGTGGCGACCTACCTGTCCGGCAGTGAAGACGACTACCAAGCAGCGGTACGGAAGTTCGGGGAGGACGCATGACGGATTCGCCCACTCGCGCCGAGGTGTGCGCGGTCGCCTGCGCCGAGTTGTTCCGCGACGCCGGCGAGATCATGGTCAGCCCGATGACCACCGTCGTCTCGATCGGTGCCCGCCTGGCCCGGTTGACGTTCTCCCCCGACATCCTGCTGACCGACGGTGAGGCGCTGCTGCTGGCCGACACCCCCGCGCTGGGCGCGTCGGGCGCCATCGAGGGGTGGATGCCGTTCGGCCGGGTCTTCGAAACCCTGGCCTGGGGACGCCGGCACGTGGTGATGGGCGCCAACCAGGTCGACCGTTACGGCAACCAGAACATCTCGGCATTCGGGGCGCTGCAGCAGCCGAGCCGGCAGATGTTCGGGGTGCGCGGCGCCCCCGGCAACACCATCAACCACGCCACCAGCTACTTCGTCGGCAACCACTCGACGCGGGTGTTCTGTGAGGCCGTCGACGTGGTCTCCGGGATCGGCTACGACAAGGTGGCGGCGGACAATCCGGCATTCCGGTTCGTCGACGTGCACCGGGTGGTGTCCAACCTGGGCGTGTTCGACTTCGGCGGCCCCAACCGGGAGATGCGGGCGGTGTCGCTGCACCCGGGGGTGTCCGCCGCGGAGGTGGCCGAGGCCACCTCGTTCGAGGTGCACGGGCTGGCCGACGCCGCGCCGACCCGGCTGCCCAGCGCAGAGGAACTGCGGCTGATCCGCGAGGTGATCGACCCGAAAGCGCTGCGCGACAAAGAGGTGCGCTCATGATCGTTCCGCCTCCTCCTCATCGCTCCGCTCTGCATCGTCGGCGGTGGCTGTGACCCGGTTACGCACCCCGCTGACCGAGTTGGTCGGCATCGACCATCCGGTGGTGCAGACCGGCATGGGGTGGGTGGCCGGCGCCCGGTTGGTGTCGGCGACCGCCAACGCCGGCGGGCTGGGCATTTTGGCGTCGGCCACCATGACCCTCGACGAGCTGGCCACCGCGATCGGCAAGGTGAAATCCGCCACCGACAAACCCTTCGGGGTCAACATCCGCGCCGACGCCACCGACGCCGGCGACCGGGTCGAGTTGATGATCCGCGAGGGCGTGAAGGTGGCGTCGTTCGCGCTGGCGCCCAAGCCGGAACTGATCGCGCGGCTCAAAGACGCCGGCGCGGTGGTGATCCCGTCGGTGGGCGCGGCCAAACACGCCCGCAAGGTGGCGTCCTGGGGCGCCGACGCGGTGATCGTGCAGGGCGGCGAGGGCGGCGGGCACACCGGCCCGGTGGCCACCACGCTGCTGTTGCCGTCGGTGCTGGACGCGGTCGCCGACACCGGCATGCCGGTGATCGCGGCCGGCGGTTTCTTCGACGGCCGCGGCCTGGCCGCCGCGTTATCGTACGGGGCGGCTGGCGTCGCGATGGGGACCCGGTTCCTGTTGACCTCGGACTCGACGGTGCCCGACGCGGTCAAACAGCGCTACCTGCAGGCCGGCCTCGACGGCACCGTGGTGTCCACCCGGGTCGACGGCATGCCGCACCGGGTGCTGCGCACCGAGCTGGTGGAGAAGCTGGAAAGCGGCTCGCGGGCACGCGGTTTCACCGCTGCGATCCGGAACGCCGCCAAGTTCAAGAAGATGTCCCAGATGACCTGGCCGACGATGGTCCGCGACGGGTTGGCGATGCGGCACGGCAAGGAACTCACCTGGTCGCAGGTGCTGATGGCGGCCAACACCCCGATGCTGCTCAAGGCCGGCCTGGTCGAGGGCAACACCGAGGCCGGGGTGCTGGCCTCCGGGCAGGTTGCCGGCATCCTGCAGGATCTGCCGTCGTGCGCGCAGCTGATCGAGGGCATCGTGCGCGAGGCGATCGAGCACCTGCAGTCCGCGGCGGCGCTGATCACGTGACGCCGAGTGGGAATCTCACGACGCGACGCGCCGGCGCCGGGTCGTAGATTCCCCACTCGCGACCCGGCCAGCCCAGCCGGCGGCATACATCGCATCCTCCACTCGGCCGACGAAGGTGGCCTGCCGATAGCGCAGCAGTTCGGCGCTGACCCGGATGATCACCCAGCCCAATGCGGCCAGCGCCACCTGCCGGTCGATGTCGCGCTGCCGCTGCTTCGGGTCGGTCCAGTGCTGCGGCCCGTCGTACTCGATGCCGACCCGAAGGTCCCGGTACCCGATGTCGACCCGAGCCACGAACTCGCCGTACTCGTCGTACACCATGATCTGGGTCTCCGGCTTGGGCAGCCCGGCGTCGATCAGGACCAGCCGGGTGCGGGTCTCCTGCGGGGATTCCGCACCGCCGTCGACGAGCGGCAGCACCTGGCGGAGCCGGGTGAGGCCCCGTGCCCCGGGATGTGCGGCAATGACGACCTCGACTTCGGCGATCCCGACTCCGGTCGCATTGGCCAGCGCATCAAGTCGCTGCAGGCCGGCCAGCCGCGACCGGGTTCGCCGGCCGATGTCGAAGGCGGTGCGCGCCGGGTCGGTGACCGCAATCCCGTCGACGCTCGTCATCTCGCCGGGCTTCAGAGTGTCGCGGTGCACGACGACCTTCGGCGGCGCCTTGTGGTTGTCGTGCACTAGCTCCGCGGGCAGGGCCGCCTCCACCCACTTCGCGCCCAGCAGCGCCGCCGCCGAGTTGCCGGCGACGACTGCCCTGCGCCGCGACCACAGCCAGGCCGCCGCCGCTCGCTGCCGCGCGGTCAGTTCGATGCCCCATGGCGCGTAGACGCCCGGATAGACCGGTTCGTACAGCGTGCGCATAGCCCGCTCGGGGATCGCGTTGTCGGCCAACGCCTCGGCGCCCAGGAACGGCCAGGCCAATTCGTGCACAGCCGAAGCGTGCCCCAGTGCGCCGAATACTGCCTACGCCTGTCCACAGGCCCGCCGAGTGGGAATCTGACGACGCGACACGCGGTGGCGGCGTCGCCAGATTCCCACTCGGCGCGGCGGTCAGCCGCGACAGGTCAGGTTTCCACGACCATTAGGGTGTGCCCGGTCGGGTCGCGGAACCAGAACATCGGCGGGACCGGCTCACCCATGCGCGACACCTGCGCGTCGACGTCGACGCCGAGCTCCTTCATCGCCGCGTGGGTGGCGTCGATGTCGCTGGTGGTCAACGTGATTCCGGTGACGGCGGGCTGCACCGGCCCGCCCTGCGGCGGCGGCGGCGCCAGCGCGATCCCGGTCGTGCCCTCGGGCGGGTACACCTCGATCCAGCGGTAGCCGCCGCCGAACGGCTGATCGGTGCGCTTCTCGAAGCCGAGCGATTCGTAGAACGCGACCGCCTTGTCCTGCTCGGGGGTCGGCACGCACACCAGGCTGATCGTGGTCAGGCCGGTCGTCGGGGTGGTCATCGGATACCTCCTGGGATGGGTTCGGGGTGCTCGGCACCGTAGGCACGGGCGATATCTTGTGAACTCGCCCAGCGGCTGTAGGTCGGGTACTGCGGCCAGCCGTCCGGCGAGTCCTGCCACACCTCTTGGCGCCCGTAGGGCAGGACGTCGATCAGCGCGAACATGTGACTGAGCTGTTCGGCCCCGCGCCGATTGCTGTGCCAGGTGCGATACACCTGATCGTTGTGGCGCAGAAAGACATTCAGCGCGAACTGCCCGCCCGCCGGGGCGCCGACGTCGGCGCCGAACGGGCTGTTCGCGGTGGAATACCAGGTCATCTGATTCCCGACGCGGCGCTTGTATTCCAGTGCCTCGTCGATGGGGCCCTGGGTGACGACGACGAATCGGGCGTCGTAGTTGTCCAGGAACTCCAGCCGGGTGAACTGTGCGGTGAACCCGGTGCAGCCCGGGCATTGCCACTGCTCGCCCGGGAACCACATGTGGTGGTACACGATGAGCTGGGACTTGCCCGCGAACACGTCGACCAACCGCACCGGGCCGGTCTCACCGTCCAGCACATAGTCTCCCATGGCCACCATCGGCAGTCGGCGTCGCTGCGCGGCGATCGCGTCGAGTTCGCGGGTGGCCGCCTTCTCCCGGACCCGCAGCGCATCCAATTCCCGCTGCCAGGTGTCCCGATCCACGATCGGCGGCAATGCTGGGGCCGTCATGATGTCCCTCCTGGTGTTCACGCTGTCAACATTTGATAATGTGGACACCGTACACTTTCTCCCGAGGGAGTCAAGAGGTGACCGACACCAAGACCTATCACCACGGGGACCTGCGCACCGCCCTGATCGACGCCGGCCTGGAACTCACCCGCGTGGGCGGGCCGGACGCGCTGACCATCCGGGAAGCGACCCGGCGGGCCGGGGTGTCCCCCAACGCCGCATACCGTCACTTCACCGACCGGGAAGCGCTGGTGGCCGCCGTCGCGGTCGCCATCCAGCATCGGATGGCGGCGCGGATGCAGGGTGCGACGCGTCGACGCGGCTCGGCGGCGGCAAACGCCCGCGACCGGTTGCGCGCGGTCGGTCTGGGCTACATCAAGTTCGCACTCGACGAGCCGGGCTGGTTCAGCGTGGCGTTTTTCGGTGCCGGACTGGCCGCGACCCCCGACGAGCCCGCCGGCGCGCCGCCGTACCGCGCGTTGGTCGAGGCGCTCGACGCGATGGGGGATGCGGGGGTGCTGACCGCCCGACAGCGCGACGGCGCCGAGTGGCCCTGCTGGTCGGCGGTGCACGGCTTCGCCGAACTGGTGCTGCACGGACCGCTGCGCGGCGCGCGTCGTCGCGAGGTGGAGTCGCTGGCTCAGCGCACGGTCGACGACATCATTGCCGGGCTGTCCCGCTGAACGCACACGCCGATCAGCTGAGCACCGCCGCACCGAACCACTCGCACAGCAGCAGCGCCACCTCCACGTCGAGCCGGTCGTCGCTGATCGGCCGGCCGCGGCGTTCCACCGCACGCTGCACCCGGTACTTCACCGAGTTGTGGTGCAGGTGCAGTTCCTCGGCCGCGGCGGTGTAGCTGGAGCCGTTGCGCAGGAACACCCGCAGCGTTTCGCGCAGCCGTTCATCGCCGTCGGTGGCGGCGGCCAACGGCCCCAACACCTCCGCCACCAACGCCGACGCGGCCGCGACGTTGCGGCCCAGCAGCGCCGCCACCGCCAAACCGGGGTCGCTGGCGGTGGTCATCCGCCGGGCGGCGGACCCGGCGGCGATCGCCACGGTCCGGGCGTCCTGAGCCTGCTGATGCGAACGGCGGAACCCCGCCACCCCCGGCAGCGGATTACCCGCCGCGACCCAGGGCGCATCGGTGGATTTCTCGAGGGCGGCCCGCAGCCGCGTCAGCGCGGTCGGCGCAGCGTTGCCCGACAGCGGAATCCAGCCCCAGCCGGTGACCCGATCGACCGGGACAAACAGCGAAAGATCGCGGGCACCAAGCGTTTCGCCGAGCTTCTGCACGAAACGTTCCAGCGACACCGGCTCGCCGCGCTCGTAGGATTCCGGACACCAGATCACCACCGCCAGGTGATGGCGTTGCAGCGGGTAGCGCAGCGCGGTCGTCATCGCGTCGGCGTCGATGTCGCCGCCGGCCAGCAGCTCACGCACCTGCAGGACCCGCATATTGTTGCGGTTCGCCAACCACCGGTCCCGCTCATCTTGATAGCTGGCCACCACCTGCTGGGAGATCTGGTCGACGTATTCGAACGACACACCTTCCATCAGGTCGTAGACCGCCAACCCCAGCGCCGGGTCCAACTCCGCGGCACGGATCTCGTCGATGACGATGCGCAGCGTCGCCCGGTGCCCCAGCCGGTAGGCGCGCGTCAACGCGTTGACCGACACCTCGCGCTGCGCCAGGCGCCGGGCGTACTCCAGCGCCGGGGTCGGCGGCTCGAGGTGCTTGACCGGAATGCCATGGCGAATCGAGGAGAAGAACGCCTCGACGCTGGCGGCCGCGGTGTCGGCCAGTAGCTGCAGCAGCTGCGCATCACCGCGCAGTTCGGAGATTTCGGTGACCACCAACTGCTGGATGTCGGCGGTGATGTCGCCGAGCTTGTCGTAGAGGCGGCCGACGACCGTCGCCGCGGCCTCGGCAACCACCGCGTCGTCCGCACCGCCGGTGTCCCCCATGAGCAGACCGTAGTTTGGGACCCGCGGTTTTGTCCCCGAAAAGAGCGCGCGGCTACAGGCGCTCGATGATGGTGACGTTGGCGGTGCCGCCGCCCTCGCACATGGTCTGCAGGCCGTAGCGCCCGCCGGTGCGCTCCAACGTGTTGAGCATGGTGGCGAACAGCTTGGCCCCGGTGGCCCCCAGCGGGTGCCCCAGCGCGATGGCACCGCCGCTGGGGTTGACCGTGGCCGGGTCGGCCTTGATCTCCTTGAGCCAGGCCATCACGACCGGGGCGAAGGCTTCGTTGATCTCGACGGTGTCGATGTCGTCGATGGACAGCCCGGTCTTGTCCAGCGCGTACCGGGTCGCCGGGATCGGGCCGGTCAGCATGAACACCGGGTCGGCGCCGCGGGCGCTGATGTGGTGGATGCGGGCCCGCGGGGTGAGCTTGTGCTCGGCGACCGCCCGCTCGGAGGCCAGCAGCACCGCCGACGCGCCGTCGGAGATCTGGCTGGCCATGGCGGCGGTCAGCCGGCCGCCGTCGATCAGCGTCTTGAGCCCGGCCATCTTCTCCAGCGAGGACTCGCGCGGGCCCTCGTCGACCCGGAACGGCCCGGATTCAGTGTCCACGGTGATGATTTCGTTGTCGAAGTGGCCCGCCCGGATCGCCGCGAACGCGCGCTCGTGGCTGGTCAGCGCGTAGCGCTCCATCTCTTCGCGGGACAGGTTCCATTTCTCCGCGATCAGCTCCGAGCCACGGAACTGCGAGATCTCCTGGTCGCCGTAGCGATGCAGCCACTGCTGGGACTCGTTGGTCGGCGAGGTGAAGCCGAACTGCTCGCCGACCGTCATCGCCGACGAGATCGGGACCTGGCTCATGTTCTGCATGCCGCCGGCCACAATCAGGTCCGCGGTGCCGGACATGATCGCCTGCGCACCGAAGGAGATCGCCTGTTGGCTGGAGCCGCACTGCCGGTCCACGGTGACGCCGGGGACGTCTTCGGGGTAGCCGGCGGCCAGCCAGGACAGCCGGGCGATGTTGCCGGCCTGCCCGCCGATGGCGTCCACGCAGCCGGCGATCACGTCGTCCACGGCGGCCGGGTCGACGTCGACCCGGTCCAGCAGTCCGCGCCACGCCAGGGCGCCCAGGTCGACCGGGTGCACCCCGGCCAGCGACCCGCCCCGTTTGCCGACCGCGGTGCGCACCGCGTCGATGACGTAGGCCTGCGAGATTTCCGCCATGTCAGACTCCTTTGTTTCCGGCCGCCGGGGCGGTGATGCCGCCCAGGACGATGTCGAGATACTGGCGGCCGACCTGTTCGGCGCTCAGCGGCCCGCCGGGCTGATACCAGCGCACCGACACCCAGGTGGTGTCGCGGATGAAGCGGTAGACCAGATCGACGTCGAGGTCGGGCCGAAAACAGCCCTCGGCGACGCCTTGGCGCAGCACCTCAACCCACATCTTGCGCTGTTCTTTATTGCGCTCGTCGACGTAGCCGAACCGCGGCTGCAGCGACAACCGCTTGGCCTCGTCCTGGTAGATCACCACCTGCGCGTGCCGGTGCTCGATCGCCTCAAACGACGCCATGAACAGGCCCTTGAGCCGCTCCAGCGGGTTGGGCTGGCTGGCCACGATCTCCTGGTAGCGGGTGAACAGCCAGTCCAGGAAGCCGCGCAGCACCTCGTCGACCATTTCCTCCTTGGAGGAGAAGTGGTGATACAGGCTGCCCGACAAAATGCCGGCGCTGTCGGCGATATCGCGCACCGTGGTGGCACGCAAACCGCGTTCGGCGAACATCTCGGCGGCCAGCTCCAGCAGTTCGTCGCGCCGGCTGTTCGCGTGACTGGCCTCTCGGTCCACCCCGCCAGAGTATCAACCAAGCGCTTGCTCGGGCTAGGGCAGGGTGGTGTTCGGCGAGTCGTTGGGGGAAGCGGACTACAGCGCGCCGTAGCTGGCGGTGACCCAGCGCAGCGGGTCGGCGCAGCGGAACGGGGCGATGCCGCGCGGGTTGAGCCGATTGCCGACCGGCGGCTGGCCCAGCGCGGACACCACGAAATACCGGTACGGCAGCAGCACCCCCGACGACGGGTTCTCCACCGCCGCCACGATCGAGCCGCCGTGCAGGCGCAGCAGCAGGCTGCGCACCTCCTCGTGCAGCAGCCGTCCGTCCATCTCGTCGTACTGGCGCGCCGAGGAGCTGTCCCGCATGAACGCCGCCCCCGGATTGGACATCACGTGGCTCCACGCCGACCCCTCGACCTCGGTCAGCACCCGCAACGCGTCGAACTTCGACAGGATCACCGCCAGCCGGGGCCGGCCCGCCCCCACCGCCAGCAGCAGGTTGCTCAACACCGAGCGCGGGTCCCCGCCGCTCCACGACTGCGGCGGCAGCAGATCGTGCAGCTGGTCGCGGATCACCTGCACCCGCAGCGGGTCGAACATGAAAAACACCGCGTCGGCCTGGCCGAAGAACCGGAAGTGGGTGGCGTGCAGGTTGCCCGACTCCAGGTCCTCCCCGGCCACATCGCGCAGCACCACGTAGCGGCGGATGCCCTGCCAGGCGCCGATGGAAAAGACCAGTGGCTCACGCTGATACGACGCCTGGGTGTGCGCCGCCGGGGTCGGCGGAATCAGCCCGCGCTGCACGAACAACGGCCGCTCATAGTTGTTGCTGTAGGCGGTCGCGGTGGCCGGGGTCGCCGGCTCCATCGACACCCCCAGCTGCTCGCACAGCAGCTCGAGCTGTTTGATCAGCACCGCGATGTACAGGCTTTTGCCGGTGGCCCGGGCCCCGGCCATCGCGATGCAGATGGCCTGGCCCTGCCGCCACCCGTTGGGCAGCATGAAATGGCACACCGGGCAGATCTCCACCACCGGCGCGTTCAGCGCCCGCCCGGCGTACTCGGCGGCCGGCGGCATCGGTCCGGCATAGCCGGGCGGGCGGTTGATCACGTGGATTGGCCCGCTTTGCACCTCGGCGCCGAAGTACGCCGAGCCGACCGAATCGCGGTAGCGCGGCGCGGATACTTGCGGCGGCACGGTCCAGGCCGAGGTGTTGTCGTCGAGGATCGAGAAGCATCTCGGGCATTTAGTTATCAGCGCCGCTCCTCCTCATCACTTCGTTGTGCATCGTCACCGGCGCGTAGTTATCAACGCCGGGCCCTCATTTCAGCACCGGCAGCAGTGCGGCGGCCAGTTCGTCGACCAGCGCCGGGTTGGCGGCCAGGTGCCGTTCGGCGGGGGTGCCCGCCGGGGGCGGACCCAGCACCGGGCCCGCGGCCCGCAGCCGCTGGTCGGCCGAGATCCGCAGCGCCGGAAACGGCTGCTGGGTCAACAGTTTCACCGAATCGGTGAGCACCAGGGTGCGCTCGGTGGGCGGCAGCTGGGACCACCGCGCCCCGGCCGACCACCGCACCGGCGCCCGCGTCACCGCCTGAGCCAGGTCGGCGACCGGGGCCTGCACCGGGGTGCAGCGCGCCCCCACCAGGGTCGCCGTCACCTGCTGGACGCCCACCACGTCGGCGACCCCCACCACCACATCGACCGCGGCGCCCACGCTTCCGTCGCCAAACGCCCACCGCATCGACGCCGAGGTGTCCACCGCAATCGACAAAGCACCGCCGCGGGACTGGCGCCGGTTGCCGGTGGCGCGGCGCGCCGCGGTGCGGGCCATACTGGCCAGCGGGCTCAGCGGCACATCGGCCACCGCGCGCACCATCACCTCCACGCGCGGACCCCGCGGCCGCAGCATGGCGAGTTCGATCGCGCCGGCACCGGACACGTTGACCGGATCGAACCCCACCTGCACCGGGTCGACCTCCCCCGGAGAATCCGGCCCGATCGCCAGGTGCACGACGTTGTCGTGCCCGAAGGTGGCCGCCCCCACCGGTTCCACCCCGACGGTCACCGTCTCGGTGAACGCCGGCACGATCACGGTGTGCGCGTCGACCCGCACCACATTCTGCGCGGGGGACGCCTCCACGTAGAGGGCGGCGCCGCTGACCGATCCGCTGATCGTGATCGACACCGGCTGGTTGGGGATCTCCACGCTGGGGGTGCGGGACCCGAGTAGATAAAAGGGCATCATCGGCTCCGATGCGTCCGGGAGGTGCGCACGCCGTTGGCGTCGACCTGCCATTCCGATAACAGCTTGGTCGCGGTCTTACGCAGCCGCCGCAGGTCGCCGTCGGAGCCGGCCCCGGTCAGCTGCGCCATCTTGTCCACCACCCCATCCAGGCCGGCGGCCTCGCGCAGCGCGGCCTGCCGGGCGGCCAACGGCTGCAGCACCCGGTGGGTCCCGGACGCGCCGTCGGAGGTCACCAGCGCGGCGGCGATCAGCGCGTCGACGTCGACCGCCCCCGAGGACACCAACGACTCCAGGTGATAACTCATTTCGGCGGCCAGGTTCGGGTCGGTGAGCAGCGCGGCGCACGCTTCGGGTTCGCCCGCACCGGTCACCACACCCAGCGCGGCGAGCACCACGAAGCGGACCGCGAAATCGTGGTGCACGCCGGTCGGGCCCAGCTCCGCGAGCAACGCATCCCAGTAGGGGGTGTAGGCCCGGTAGTGGGACTGCAGGTAGCCGGTGGTGATCCATTCGCCGGGTTCATAGACCCGGACCGCGGCGCAGGCCACCGCGGTGTCGTCGGTGTTGGCGCCCAGCACCCGGTCGGCCAGCGCGCGCAGCTCAGCCGAGTCGGCGGCACCGACCAGCGTGTCCGCGGACGGCCGCGCCGGCAGCGGCCCGTCGCCGGTGGCGACCAGCAGCTCGGCGGGATCCCAAGGGCCGCTGCCGAAGACGTACTCGCATTGCGGCAGCGGGACGTCATGCATCCGCAACCACCACAGCGCCAGGTAGCGGTCCTGCGGCTGGGGCGCACCGGACTCGGCGGCCAGCAACCCGCGCACCGCGGCCGCGGTCCACACCGGGTCCCCCGGGTGGGCCCTGCTCAGCTGGTCGGCGCTGGGCGCGCCGACGTCCTCGGCCAGCCACCCCAGCAGCGGCGGGTCCAGCCGGCGGTGTTGGCTGCCGTCATAGGTCAGGATCGCGGCGGCCACCAGCAGCCGGGTGTCGCGGCTGATCCGGCCGTGCAGGTCGGCGATCAGCCACCGCCCGTGCCCGGGATCCAGCAGCGCGGGAACGATCTTCTGCTCGACGGGCTGGGCGACGGCGTCGCCCAACCCCACCCCGGCCAGCAGGTCGACCGTCCGCAGCAGCAGCGCGGGATCGCGTGCGTCGACATCGCTCAACACCGCAGCGACATCGGCGGCGACGTCGTCAGGCACGGCGCCGGGTGAAAAGCGTTGCACCGGAGTCGGGATGGGCCCGGGCTGGGAAAGCCACTGATCATCGCGGATGGCGCGGGACAGATAGACCGCGCGCGCGGCATCGCTCACCAGGGCAGCGGAGTTCGTCAAACTGTCAACCGCCCGCCACGCGTCGGCGGTGGTGGCGCCGACCAGGCGCTGGGTTTCACTGTCCACGATGCGGGCCACCGCCGGATCGGCGGCGCAGCCGCGGGTGGCGTGGGCGGCGACGGTCAGCCGCGCTTCCGGCACGGCGTCGCCCCACTGGTCGCGGTTGAGCACCGCGATCGCCATCGGCAGCGCCGGGGCCAGCCCGACATCGTCGACCCGGGCGGCGAATTCGTCGATGTCGGTCAACAGCTGCGCGGCGGACTCCGGTTCGATCAGCGCCACCTGCGCCATCGCCGACCAAGCGGTGACGGCGATGTCTTGCCCGCCGCCGGTGCGGTGGTGCTGCCCGCCCAGCTCCCCCAGCGACAGGGTCTCGGTTTCGTCGATGACCAGCACCCCGTGCGGGACGTGCCCCAGATCGGTGCGGGGCATCGCGATCAGGTGCAGACCGGCCCGCAGCGAATGCTCCAGGTCGGTGCTGCGGTCAAAGGTGGAAAAGTTGAGCCGCCGGGCGGTGCCCGGGGACATCAGAAAGCTCACCGCGCCGATCCATTGCGCGGCGGTGTCGATGGAGTCCACCCCGAGCACCACCGGCGGCCCCCCGTCGAACGCCGCGGCGACCCCGTCCAGCAGGCCGCAGAGCGTGCTGAGCCGCCAGGTGGTGGTGTCGCAAGCGAATTCGACCACGCTGTGCGCGGTGACCGCGCCCCCGGGCGCCGGGACGTCGTCGGGCAACACCGCGTCGCGGACGGCCTGCCCGCCGTAGGGGGTCAGCCAGCCCGCCGAGCGCCACAGTTCGATCGGGCGGGACCCGGCGCGGGACGCATTCCGGTCCAGCAGCACGTGCGCGAAGATGTTGCCCGGCCGCCCGGTGCTGTCCAGTCCGGCGGGAACGGTGTGCCAGCAGGCGGCGGCGTCATCGTCGATCCGCCGGTACGCCAGCCGGCGCGGCAACGCCTTGACCTGGTCGGGCGTCGGGTAGGCCGGCAGCGGCTGCACCGGTTCCAGCGCGGTGTGGATGCCGGAGACCAGCAGGTGGGATTCGTCGGGGGTGATGTCGCCGGCGGTCTGCTTGACCTGCCATCCGCCGGCGGTCCCCACGGTGTCGAACGAGGTGTAGCTGAGCTGTCCGTACCGGGTCGTCATCGCGGCGCCAGCCCGGGCGTCAGGCGCAGCGCGTCCACCGGCGGGTCCAACAACGCCAGCAGCCGCAACCGCTCCGGCGGCAGGTTGGCGAACAGCCGGATCCAGCCCTGCATGCCGCGCACGTCGCCGGCCCAGACCTCGCTGCCCATGGTGGTGATCGCCGACCACTGAAACTCCTTGGAGCGCCCGGAGATCGGCCGCCCGCTGGGGTCGACCCGGAACATGTCGACCGCCGACCCGTCGTTGACGCTGAGCGGGATCCGATCGGGGTTGTGCACCAACACGAACGGCGGCGAACCGGTGGCGTCGGCGTCCGCGCGGGCCCGCACCGCGGCGGTCAGCGGCATGCCGGTCGGGTCCCGCAGGATCCGGACGTCGTACCAGATTCGCAGCAGGCCACGGTATTCGATCGAGGCTGGCGCGCCGAGCACCCGCCTTCCACCGGTGAACGCCACCGGCACCAGGTGCAGCGAGCAGCCCCGGTTGGGGAGTTCGCCGACGAACTGTTTGCCGCCGTACTTCTCGTACTCGCCCTGCGCGATCTCGTAGCTGCGCCCGGTCAGGCCCCGACTCGGGTCGTGGCCCTTGGGCGCGATGTACACCAGCACCGCCGCCGCGCCGTCCGGCCAGTCGAAGGTGAGGACCTGCTTATTGCAGTACTCGGCCAGTGCGATGTCGGTGATCTGCCCGGTGCGCACCGCCGACACCGGCTTGCCGAGCCGGGCGCGACCGTCCAACACGGTCACCGGGGTGAAGTAGGCCCGGTTCCAGTCCCCGGGCCACGGCACCCCCGCCATCACCGACTTACGCACCCCCTGCGGGTCGACGCGGTCGGCGATGGGATGGGTCAGCCGCAGATCGCGGTTCAACCCGACCTGGTCCAGCACGGATTCGTCGAGTTCGGTGGCCTGCGCGTCCGCGCTGGGCGGATCCAGGCTGCGGAACACCAGCACCTGCCCGAACCGCGGCGTCGTCCACTCCAGGTCGAATTCCACGCCGTCGCGCTGGTTGCGCATGGTCAGCTGCAGGTCGGTGACCGGTTCCCGTACCGCCGAGACGGCCACCTCGGTGTGCACCGCCGCCGACAGCTGGACCACGCCGTCGACCTCGACCTCGCAACGCATCCGGTACAGGTAGCGGCGGCCGCGTTCGGCGTCCGGGTCGACGAAACCGGTCAGGTTGGGTCCGGCGGCCGCGATACGGAACGCCGGGCCGTCGCGGTCGGCGAGCTCGACCGGGACCCGGTAGACGTGCACCGCGGTCACCCCCGGCGGCGCGTTCCACTGGCCGATGACCCGCCCGGAGTCCTCCCGGATCTCGAAGTCGCGCAGCGTGCCCACCACCGCGCCGGCGGCGTGCAGGATCGGCTGCGCGGCCAGCGCCGCGATCATCGACGCGCCGGCGTTGACCCACACCTGCAGGTGGCGCACCGCGCCGAGCAGCGGACGGTCGTCGGTCGCCGAGGTCGCGGCGGTGGCGGTGACCAGATCGGCTTTGTCGGGCGAATATCCGCGGCCGCCTTCGGTGCTGACCAGGCGGTAGATGACGGTGCGGGGGGCGGGACCGCGCCCGCCGAACCGCGGCCACGACACTTCCAGGCCGCCGTGCTGCGGGTCGTCGCCGGCCCGGCGCAACGACACCGGGGCGACCGGGTGCGGGGCGGCGGGGGTGCCGACCTTGTAGGGCGCGAAGCCGGTTTGCGGCACCACGGCGGCGGCCTTCTTCACCAGCATGGTGGGTTCGTCGGCGTCGCTGGGTGCGGCGTCGGCGGCGGGGGCGGCCGGGACCGGGCCGCTGGCCTCGTCGGGGTCGTTGGCCTGCGCGCCGGGCGGGCCCGCCTTGGCGGCGGGTTTGTGGTGGCGGCCACCGGGTTTGGCCGCGTCCCGCAGCACCCGGGCCATCTCCTCGGCGTGCTCGGCCACCGCGCCGGGCAGCATCGCCCGGATCTGCTCGACCTCAGTGCGCCCGGATCGCAGCACCAGCCGGATGTGGGCCTCCTTAAACGAGGCCGCCGAGACCGCACCGCTGTCGATCAGCTCTTCGCGCCACTCCAGCAGCGCCGCCAAGCGGGGATCGTCGTCGACCGGTCGCGCGTCGGTCACTAGAACACCAGCGATCCGGATTCGGGGGGCGTGTCGTCGTCGACGGCGCCGGGCAGGCGGATCTTCGTGGTCGCCTCGAACTGCACGGAATCCTCACCCGGGGCGAACATCGCAAAATCGTAGGTGGGCAGGCCATCCCCGACCTGCACCACCACCGCCCGGTAGTCCAGGCCGCGCCGGTCCACCGCGGCGTCGTCGATGGCCACCATGGACCGGCCGGCGGTGACCGCGGTGTCGGTGAACAGCGACGCGTGGAACGGGGCGGCCGGCCCGGTGCGCTTCTGCAGCATCCCGCCGTTGAACTGGTCCGGGGACACCCGCTGCCCGGTCGCCGGGATCAGCACACCGCCGGTCAACGCCTCGGCCACCCCGCTGGCGGGATCATCGAACATCGCCTGGACCTGCGCCCACAGCGCGTTGGCGCCTTCGGAGCGCACCGCCCCGGCGGCGACGGCCTTCGACCAGCCGTCCAGCGGCGAACCCGAACCGGCACCGGGCATCCGGAACAACGTCACCGGCTCGTCGCGGAGCTGGCGGCCGGCCGACTCCAGCATCCGCTCCCACGGACCCGACAGCCACCCGATGCCGTACAGCCGCTGCTCCAAGGTGCGCGCGGTCGATTCGGCGTCTTGTCCCGACGGCGCGGCCACCCCGATCTGCATGGCCCGGGGCAGCCCGTCGGTCAGATGCAGCCGCGCCGGCCGGGCCGGCGCCACCGGACCGAACGGGGTGCGCAGCACCTCGCCGAGTACCCGATTCCAGGCCAGCAGCTGACCGTAGGCGGCCGACAACCGGCTGACATCCTGCAGCGCGGCACGCAGATTGTGGTGCATCGCTTCCAGTTCGGACATCTGCGACTTGCGCAGGTTCAGTTCGGCGAACAGGTGGCGTTGCCCGATGATGAACAGGATCAGGGCCGCGATGAAGTAGATGGCGATCACCACGGCGCTGACGATCAGCGCGAACGGCCACTCGGCCCAGCCGATTGCGGCGATGATCAACAGCAGCAGCACCGCCGCGAACACGGTCCAGCCGGCGGTGAGGGTGATGGTGGAGATCACCCGCTGGCGCCGGCGCAGCGTCTCGTCCACCGCGTCGCGGTTCGCGGTCTGTTGAATCCGCTGCACCAACCCGCTGACCTCGCCGCGGGCCCGGCCCAGGAAGTCGGCCAGCACCGAACCCACTTGGGCGGCGTAGCTGCGGCCGGCCCGGCCCTCCCACTCGGTCAGGTCGGAGAAGGCGCGGCGCGCCTCGACACCGGCGGCCGGGTCGGCGAAGGTGCGTTCCAGCCGGCCCTTGAGGTCCGCGGTGCCCAACACGTCGCCGCCGGCGACCGCCGGGATGCCGATGACGGCGGCCAGCGAGGCCGGGATCGCGGTGAACGCGTCGGCCGCGCTGGGCACCACGTCGGCGCTGTCGTGGACGACGCCGACCGCGACGCCGACGCTGACCGGGTCGATCCCGGCGGTGCGCCGCCCGCCGTCGGCCAACGTCAAAGCGGCGTTGACGTAGTCGACCCACAGCGAGGTGAGATCGGCTTGCACCAGGTGCGCGGCCCCGGGCTGTTCACCCAGCGCGCTGCTCATCTGGTCGGCGCCGCGGCCGATGTCTTGCCAACTGCCCAGTTCGCCGCCGGCCACCACCGCGTACGCCGAATTCGACCCGCCGAACACGGTGTGCTGCACCGTGGTTGCCAGCACCGACTGCACCCCGCCCAGCATCCCGGACAGCCACGCCGACGGCGCGTTGCGCAGCGCGGCCCACAGGAAGGACAGAAACGTCTTCAGCGCGTCGCCGATCGCGATCTGTTCGGTCTCTTTGCTGCCGATCTCCACCCGGCCGCTGCGCAGCACGTCGCGATGTTTGGTCCACAACGCCCGCGACACCGCCTGCGCGGCCAGCGGCACGTCCTGGATGTAGACCACCGGGGTCTGGCCGCTGCGCGGCAACGGCAGCCGGCCGGCGGCGCTGAACAACTGCAGCCGCAGCTGATCCTCCACCCCGGCGGCGTCGAGTTGCCGGTAGAAGGCGCGCACCGCGCGCAGCGTCTGACCGGGCAGGATCGCCAGATCGTCGAACACCGATCGGTCGATCCCGGTCCACAGCCCGGCGACCGCCGCCACCACCGGGGCGACGTATTGGGCCACGTCCAGCGGTTCGGTCAGCTGCTCCAACACCACCGACCCCAGCCCGGGCCCGGCGGAATCCTCCGGGGCGATGAGCAGGTTGTGCCAGCCCTCCAGCACCAACGCCGGGTCGTAGCCGTGCGGGCCGGCCGAGCCGCGGGTGAACAGCAAGCGCAACAAGGTGATCGGCGCGCCGACGGCGCTGGCGCGGACCACCTGCTCGAGCAGTTGCTCGACGGCGCGGGGAACCCGGCGGTCGGCCGCCGCGTCGGCGGGGACCAAGACCGCGACCCGCAGCCGCTCGTAGCGGTGGCCGGTCAGTACCTGCTGCAGCACCACCGCCGACGCCCGCCCGTCGGCGACCAGGGTCGCCGGGACCGAAGTCTTTCCGACGTCGGCGGCGTCGACCCACACGAACGGGGCGACCAGCCCGACCGCGGCGTAGTCGATGAGCAGCGCGCCGATGTCGTCGGCCTCCCCGCGGGGGGCGAGAACGACGGTCAGCGCGGCGGGGCCGGGGCGCTCGGTCATCGTCAGAACGTCCCCCCTTCCGGGATCACGATCTCTTCGGGACCCGCGGCAGGCAGGTCGCTCAGCGTCGAACCCTGCTGCGCCGCAGGCTGTTTGATCTGCTCCTCGGCTTCCCGGACCAGCCCGATGAGCTGCCCGGTGGCCCAGTACACGTCGGGGGCGAGGTCACGGAAGATCGGTGTCTTGCCGGCCTTGGCGCGGGTCGCGATCGTGGTGTAGTGCCCGTTTTCGGCCGCGCCGGGGCTGCCGGCCGGCAGATACTGGGCGGCCAGGTCGCGCACCGTGGTCAACCAGCGGACGGTCGCCTCGGCCCGCTCGGCCGGGGTGGTCGCCGCGGCGACCTCGGGCACCCGGGACACCAGTTGCCCGGTGCCGCCGCGCAGAAACTCGGCCAGCCGGCCGGCCGCGGACAGTTGCACGATCCCGCTGGCCGGGTCTTGCGAGTTCGCGTCGTACAGCTCCCGCAGCACCCGGTAGGGCCGCAGCGACCGCATCACCGGCGGTTCCTGCGACTGCGCGATCGCCAGCAGGATGGCCTCCAGCACCGCCGGTAACCAGTCGTAGGACGCGGTGAACTGGGACGGCGGGGTCAGCAGCGGGTTCGGGAAGTCCAGCCACTGCTGGTTGTCGCCGTCGTAGATCCGCACCGGCTCGCTGTACGGCGACGCGGGGATCTGGATGCGTCCGGTCACCTGGCCCAGGAACCAGCCGGCCGTCATCGCGCGGCGCTCGGCGTCCCCCATCGGCAGCGACGCCTGCAGCGGCCGGGTGCGCCGCAGCCGCCAAAACGCGGTGCGGCCGGGGCCGGCCGTCGACGTCCACTGCTGGGCGGCGGGTTTGAGCACCGAATCGAACGCCAACGGCGAATAGTTCGGGTACGACCCGAAAATGTCGACGCGGGTGACGGAGTCCTCGTCGGACAGCGACCGGGAGAAGTTGTCCTTGGTGGCCTGATCGATGCGGGGGTTGGCGCGCAACACCTCGGCCAGCGCGTCGGCGACCGGTTGGCCCAAAAACGGCACGTCGGAGAATTTGTACCGGTACTCCAGTTGCTGGCCCGGATGCACCACCTGCAGCGACTGGTCGTTGACGCTGGCCAGCGGCCGAGCCAGCGACAGCGCCTCGTTGAACTTGGTGACGATGTCGCGGCGACGCGCCGCCAGCTCGGATTCCGCGGCGCCGGCGCCCTGGATGAAGTCGCGCAGCGACACCTTGCAGAACTCGGAGAACGCCTCGCCGGGACGCGCCACGTACAGCCGGGCCCGGTCCAGCAGCTCGGCGGGCCGGGTGTGGATGTCGTAGCGGGCCAGCGACGGCACCAGCGAGTTCTGCGTCTCCGGGTCGACGCCGAACGCCCGGGTCACCCAGTTCGCGGTGCGCTCCAGCAGTCCGCCCGGCGCCGCGACCCCGCCGGTGGTCTGCCATTGCCCCGAGATCACCCGTGCGGTGCTCTCGGCGACCGCGGCGTAAAACGGCGGCGACCCGTGACCGCTGGCCAGCGCCTTGGGCAGGTCGAGTTCGTAACGTGCCTTGAACGCCGTCGAGTTGATCAGCAGCACTTCGTTGTTCGCTTCGGCGAACCGGCTGGGCACCAGTTCGTCGGCATCCGACGGCCAGGCCGCGTACTGGTCGGTGGCCAGCCGGGCCAGCCCGACGTCGGCCGGCGGCTCCGAGCGGGCGTTCTCCAGCACCACCTGGGCTTCGCCCAGCGCCGCGGACAGCGGCGCCAGCAGTTCGGCGCCGATGACCTTCAGCACGTCGGCGATCTTGGCGGATGCGCTGGCGTACACCGCGCGGCGCAGGTTGCCGTGGAACCCGTCCAGCGCGGTGTGCAACACCTGGTCGGCGTTGGTCATCACGCCCCGCAGCGAGGCCAGCGTGGTTTCCACGTTCGGCGCCAGCGCCACCACGTCGGCGGGGCCCATCGCGCCCAGATCGTCCATGGCCGTGGCGAGTTCGTCGTCGATGTAGCGGCGCAGCAGGTCCACCACGCCGCGGGCGTAGGGCAGGCTGAAATTGGCGATGGAGTAGGTGACCGCGGTGTCGATGCGGTCGGCGAATTCCCGGTGCCAGCCGAAGGCCAGCGCGTAGCCGGCGTCGTGCACCGCCTGGGTCAGCGGGCCGCGGCGGTTGGCGACCGCCTGCCGGAAGATCGGCACCCACTGTTCGGCCGTCATCCCCTGCGGGCTGGGCAGGTAGCCGCGCAGCTGGCGTTCGATGAGCATGCCGGTGGTGGCGGCCACCGAGCGAGCCGGCAGCGCCATGTTGGTGATCCAGCCGCCCAGCAGCTGGATGCGGTTGCCCTCGTCGCCCGAGGTGGGCGGCAGGCCCAGGCCGTTGCAGATGGCCGGCCACTGGCTGTCCAGCAGCGAGTCCAGCTGCTCGGTGGCCGACGCGGGGTTGCCCGGCTGCAGGTGGCCGAACAGCAGCTTGTCCGCGCAGCTGCGGGCCAGTCGCTGGGCGGCGTATTCGGCGTAGCGGTCGCGGCCCATGGACAGGCTGGAGAACCCGTAGGTGCCCCACGGCAACGGATCCCACACCTCGTTGCCCCAGCCGAGCAGGTCGCGGTCACCGGCCGGGGAGGCGGTGTTGCCCAGGTCGTAGGAGACGAACTGGTCGCTGGCCTTGCCGCTCATCATCAGCCCGGCCAGCCCGCGGCCCAACCCGCGGTAGACCGCGTTTTGCGAGCCGTCCCCGAACAGGGTGCGGTCGGCGCCGACGTACCGGCCGACCGGGAACACCCGGGCGAACGGGATCGGCTCGCCCTCCCCCTGCTGCTGGCCCAGCGCCCGCAGGATCCGCACGTCGTGTTCCCGGGCCGCACCGGACTGGCTGGCCACGATCTCCCCGAGCATCGCCAACGCGTTGGCGCGCACCCCGATTCGGGCGCTTTCGGGCAGCGAATCGAAGATGTCGGGGGTCACCATGAACACCCCCATCAGCTTGGGGTCCAGGCCCGACACCAGCGTCAGCAGCCGGCAGATGTCCAGTGCCATCGACGCGCCGGCGCCGCCGGCCATCGACGACACCACCAACACCAGCGGCGGCTCGTTGGGGTCGAAGCGGCCCATGCCGGGCACCTGCAGCTGCGCCATTTCCGAGATCGCCTCGACCCGGAACAGCTGATCCCAGGCGTTCTGCAGCCGTTGGCGGATCTCGCCGGCCTTGCTCAACGTGATCATCCGGCCGATCGCGCGGTACTGCCCGGCGCCCGCCGAAATCGGGTTGGTCACCCCCTCGGGTTGCCGCGGCGCCCAGGTGGCGATGGTGTCCAGCGCGGATCCGGCCGCCAACCGCTGGGCCAGCGCCCCGTCGAGGGTGGCGTAGCTGCTGCCCTGCGGCCCGCTGCCGATGTAGCTGCCGCCCTGCGCGGGCACATTGGCCAACCCGTCGGGTCCGGTCTCGGCGCCGCTGGGCACGTCGATGTGCACGAACTGCCACCCCGCCGGCAGCGCCGAGACGCCGGCGGTGTGCAGCTCCGAGCGCAGTTGATCCATCATGTACGCCAGCGTGGCGCCCCCGGATCCGCCGCAGCCGACCACCAAGAACCGGCGCATCAGGCTCCTCCTCCAAATGGGTCAAACGGTTGGTCGCGGCCCGGCCGCTGGTCGTCGGGGCGCGGTGGGTAGTCGGGCCCGGGCATCGTCTGGGCCTGCTGGGTGTTCGCGTACGGGTCGATGCTGCCCCGCGGTGTCGGCTGCGGCGGTGTCGGCGCGATCCCGGTTTGCCCGTACGGGTCGACGCCGGCCGACGGCGCCGGCGAACGCGGCGCCCCGGTCAGACCCGTTTGGGCGTACGGGTCGACGCTCGGCGGCGCCGGCCCCCGGCCGGCGCCGGCGAACGGGTCCGTCGGGCCCGCCGCTCCGGCGGCCGCGAACGGGTCGGCGCCCGGTGGCCCCGCGGCGGCGGCGCCGAACGGGGACGGCGGCGGACCGCCACCGGTCACCAGGTTGGCTGAGGCCGCGCGCTGCCGCAGCCCGCTGAGCAGGTCGGGGAGCCGACGTTCGATGTCCTCGTACAGTTTCTGGCGCTCCGGAACGTCGGACTGGCCGCGCACCATCAGCAGCACCTCGGCGCGGTTTTCCGCACCGCCGGGATTGTGCAGCAGCACCCATTTGCCGTGCACCGCCAGCGGCAGCACCGCGTGCACGCCGCTGGCGTCGGTGGCCGGGATGTCGGAGCCGGCGCTCAGGTAGCCGGGGGCGGTCACCTTGACGTGCGCGGTGCCGAACGGGCTGCGGCCGTTGACCGTCGAGAACTGCACGCCGTGCACGGTGAGCTGGCGCGCGCCGCCGGCCAGGCCGGGAACCGGGGTGACCAGGTCGGTGTCGGCCATCGCGAACGGTTCGCCGTTGCGCCGCACCGCACCGGAATCGACCTCGACCGGGATCCGCTCGGCCAGCATCGGCACCCCGGGGATCTTGCCGGTGTACCACTTGGCGGCGTACAGCAACGCCAACGGGATGCCCGGGCCCAGCAGCAGCGCCGCGATGAACACCAGCACGAAGTTGGTGGTGCTCAGCGGTTTGGTCATCGACGCGGAGAATGTGACGTCGACGGTCTGGGCGTCGTCGGGTTTGTCTTGCGGCGCAATGTGAACCGGCACGCTGCCGTTGAGGCCGCCGTGACCGTCGCGCTCGGTGTGCAGCGTGACCGGCAGGCTGGCCTTCTGGTCCTTGTCGACCTTGAGGCAGTTGCCCGGGCCCGACGACGACGACGTCACGCTGACGGTGCCGATCCCTTCCGGTCCGGCCACCACCTTGCTCGCTTCCCCGTCGGCGATCCACACACAGCCCGGGCCGGTGACCTCCAACTGCGCCGTGGTCCCCTTGGTGCCCTGCACATCCCCGAAGTCGATGTGCTGGCCGGGCACCGGCAGGCCGACCTTGGGCAGGATCTGCATCGGCGAATCCACCTGTTGCGGCGACAGTTTGGTGCCCGGCGCGATCTGCGCGCCCTGCGGGTCGACGGCGGGCGCGGTGGTGATCACCAACGACATCCGCAGCGTGGCCGCGCCGGGCTTCACCTTGGTGAGGTCCACGTCGATGGGGTTGCCGATCGCGGTCTTGGGCACCGAGGTCAACACCTCGACCGGCGCCCCGCCGTCGACCGCCAACGACGCCGACATCATCGCGTCGCCGGCCAGGGTGGCCGGGTCGATCGGGGTGCCGGCGCCGTCGACCAGCCCGAACTTCACGCCCTTCATCACCTGGCCGGCGCGCCACGGCGAATCGGGGTCGGCCTGCAGCGCCGGGAAGATGTCGGTGGAGATGTGAATGTTGACCCGCGACACCGCGTCGCCGTGTTGGCCGGTGGTGTCGACGTAGACGATCGCCCACTGCCCCGGCCAGGCCGGACTGTCCGCGCTTTGAATCGACACGGTCTGCGCCGAATCCGACTGCCATTCGAACTGCACCGGCATCCCGTCGAGGGTGGCCTGCTTTTTGCCCTCTTCCTTGGGCAGCTGCAGTTGCTGACCGGACGGGGCGATCAGATACGGCACGATGCCGGGCACGCCGCCCGAGCCGAGGATGTTGACCGCCTTGACCGAGCGGTCCAGCACGAAGTTGTGCCGTGCCTCCTGGCACACCTGGCCCTGCTGACAGACCGGTTTGGTGTCGTCGATGTGCGGGTCGGGGTTCAGCGCGTCGAACGCGAACAGCATCTGGTCGATGTTGGACACCGGGTAGAAGTCGCCGGGTTTCGGGGTTTTGATGCTGCCGCAGCTCTTCCCGTTCAACCCGGTTCCGGTGGCGATCGCCGACATCACGTCGAAGTCGGCGTTCGAGGCCGCCTGGTCGCCCAGTCCGACGCCCAGCATCACGATGCCGTCGGAGCGCAGCTGGTCGGCCACCCCGCCGTCGCGACAAATGCCCTCGGTGGCACGGTTGATCATTTCGTCGACGCCGGCTTGGGTGCCCAGGTCGACGTCGGGGGCGTATGGCTTGGAACCGGCCCGCGGCGAGTAGTCGATCTTGCCGTCGGAGAACCACGAGATCGCTTGGCACCGGTTGGGGTCGCCTTGGGCGTGCGACGCCAGCGTCTGCCGCGCTCCGTCCAGCGCCAGCCAGTAGTCGGTGTCCAGCCCGTCGTTGCGGCGGGCCAGGGTGTCCAGGTTGTTTTTGACCGAATCCGCGGTCCCTTCCGACAGCGGGGCCCAGTCCGCTTGCACCGCGTAGCTGTCGGAGAAACCGGCGATGGCCACGTCGAGCTTGGAGTGGCTGCGGTCGGCGTACCGGCCCAGGGTGTCGACCAGATACTTGGCCGCCTGCACCCGGGCCGCCTGCGCGTCGGTGCTTTTCAGGCTGCCCGACTCATCCACCAGGATCAGCAGGTCGCCCGCCTTCTGCGAGGCCAGGCAGGCGCCGAAGCGGTCGGCGCCGGCGGTGTCGCCCTCCGCGTGCGCGGTTCCGGTGGCCCAGCCGGTGAACGCGAAGCCGAACGCCAGCATCGCGGCGGCCACCAACCGCAGCACCGCACCGCACCGAACCAGCCGTGAACCCATCGTTATGCCCCTACTGCCTGCCGGCCCATAAGGCGATCTGCCAGGCGCCGATGCCGATCCCTACCGCGCACGCGGCCAGCACCACCCAGTAGGCGGTGGATAGCCAGGTCGGCGCCGAGTACACCGAGCTGAGCCGGCGCCGGGTGTCGGCGGCGTTGAACCAGGCCAGCACGCCGATCGCGGCGGGCCCGGCCAGCAGCCAGCCGGCGAAGGCCAACACCACCGCGGATCCGGTCACCGTGGCCACCACGCCAAAGATGATGCCCACCAACGCGACCGCCAGCGCCGCCGCCACCAACTGCAGCGGCGGGCCCGCCACCGCGAGCGACCCCATCGTGGCGCTCCGCGCCGGCCCGCCGAAGGCCTCGGCCGCGGCCGGCGCCGGGGGCTGACCGGCGAACGGGTCAAAGCCGCCGGCCGGTGGCATGGTCGGCGGCGGCGCGCCCATCGGCGGGGGTGCACCCAGCGGCGGCGCCACCCCGGGCGGCGGACCCGGCGGCGGGCCCGGCGGTCGGCCACCGAAGTCACTGAAGTCGAACGGATTGGACGGCGGCATATCAGGCCCCCGCCACCGCACCCGGCCGAACACGCAGCTCGGCCGGTGTAACGACGGTGTTGGTGCTATCCATCAATGCTCCCAGGCTGTGGCAGGTGGTCTCAGTGTTTCATGGGCGGAAGGCGTTCACTGGCCGTACTTCGTCATGCACGCGAATATGGTTTCGTCGCCGTTGTACAGGACCGATTTCGTGGTGGCCGGGCACTGATCCTGGTTCGGCACCACTTGCAGGACCTGATAAACGCCGTCACCGGCCTGGCAGGACGCCCGATAGATCGTCACGTTGGTGGCGCCGGGTTTGTTCGGATCGGTGCCGCCCTCCTGGATCTCGATGCAGTCGCCGGCGTGCAGCTCCTCCACGGTGGTGGTCGGGCGCCCCGACGGCGGCGGGGCGGGCGTGCTGGGCCGGGTCCGCGGGGCGCTCGGGGTGGGCCGGGGGGACTTGGGGGTGGGCAGGGCGCGGGTGCCGGCCTTGGACGTCGGGGTGCTCGTCGACGTCGATCCGCCGCCGTCACTCGGCGCCACCACCAGCCACACCACCAGGGCCAGGACCCCGAACACGATGAATAGGTAGGACAGCACGATGCCCAGGACCGCGCGGCTGCGGCCGGGTTGGGGCCGACGCTTGATCTGGGACAGCGCCAGGTGGCCCAGCACCGCCCCGGCGGGCGCGAAGACGAACGCGAACACCACCGACAGCGTCGCCAGCGTGTTGACCGGGCCGCTGGGCGGGCCGGGTGGATTCGGCGGGGGTAGGCCGTAACCCGGGGGCTGCGCACCGTAGCCGGGCGCCGGCTGGCCGTACGCCGCCGGCGGTGGGCCATAGCCCGGCTGGCCGTAGCCGGATGGCGGCGCGCCATAGGCGGGCCGCGGTTGCCCGTACCCGGGTTGGGGTGCACCGTAGCCGCCGTAGCCGGGCGGCTTGGAGCCGTAGGGGTTGGAGCCGTAGGGGTCGCTGGGACCCGGCCCGTAGCCGTACCCGCCGTAACTCACCGAAAACCCCCTACTCGGTTGTCCGGCGGTTTCCCGGACGACTGCGTCGTGAGCAAAGCAGATCCAGCATAGGCACGTCGGTCGCTTCTGACCGACGGCTATTGGCGGTGACCGCGGCGCCGGCCGGGCCGGCGAACTGGGTGAACCGCCTGCTGGTGGGGGGTCTGCCGCCGGTCAGGGGTGCTGGCTAGATACCGAGATCACTTCCCCGGTCAGGTAGCTGGAGTAGTCGCTGGCCAAAAAGGCGATGGTGGCCGCCACCTCCCACGGCTCGGCGGCCCGGCCGAACGCCTCCCCTTGCGACAGCCGGTCCAACAGGTCGGCCGAGCTGGTCTTCTCCAGGAATTTGTGTCGGGCGATGGACGGTGAGACGGCGTTGATCCGCACCCCGTAATCGACGGCTTCGATCGCGCTGCAGCGGGTCAGGGCCATCACCCCGGCCTTCGCCGCCGCGTAATGCGCCTGCGAATGCTGCGCACGCCAGCCCAGCACGCTGGCGTTGTTGACGATCACCCCGCCGCGGTCGGCGTCGCGGAAGTAGCGCAGCGCCGCGCGGGTAGCCCGCATCACCGACGTTAAAGTCACGTTGAGCACCCGGTCCCATTCCTCGTCGGTCATGTCGACGACCGGGGTTTGCCCGCCCAGCCCGGCGTTGTTGACCAGCACGTCCAGCCGGCCCATCCGCGCGGTGGTGGAGGCGATCAGCGCGTCGATCTGCGCGGTCGACGTCACGTCGCACACCACGCTTTCCACCCGGCCCAAGCCCAGTGCCGCCAGTTGGTCGCGGGTCTCGCCGAGCCGCCGCTCGTGGTGGTCGGACACCATCACGTCGGCGCCTTCGGCCAACGCCCGGCGCGCGGTCGCCGCCCCGATCCCGGTGCCGGCGGCGGCCGTGACCACCACCACCTTGCCGTTGAGCAGCCCGTGTCCGGCGATTTCGTCCGGCACCGCAGTCAGGCTCATCCCTTCGCCTCCCGGGGTAGGCCGAGCACCCGCTCGGCGATGATGTTGCGCTGAATCTCGTTGGATCCGCCGTAGATGGTGTCCGAGCGGGTGAACAGGTACAGCCGCTGCCACTCGTCGAACTCGCCGCCGGGCAGCTCCACCCCCGCCGGCCCGATCACGTCCATCGCCAGCTCACCGAGCCCACGGTGCCAGTTGGCCCACAGCAGCTTGGACACGTTGTCTTGACCGGGCTGCTCGACGTCCATGGTGGCCATCGCGTAGGACCGCATCGCCCGCAACCCGACCCAGGCCCGGGTCAACCGCTCCCGGATCAACGGATCCTCGGCGGCCCCGTTGCGTTCGGCCAGCGTCACCAGCGCGGAAAGCTCACGCGCGTACCGGATCTGCTGCCCCAGCGTCGACACGCCGCGTTCGAAGGTCAGCGTGCCCATCGCCACCCGCCAGCCATCCCCGGGCTCCCCCACCACCAGGTCGGCGTCGGTGCGGGCGTCGTCGAAGAACACCTCGTTGAACTCCGAGGTTCCGGTGAGCTGCACGATCGGGCGGATCTGCACGCCGGGCTGATCCAGCGGCACCAACAGATAGGACAACCCGGCGTGGCGTTTGGAGCCCTTCTCGGTGCGGGCCACCACGAAACACCACTGCGACAGGTGCGCCAGCGACGTCCACACCTTCTGTCCATTGATGACCCACTGGTCGCCGTCGAGCACCGCGGTCGTCGACACGTTGGCCAGGTCGCTGCCCGCGCCGGGCTCCGAATAGCCCTGGCACCACAGTTCGGTGACGTTGCGGATCCCGGGCAAAAACCGTTGCTGCTGTTCGGGGGTGCCGAACGCGATCAGCGTCGGGCCCAGCAACTCCTCGCCGAGATGGTTCACCTTGTCCGGCGCGTCGGCGCGGGCGTACTCCTCGTAGAACGCCACCCGGTGCGCGACCGACAGGCCCCGCCCGCCGTGCTCGACCGGCCAGCCCAGGCAGGTCAGCCCGGCGGCGGCGAGATGACGGTTCCAGGCCATCCGCTCGTCGAACGCTTCATGCTCGCGACCCGGGCCGCCGAGGCCCTTGAGCTTGCCGAATTCACCGACCAGGTTGTCGGCGAGCCACGCGCGGACCTCAGCCCGGAACTCCTCGACTGCTTGCACCCCTGTAGGCTAACCTACCAAGCACTTGCTTTGTTAGCCCGAGTCTGGAGCGTCAATGACCGCCGATCCGCGGACCACGCCTGCGGTCCTGGACCGGATTGCCCGGGATCTTCCCGACCAGGCCGCGCTGATCTGCGACGATCGGCGGCTGTCCTACGCCGAGCTGCGCGGCGAGGTGCGGCGCGCGGCCGCGGCGCTGATCGCGCACGGCGTGGCCCCCGGTGACCGGGTGGCAATCTGGTCGCCGAACACCTGGCACTGGGTGGTGGCCTGCCTGGCCATCCACTATGCCGGCGGGGTGCTGGTGCCGCTGAACACCCGCTACACCGCCGCCGAGGCCGCCGACATCCTGGCCCGCAGCGGCGCACCGGTGCTGGTGGGGATGGGCGAGTTCTTGGGTGCCGACAAGGTCGCCGAACTCGATCGCGACGCGCTGCCGGCGCTGCGGCACGTGGTGCGGGTTCCGGTTGACCGCGGCGACGGCAGCTGGGATGCGTTCGTCGCCGCCGGGGCGCAGGTGCCCGACGCCGACGTCGATGCCCGCGCCGCCGCGGTCGGCCCCGACGACGTGTCCGACATCCTGTTCACCTCCGGCACCACCGGGCGCAGCAAAGGCGTGCTGTGCGCGCACCGGCAATCGCTGTCCGGCGCGGCAGCGTGGGCGGCGTGCGGCAAGGTCAGCGCCGACGACCGCTACCTGTGCATCAACCCGTTCTTCCACAACTTCGGCTACAAGGCCGGGATCCTGGCCTGCCTGCAGACCGGCGCCACCCTGATCCCGCAGCTGACCTTCGATCCGGCGCGCGCGCTGGCCGCCATCGCCGCGCACCGCATCACCGTGCTGCCCGGGCCGCCCACCATCTATCAGACGCTGCTGGATCATCCCGACCGGGCCGAGTACGACCTGAGCTCGCTGCGGTTCGCGGTCACCGGCGCGGCGACGGTGCCGGTGGTGCTGATCGAGCGGATGCAGGCCGAACTCGACATCGACATCGTGCTGACCGCCTACGGGCTGACCGAGTCCGCCGGATTCGCCACCATGTGCCGCCCCGACGACGACGCGGTCACGGTGGCCACCACCTGCGGGCGCCCGATCGCCGACTATGAACTGCGCATCGGTGAGCACGGCGAGGTGCTGCTGCGCGGCGCCAACATCATGCTCGGCTACCTCGACGACCCCGACGCCACCGCCGCGGCGCTCGACGCCGACGGGTGGTTGCACACCGGCGACGTCGGGCAGCTCGACGACGCCGGGAACCTGCGCATCACCGACCGGCTCAAGGACATGTACATCTGCGGCGGGTTCAACGTCTACCCCGCCGAGATCGAGCAGGTGCTGGCCCGCCTGGACGGGGTGGCCGATGCGGCGGTGATCGGCGTGCCCGACGAGCGGCTCGGCGAGGTGGGCAAGGCGTTTTTGGTGCGCCGTCCCGGATTCGGGCTCGACGAGGCGGCCGTGATCACCTACGCCCGCGAACATTTGGCGAACTTCAAGGCACCGCGATCGGTGGCCTTTGTGGATGCTTTGCCGCGCAACCCCGGCGGCAAGGTGGTCAAACCACTATTACGAGAGTGGGCGTGATGGACCTAAACATTGACGACGAGGTTGCGGAGTTTCGCGCCGAAGTCCGCGACTTCCTGGCCGCCAACAAGGCGTCGTTCCCGACGAAGTCCTACGACACCGCCGAAGGGTTCGAACAGCACCGCCGGTGGGACAAGGTGCTTTTCGACGCCGGGCTGTCGGTGATTGCCTGGCCGAAGAAATACGGCGGCCGCGACGCCACCCTGCTGCAGTGGGTGGTGTTCGAAGAGGAGTACTTCCGCGCCGGGGCACCCGGGCGGGCCAGCGCCAACGGCACCTCGATGCTGGCGCCGACCCTGTTCGCGCACGGCACCGAAGAACAACTGGATCGCATCCTGCCGAAGATGGCCAGCGGCGAGGAGATCTGGGCGCAGGCCTGGTCGGAGCCCGAGTCCGGCAGCGACCTGGCGTCGCTGCGGTCGACGGCCACCCAGGTCGACGGCGGCTGGAAGCTCAACGGCCAGAAGATCTGGAGTTCGCGGGCGGTGTTCGGGGAGAAGGCGTTCGGGCTGTTCCGCTCGGACCCGACCGCCGAACGGCACCGCGGCCTGACCTACTTCATGTTCGACCTGAAAGCCGACGGCGTCACGGTGCGCCCGATCGCCCAGCTGGGCGGGGACACCGGGTTCGGGGAGATCTTCCTCGACGACGTGTTCGTGCCCGACGCCGACGTGATCGGCACCCCGCATGAGGGGTGGCGCGCGGCGATGAGCACCTCGAGCAACGAGCGCGGCATGTCGCTGCGCAGCCCGGCCCGGTTCCTGGTCGGGGCCGAGAAGCTGGCGCAGTCATGGAAAACGCGGCAGGCCGATCCGGCCTTCGGTGACCGGGTCGCCGATGCCTGGATCCAGGCGCAGGCCTACCGGCTGCACACGTTCGGCACCGTCACCCGGCTGGCCGCCGGCGGCGAGCTAGGTGCGGAATCCTCGGTGACCAAGGTGTTCTGGTCGGACCTCGACGTCGCGCTGCACCAGACGGCGCTGGACCTGCGCGGTGCGGACGGCGAGCTGGCCGATTCCTGGACCGACGGCTACCTGTTCGCGCTGGGTGGCCCGATCTACGCCGGCACCAACGAGATCCAACGCAACATCATCGCCGAGCGGCTGCTGGGCCTGCCCCGGGAGAAGAAGTGAAATTCGATCTAGACCAAGAGCAGCGGGATTTCGCGGCCAGCATCGACGCCGCGCTGGCCGCCGCCGACGTGCCGTCCGCGGTGCGGGCCTGGGCCGGCGGCGACACCGCGCCGGGCCGCAAAGTGTGGGTGCAGCTGGCCGAGCTGGGCGTCACCGCCCTGGTGGTGCCGGAACGCTTCGACGGGTTGGCCGCGCACCCGGTGGACCTGGTGGTGGCCGCCGAACGGTTGGGCCGCTGGTGTGTGCCCGGCCCAGTCACCGAATCCATTGCGGTGGCGCCGGTTCTGCTCGCCGACGACCAGCGCGCCGCGGCCCTGGCCGCCGGTGAGCTGATCGCCACCGTCGCGTTGCCGCCGCGGGTGCCGCGGGCGGTGGACGCCGACACCGCCGGGCTGGTGCTGCTGGCCGGCGACGGCCGGGTCAGCGACGCGCAGGCCGGGGCCCGCCACGACTCCGTCGACCCCGCCCGCCGGCTGTTCGAGGTCACCGCATCGGGTGACGGGCAGGCCGCCGATACCGAGCGGGCCTACGAGTTCGGTGCGCTGGCCACCGCCGCGCAACTGGTCGGCGCCGGGCAGGCGCTGCTGGACGCCGCGGTCGACTACGCCAAACAGCGCACCCAGTTCGGCCGGGTGATCGGCTCGTATCAAGCGATCAAACACAAGCTGGCCGATGTGCACATCGCGCTCGAGTTGGCCCGCCCGCTGGTGTACGGGGCCGCGCTATCGCTGGCCGACGAGTCCGCCGACACCGCCCGCGACGTCAGCGCCGCCAAGGTGGCGGCCGCCGAAGCCGGGCTGCTGGCCGCCCGCTCGGCGTTGCAGACCCACGGCGCCATCGGTTTCACCGCCGAACACGACCTGTCGCTGTGGCTGCTGCGGGTGCAGGCGCTGCGGGCGGCGTGGGGTGACCCGGCCGCACACCGTCGTCGCGTACTGGAGGCGCTGTAGATGAGCGACGAACGGGATCTGCTGCGCCAGACCGTCGCCGCGCTGGTCGACAAGCACGCCGGCCCGGAGGCGGTGCGGGCGGCGATGGAATCGTCGCGCGGCTATGACGAGTCGCTGTGGCAGCTGCTGTGTGAGCAGGTCGGGGCCGCCGCGCTGGTGGTGCCCGAGCAGTTCGGCGGCGCCGGTGGCGAGTTGGCCGACGCCGCGGTGGTGCTCGAGGAGCTGGGCAAGGCGCTGGTGCCCACCCCGCTGCTGGGCACCACGCTGGCCGAGCTGGCCCTGCTGGCCGCGGCCGAACCGGACACCGAGGCCCTGCAGCGGCTGGCCGAGGGCGCCGCGCTCGGTGCGGTGGTCGTTGACCCCGAGTATGTGATCAACGGCGACGTCGCCGACATCGTCGTGCACGCCGACGGCACCCAGCTCACCCGCTGGTCGACGTTCACCGCCACCCCGCTCACCACCATGGACCCCACCCGCCGGCTGGGCCGCCTCACCGCCGGGGACACCGAGCCGATCGGATCCGATCCCGGCATCGCCGACTACGCGGCGATCCTGCTGGCCGCCGAGCAGATCGGGGCGGCGGCGCGCTGCCTGGAGCTGACCGTCGACTACACCAAGAGCCGGGTGCAGTTCGGCCGGCCGATCGGCAGCTTCCAGGCGCTCAAACACCGGATGGCCGATTTGCATGTGGCCGTGCACGCCGCCCGCGCCGTCGTCAACGACGCGGTGGCCGAGCCGACCCCGACGTCGGCGGCGCTGGCCCGGGTCACCGCCAGCGAAGCCTTCTCGACGGTGGCCGCCGAAGCCATCCAGCTGCACGGCGGCATCGCCATCACCTGGGAAAGCGATATCCAGCTGTATTTCAAACGCGCGCACGGCAGTTCGCAGCTGCTCGGCCCGCCGCGGGAACACTTGCGCCGGCTGGAAGCCGAGGTGTTCTCCAACGCCGCCCGGTAGCGGCCTAGGGTTGACCAGGTGAACGATCGTGTCGCGCTGCGTGCCGGCGTCCCACCGTTTTATGTGATGGACGTGTGGCTGGCGGCCGCCGAGCGGCAACGCAGCCACGGTGACCTGGTGAACCTGTCCGCGGGCCAACCCAGCGTGGGCGCCCCCGAGCCGGTGCGGGCCGCCGCCGCGTCGGCCCTGCACCTCAACGAGCTGGGTTACACGGTGGCGCTGGGCATCCCGGAGCTGCGCGGCGCCATCGCGGCGTCCTACCGAGACCGCTACGGCCTCGACGTCAGCGCCGAGGAGGTGGTGGTGACCACCGGCTCCTCGGGCGGGTTCCTGCTCACCTTCCT
The DNA here is from genome assembly GCF_041287095.1 of Mycobacterium sp. pUA109. NCBI lineage: Bacteria > Bacillati > Actinomycetota > Actinomycetes > Mycobacteriales > Mycobacteriaceae > Mycobacterium > Mycobacterium sp. pUA109. The sequence goes on along the minus strand of NZ_JBGGKS010000003.1, from coordinate 132,385 downwards.
GGCCTGCTTCGACGTCGGTGATCGGGTGGCGGTCAGCAGCCCCGGCTACCCGTGCTACCGCAACATCCTGTCCGCGCTCGGCTGCGAGGTGGTCGAGATCGCGTGCGGCCCACAGACCCGTTTCCAGCCGACCGCGGCGATGCTGGCCGACCTCGACCCGCCGCTGGCCGGGGTGGTGGTGGCCAGCCCGGCGAACCCGACCGGGACGGTGATCCCGCCGGCCGAGCTGGCCGCGATCGCCTCCTGGTGCGACGCCACCGGGGTGCGGCTGATCAGCGACGAGGTCTACCACGGCCTGATCTACCAGGGCGCGCCGCAGACCAGCTGCGCCTGGCAGACGTCACGACAGGCGGTGGTGGTCAACAGTTTCTCGAAGTATTTCGCGATGACCGGCTGGCGGCTGGGCTGGCTGCTGGTGCCGCCGGAGCTGCGCCGCGCGGTGGACTGCTTGACCGGCAACTTCACCATCTGCCCGCCGGTGTTGTCGCAGATCGCGGCGGTGCAGGCGTTCACCCCCGAGGCGATCGCCGAAGCCGACGGCCATCTGCGGCACTACAGCGCCAACCGCGCGTTGTTGCTCGACGGGCTGCGCGCCCTCGGGATCGACCGGCTGGCCCCCACCGACGGCGCGTTCTACGTGTACGCCGACGTCTCGGACTTCACCAGCGACTCGCTGGGCTTTTGCTCGAAACTGCTGGCCGACACCGGTGTTGCGATCGCGCCGGGCATCGACTTCGACACCGCCCGCGGCGGCGCGTTCGTCCGGCTGTCTTTTGCCGGGCCCACCTCCGACATCGAGGAGGCGCTACGCCGGATCGGTGCCTGGCTGCAGCATTAACAAAGCCCGGCCCGCAGTTGCCTGCAAGCCGGGCTTCGTTGTTACGCGGTCAGGGCTGGGGTGTCGTCCCCGCGTTGCCAGCCGGCGCCGTTCCCGGGTTCGCCGGAGCCGGCGCCGCCGGGGCGGCAGCCGGAGCGCCCTGGGTGCCCGCCGGGGCCCCCTGAGCGCCACCGGACGGGGCCTGCGTGCTCGGGGTGCTGGCCGGAACCTCCTGGGTGCCCTGGGTGCCCGGCGTGCCGGCCGGAGCCGGGGTGCTCGGCGTGGCGGCCGGAACCTCCTGGGTGCCCTGGGTGCCCGGCGTGCCGGCCGGAGCCGGGGTGCTCGGCGTGCCGGCCGGGGTTTGTTCCGAGCCGGCGGGCAGCGGCGTGCCCTGGCTGCCCTCGGGGATCGGGGTGCCCTGGCTACCCGCCGGAGCGGCGCCGCCCGGGGTACCGGCCGGGGTTTGCTGGTTGCCGGCGGGAGCCGGGGTGCCGGCCGGGGTGGACGACGACTGGTTGCCCGACGGGGTCGACGAGCGCGAGCCAGCCGCCGGAGCCGAGCCCGCGGGGCCACTGCTGGGAGCGGCCTGCACCCAGGTGGCCAGGTCCTTGCCGCCGGCGTTGTACACAACGCTGGTGGGGTTGTCGCCGGTCACGTCGAAGTACACCTTGCCGGTGGTCTTTTGACCCTGGCTAATCGTGCCCGGGTTGACACCCTGCGGGGTAGCGACCCCGTACAGGACGCGGTAGGTCTGGCCACTCGCGCTGCGGGCGTTCAGGTTCGACACGATCGGGGTGACCGAGCCCTGCAGGGCCTCGTCGGTGGCGTTGGCCTCCCACAGGGTGCCCTGCGGGGTGTACGGGATGGTGTCGCTGCTCTGTTTGAGATCGCTGATGGTCCAGCCCTGCACCACGTCGCCGTTGGTCAAGGTCGCCTGGCTACCGAGCGGGTGCGACGCGGTGGTGTCGCTGGCTTCGTCGGCAGCGGCGATGGATGCGCTGGCGATGCCGAGGGCTCCGGCGGTGACGAAGGTGGCTGCTGCCGCCATTGCGGCGGTGCTGATCTTCACGGTTTTCACTCCTGTTTCGTCCGAGCGGCGATTCCGCTGCGGTGGGGTGGTGACTGCACCTAACGGCGGTTAGTCCGTCTTTGTCAGTCTCAAAGCTGATGCATAGCGATACTTCATCACGGTAGTTTTACCATCCGCTACTCGGGTCCGCATCAAATTAGCTCGCGATGCGCATAGCCATCACGAGTGCGACGTCCACCAGGTGTAGACCTGTTCCAGGCCGGTGCCTTGTGGTTCTGCCTGAGCAACGCCAAGCAAACATTCCGCGTCATTGGTCCAAGCGACCGTCGGGACCGCTTTCTGGGTCGCGCATAACAGCATGCCGCTGGTCTTGTCCGGGGTGGCGTTGCGGTGCCACGGTCCCGGCGACTGTATTCGGCCGGGGCAGTCAACCACCGCCGAGTTCTGGACAATTCCGTTAAACCCGAAGTGCAGGGCCGCGGTATCCGGGAACAACGTGAACGTCGCCGACGACGGGCCGTCCGGGTCGGAGTTCTTGCTGCACGACACGTTGGCCAATGCGTCTTTGGGCAATGTGGTCGGCTTGCAGGTACCCGGCGGATAGCCGGCCGGAAGCAGGCTCAACAGGCGGGCTTGGGCGGCGGTGTCCGGCGGTTTGGGTGCCGCGGTGGTGGATGTTGTGCCGGTGGTCTCGGCGGCCTCCGAATCGTCGTGCGAGGGGCGCAGCAGCCAGAAGGCCCCGCCGGCGAGCACGATCACCGCCGCCACGGCGGCGAGGGCCAGCAGCAGTTTCGGCTTGCGGGAGCGGCGCAGCGATCCCGGCAGCGGAGTCCCGAATTCGCCAGGCCAGGCGTGACCAGTGGGTGCTTGCGGGGGGACGGCGGGCCAGCCGCCGGCGGACGGCTGCTGGGTGCGGCCGTTGGCCGGGGGCGGACCTGGCTCGAACGGTCGGGTCGGTTCCGGAGCGTTGGCGACCTGGGCAGGCTCATACGGTCGGGTTGGTTCCGGACCGCCCCCGTGACCCGGGCCGGGTTCGAAGGGGCGGGTAGATTCCGGAGCGTTGGGGACCTGGCCGGGTTCGTACGGCCGGGTTGGTTCCGGCCCGCTTCCGCGCCCCGGATAGGACGGGCCGGACGGCACGGGCGGCGCGGGCGGCCGGCGCGACTGCTGCTGCTCGAAACCGCCGGTCGGCGGGGTGACCACCTGCGTGTGTTCGGTCGTGTCGTCAGCCAGGTCCTGATCCGACCCGCTCAACGCCTGGTAGGCGGCCCGGGCAAGCTCGCCCGCGCTGCTGTAGCGCTCGTGCGGCTCTTTCGCCATGCCCCGCGCGATCACGTCGTCGAAGGATTCCGGGACGATGCCCAGCCGCAATTGGCTGGGGCGCGGGATCGGCCGCATCAGGTGCGAGGTGATCAGCATCCGGGCGTTGTCACCCCGATACGGTGACCATCCGGTCAAGCATTCGTACAGCACGCAGGCCAACGAATAAACGTCGACCCTGTGGTCCTGCGTGGCGTCCCCGAACCGCTCCGGTGCGGAATATTTAAAAGAGGCCGCCGCGTCGCCCACCTGGGTTGCACCGTCCAAAGTGGCGGCATCGGCAATACCAAAATCGACCAAGTACGCGAAATCGTCGCGGGTGATCAGAATATTTTCCGGTTTGACGTCGCGATGGATTACCCCGGCGGTGTGCGCCGCATCCAGCGCCAATGCCACTTGGCGCACAATGCCCACCGCCCGAGTCGGCGGCAATGGACCCAACTCTTTCAACATGGCGGACAAGTCGGTGCCGTCGATTAGGCGCATATCCAAAAACAGCTGCCCATCGATCTCGCCGTAGTCGTGGATCGGCACCACATGCGGGTCTTGCAGGCGCCCGGCGGTGCGCGCTTCGCGCTGCAGCCGCTCGCGGAACGCCGGATCGTGGCTCAACACCGGTGACAGGAGCTTCAAGGCCACAACCCGCTGCTTAACCGTGTCCTGGGCCTCATATACCTCGCCCATTCCGCCACGGCCGATCAACCGGGTGAGGGTGTAGTGCCCAAACTGTGACCCCACCCGTGAACCGCGTGCGGTGTCGCTCATCGCCGACTCCTTAAGCCAACCCCACGTCCGCGCCGACGGCGGCGAGCCCACCCCACTCGCCCGCCATCGCCGCAATACTCCGGCAAATTATGACGGCAGAACCCCGGCACGTTCGTCAGACGGTAACGGTAGCAGCCGAGGGTTCCGCCCCGCCGATTACGGTGACTGCCAACGCGGTGGGTCTGACCGGGCGCTCTACCTGTGTGGACCGCCGCGAGTGACGGCCAGTACGGCTGGATCCATGAGCAGGGTGGGAGTGAACGCAATGAGCCTGGTCATCTCCGATCACGAGCGGGCGGCGCTGGCCGCGGTGACGCAGTTCCCGCTGTTGGCCGCGATCACCGGGCGGCGATCACGCCGGTTCCCGGTCGGCGGGCGGATTCCCGCCGGCGCGCTGGCGTTCACCAGCCGACGCCCGGTCCAGCCGTTATCGGAGGTCGAGCGGGCGCTGGTGCTGTCGGTGACCGGCGGCGTCACCGGGTGGCATTACGGCATCACCCACCACCCCGGCTACGCGCCGGCGCTGCCCAACTACTCCGGCAGCGCAACCGGCCGCACCTTTCCGTCGGCGGCGGGTTTCCACACCAGTCAGCTGTTCTTCACCGACGACACCGGAACCTATCTGCTACCCACCCGCGACCAGGCCCCGCGCGCATTCGGCGGCATCGAGGAATGGATCGGCCACACCGCCGAATCGTATGTTCGCATTTCGGATTCGCGGCTGGAACTTCCGCGCGAAGAGCCCTATATGGAGGGCCACAACACCTGGATCGGCAACCATCCGGGCAGCCTGCTGGCGTTTCCGGTGGCCGACCTCGCCGAGCATCTGATGGAAAATCTGTGGTTCTTCGCCGCCAACGGCTACCGCATTTTCGACGACATCAACCATCGCCCGATCGGCGGCACCGAACGCTTTGCCGGATTGCGCCACGCCGACGACCCGATCCCGCTGTCGTTTGTGGAGCAGTACACGCTGACCGAAGCCAGCGCGGAACTCGCCATCGCCGCGAACAACGGGATGCTGGCGCTGCAGGCGATCGGGCTGGGCGGCTGGATCTACGACGGGCTGGACCGGCTGTCGGTGTTGGGTGGCTCCGGTGACCCGAAGGCGCCCGGGTTAGGTTTTGTCTCCGACAGCGACGATCGGTGGCCGTTCCCGAACGCCACCGGTCTGCCCGGATACTTCGAGACACTGAGCCCACCCCATGTGCCGTCGGTGGCGGCGGGCGTCGAGAAGCTCGTCGCGCGCAAGTTCGGTCCCGGCGGCCCATTTCACTCCGACACCGCCGGGCCCTGGTCGGAGACGGCGCGGGTGCGGGCGTCCGCGCTGCCGCCCGACGCCATTCAGGAACTGGTCACGCTGGAGGCGACCTACATCTACGACACGTTCGGCAAGCTGCCCGGCACGGTGCCGACCGTGCACGTCCTGATGTATCTGCAGGCCCAACATCTCGACCTCGACTTCTACGACGAGCTGTTCGCTCCCGGCGCGTACTTGCCGACACACGCCGAACACCAGGCCCGCTGGCATCGGTCGTGATGCCCTGGCAACAGGTTGTGGCCCGCCGCCGAACGACTCCTCACGACGTCTCAGTCGGTGGTGTGGACGATCAGCACGTCGGTCTTGGCCCTGCGGGAGACTTCGGATGGAACCGATCCCAGCAGCCGCCCGGCGACGCTGCCGAGTCCGACATTGCCGACGACCAGCAGGTCGGCATGGACGTCCTCGGCGAGTTGCACCAGCGCGTTGATGGGGGCGCCGACGATCGACTTCTCCTCCACGTTCTTGGCCCCGGCCTTGTGCGCCCGCTCCCTGGCGTCCCGCAGCAGCGCGTAGATGGGGGCGTCGCCCACCAGTCGGTAGTCCTCGCCGTGTGTGCTGCCCGGCGGCACGCTCCAACCGCCGCGTTCCTCGGGGGCGGGGGGATGCGCCGTCGCAACGATCAATTTCGCGCCATGATCCGAAGCGATCGCGCCTGCGCGGTCCACCGCACGCAGCGACGAGTCCGAGCCATCGGTGCCGACCACGACGGTCTGATAGGCGCTCATTTCCCCCACAGTGTAAACGCCGCCGCCGGGCAACCGCCGAAGTTGCCGTTCCCGTGCCGTCGACGGTTCGGTTCGCTTAGCGTGAGCTATGACAACAGCCGACCCGGCCTCGGTCCTCCCCACTTCGCGCAAGATCCTCTGCCTCGGCTACGGCGTTATCGCCGTCGCCGCGCTCGTCGCCACCTGGAGTCAGAATGCGGCCTACCTCGACCAGTCCGCCCGGTTCCTGCTCGAATTCATTAACGACTCCAAGGTCACACCGGCATCGCGTTCGATGAGTGCCGACGCTCTGCTGGTCGCCCTCTCTGCAGTCATCCTGATGGTGATCGAGGCCAGAAGGCATGGCGTTAAGTACGTTTGGCTCTACATTGCAGGCGCATTTGTCACCGCGATCAGTGTTACGTTTCCGCTGTTTCTGATCGCGCGCGAATTACGCATGGGCACCTCCGACGCGCCCCGCCTTAGCGCGACAGACACGATCCTGCTGGCAGTCGTCGCCGTGGCGACCGTGGCGTGGACTGTCTGGGTAGACGTGGGGTGACTCTCCACAGTCTGTGCCGTGGTATCCAGCAAGGTTTTCCATCAGCGTGAACGCAAACCAACGCGATGCACAGCGGTGACCTGCCGGTTAGGCTCGCCCAGGTGACATCCCGCAGGTCGGCTTACTTGGTGCTCGCATCGCAACGCAGCGGCAGCACATTGCTGGTGGAGTCGTTGCGCGCCACCGGCGTGGCTGGGGAACCGCAGGAGTTCTTCCAGTACTTACCGAGCACCAGTCAAGCCCCGCAGCCACGTGAGTGGTTCGCCGGCGTGGACGATGAATCCATCCTGCGACTGCTCGATCCGCTCGACGCGGGCACCCCCGACCTCGCGCCCGCCGAAGTGTGGCGGGACTACATCAGGACGGTCGGCCGTACCCCCAACGGCGTGTGGGGTGGCAAGCTGATGTGGAACCAGACCCCGTTGCTGTTACACCGAGCCAAGAACCTGCCGAACCGCTCCGGCGACGGACTGCTGGCGGCCATCCGTGACGTCATCGGCACCGACCCGGTTCTCGTGCATGTCTACCGCCCAGATGTGGTGTCCCAAGCGGTGTCGTTTTGGCGTGCGGTGCAGACCCGCGTCTGGCGGGGGCGCCCACACCCGGAGCGTGATGCCCGCGCCGAATACCACGCCGGCGCAATAGCGCACGTCGTCACCATGCTGCGCGAGCAGGAACAGGGCTGGCGGACGTGGTTCGACGAAGAAGGCGTCTCTCCCATCGACGTGCCCTACCCAGTGCTGTGGCGCAACCTCACCCAGATTGTCGGCACGGTGCTCGAGGCGCTCGGCGAGGATCCCCGGCTGGCGCCCGCCCCCGTGCTCGAACGCCAAGCCGATCAGCGATCCGACGAGTGGGTGGAACGATACCGCGCCGACGCCGAGAAAGCGGGGCTCCCAACATGACCGACACCATTCACGTCGACGAACTGCGCTTGCTGGAAGCCGAAGCGGTGCACATCATCCGCGAAGTGGTCGCCGAGCTGACCAAACCGGTGCTGCTGTTTTCCGCGGGCAAGGATTCGATCGTGCTACTCCGGTTGGCGGAGAAGGCGTTTCGGCCGGCACCCCTGCCGTTCCCGGTGCTGCATGTCGACACCGGCCACAACTTCGGTGAAGTGATCGAATTCCGGGACCGCCGGCTGGCCGAGCACGGCCACAAGCTCATCGTCGGCTCGGTTCAGGAGTCTATCGACCGCGGTCGCGTTCCCGACCCGGGTTTCGGGGGCTCCCGCAACCGGCAGCAGACCCGCACCCTGCTCGACACCCTGGAAGCACACGGATTCGACGCGGCCTTCGGCGGAGCCCGCCGCGACGAGGAACGCGCCCGGGCCAAGGAGCGCATCCTTAGCTTCCGCGACGAATTCGGCCAGTGGGATCCGCGCGCGCAACGGCCCGAGCCGTGGTCGCTGTACAACGGCCGCATCAAAAAGGGTGAGCAGGTACGCGTCTTCCCGCTGAGCAACTGGACCGAACTGGACATCTGGCGCTACATCGAGTTGGAAAACCTCGAGCTGCCGTCCATCTACTTCGCGCACCAGCGCGAGGTGTTCGAACGCGACGGCATCCTGCTCGCGGTATCGGAATATGCGCAGCCGGCGAACGGCGAAGCATCGGCGGTGGAGTGGGTGCGCTACCGCACCGTCGGCGATCTGACGATCACCGGCGCGGTGCGGTCAACAGCCGTCGACATCGCCGGGGTGATCGCCGAAATCTCGGCGGCCACGGTGTCCGAGCGGGGCGAGACTCGCGCCGACGACCGGACGTCGGTCGCCGCGATGGAAGACCGCAAACGCGAAGGGTACTTCTGATGACGCGTCAGCTGCTTCGACTCGCCACAGCGGGATCGGTCGACGACGGCAAGAGCACCCTGATCGGGCGGCTGCTGCACGACACCGACAGCCTGCCCCTGGATCACCTGAAAGCCGTCACCGACGAGGCCGGCGTCGCCGACCTGGCGGCGCTGTCCGACGGCCTGCGCGCCGAACGGGAGCAGGGCATTACGATTGATGTCGCCTACCGGTTCTTTTCCACCGACACCCGCAGCTACATCCTGGCCGACACCCCGGGCCACGAGCGCTACACCCGCAACATGTTCACCGGGGCGTCCAACGCCCATGTCGCGATCCTGCTGGTCGACGCCCGAGCCGGGGTGCTTCGTCAAACCAACCGGCACGCCCGCATCGCGAAACTACTGGGCATCAAACACTTCGTCGCCACGGTGAACAAGATCGACCTGCTCGACTTCGACGAACAACGGTTCAACGAGGTGGCCGACGAGCTGCAGCAGCTGGCGGCTCGGCTCGGCGGCGCCGAGATCACCGTCATCCCGATCGCGGCCAAGTTCGGGGACAATGTGGTGCACCGCTCGAAGCGCACCCCCTGGTACACCGGCCCTCCGCTGCTGGAGTACCTGGAGAATGTGGAACTTTCTGCGCCGCAACCCCAAGCCGCCAAACTCCGGCTGCCCGTGCAATGGGTGTCCCGTCCGACGGCCGAGCAACGCCGCCGTTACACCGGTCGTTTAGCGTCCGGCACACTGAGCGTCGGCGATCCGGTGATCAGCCTGCCGGCCGGTACCCGCTCAACCGTGACAGCGGTCGACACGCTCGACGACGACCGAGCAACCGCGGTCGCGCCGCTGTCCGTTTCGATCGAGTTGGCCGACGACATCGACGTCGGCCGCGGCGACGTGCTGGTCAGCGGCGCCGACGACGCGGCCTTGCCGGTGCTGGCCCGTGAGCTCGATGCGACGGTGTGCTGGTTTAGCGACACGCCGCTGCGGGCCGGGGATCGGTTGGCGCTCAAACAGGCCGCCAATACGGTTCGGGCCACGGTGCAGGCGTTACACAGCCGGCTCGACCCCGAGACGCTCGACGACCAGGACGATCCGGTCGAACTGGTGCTCAACGACATCGGCTCGATCACGTTGCGTACCAGTTCGGTGGTGATCGCCGACCCGTACGCCGAGAATCGGGACAGCGGCGCATTCATCCTGATCGACGAACATTCCAACGACACCGTCGGCGCGGGCACCATCACCGAGCCGCGCGAAGTCAAACCCGGTGCGCAGACCCGTAACGACATCCGGTGGCACCCGTCGTCATTGAACCGCGACTTCCGTTGGACGGCGACCGGGCAACGCGGTGCGACGGTGTGGTTTACCGGGTTGCCCGCGTCGGGCAAATCGACGATTGCGGTGGCCGTCGAACGGGCACTGGTCGAATCCGGCCGAGTCGCCTATCTGCTGGATGGCGACAACATCCGGCATGGCCTGTCCGACGATCTCGGCTTCTCCGCGGGCGATCGCGCCGAGAATATCCGTCGTGTCGGGCATCTGACCCGTCTGCTGGCCGACGCCGGCGTGGTGGCCTTGGCCTCGCTGGTATCGCCGCTGAGATCCGACCGGGAGATAGCGCGCACGCTCAACGATGCCGCGAAGCTGCCGTTCGTCGAGGTGTACGTGGCCACGCCGCTGGCTGAATGCGAAAAGCGCGATCCTAAAGGGCTCTACGCCCGCGCCAGGGCAGGCGAGCTCAAAGGCCTCACCGGCGTCGAGGCGCCATACGAGGAGCCGGAAAACCCCGATCTGGTTCTCGACACCACCGGCGTCGACATCGAGACGTTGGTCGCCAAGGTGCTCGAGGCGCTTGACCGGGTCAGCTAACCGACCGTAAAGCGTTGGGTTGATCCAACTCGGAGACGGCCGCACGATGAACCGGTGGCCGTGGCGCGGACGGGGCGAGTGAACAGACCGAGCTGCCGTTCGACGGCCTCAAATACCCGGAGGGGGTGGCGGTGGATTCGGCGGGAAACATCTACGTCGCCGACGCCGGCACCAACCGGGTGGTGAAGCTGCTAACGGGGTGTCACCCGCCGAGGTCTCCACGGACCCCATCATGGCAGCACCAGCGGACGGCAGCTCGGGCTTTCCGCGACGCATCGGTCGCGCCGGCCAGCCCGATGCCGGACGGCAAGGCCCGCGGGCATGCGTCCTCGGGCTGACGCTGCTGGTCAGAAGGGAGGCGGTTCGTTGTTGCGGGCCAATTCGGCCAAGCGTTTTCGGTGTTCTTCGGCGAGCCGGGTTTCGTTGATCCGGCGTTCGCAGGTGATGCGGTAGCGACGTGCTTGGGCGCGGGTGCGGCTACGTCGCGGCATCATCACCCCGCGCCCGGTGTGGGGTAGCTGGGTTGCGGTGGGCAGCACCAGTTTGCCGGTGGGGGCAGCCAATACCGGGAAGAAGATCGCCCCGCCGGGGCTGGTGGTGTAGATGCGCCCGCTGGGCGACGTCCAGATCACAGTCCCGTCGGGCAATTGGCGGTCCGCCCAACCGCCCAGCCCGGTGTAGAAAGTTTTGAGCAAATGGTGAAATCTACAGAGCAGCTTGAGGTTTGACGGGTGGGTGGGGCCAAGCGGATGCGGGACGGTGTGGTCGATGTCGCAGCGGATCGCCGGCTCATCGCAGCCCGGGAACCTACACGTTAGATCACGCAGTCGGACGAACTCGGCCAGCGCCGTCGACGGCCGATACCCTGCCTCCGGCGCCGTCGACGGCCACACCAGCGGCTTGAGTTTGGCGGTGCGCGCCATCTCACTCAGCACGCTGGCCGGTATTGGGCCAAACCCGGGCAGATATCCCGGCGCGTGGCCGTCCCCGTCCAAGGTGGCCTGCTCCGCCAGGACATGGACCATCACGTCGGTGCCCGCTCGCCGGCCTGCTGCCGGGCACTGCGGGGAGCCGCATTCACAGCGCAGTGCGTCCAGGCCGGCGGCCAACGCGCCGAACGCGTCCGCCCGCCGTTGTTTCTTGGTGCGCGGGTCATCCGGGCACACCGTGGCCGCCAACGCATCGAGCCGCTGATCCAAGGCGGCTCCGTCGGTGGCGTGCACCTGCGCCCAGATCCCGGCCAGCCCGGAATCGGTGGGTCCGATCTCGACATAGCGGTCCTGGTTGCGCTGGCCGGGCACCCGCCGCCCGGCAGGATCAAACCGGGCGATCCACATGTCAATGCGCTCAAATAGTTTGGGTTTGGAAAACCGCATCCACTTGGGCGCATGCTTGGCCACGGCGGCATCGAGCTTGGCGACCAGCACCGGGTCTTGGACTAACTCGCTGCGATACACCACCGCGGCCATCACCCGAAAATCAATGTCCCCGCGCGCGAACGCCTCAGCAACCCGAGGCAGCCGCTCCCGCAACTCGATCGCATACCGCAGCCGGCCCCGTGCCCGGCCCCGACTGATCCCCAGCGCTGCAGACACTTCGGCGACCAGATTGTCATAGCCATCCACCGCCCAGTTCGCCCGCTCGATTTCGCCCTCGGGCGCCCGGCGCACATACAGCTCGCCGATGGCGGCCAACTCCCGCGCGCACATTGCGTTCTGCGCACGTGAAGCCGCGGCAATAGCATCGATCACCCCAGCGTCATCGACACCGACAAAAGGCTCGGTGACCTGCGACGATGGTGTGTTATCGAACATAGTCCCGACGCTACACCCACCCCCCGACAAGCCTTGGGCAGCGCCGCGGCGGCTAGTTCAGCAGGCGAACTGCGCCAAGTCGCGAACGGGGGGTCTGCCCGGCGCCACGGACCGATGCGGCCGCTTACAGCCAGGTGTCCTCGGTGGTGGCGGTCAAAAACGCCTCCAGATCGTCACGCCACTGCGCCGGGGTGGTCTTGTCCGGCTCGATACCGGTGTAGTCGCCGCGGTAGAACAGCAGCGGCCGCGGTTTGATCGCCGGCGGCTCCGACAGTGACTGCACCGCCCCGAACACCACGAAGTGATCGCCCCCGTCGTGCACGTCGGCGACCGTGCAGTCGATGTGCGCCAACGACCCCGCGATAATCGGAGACCCCAACGCCGAAGGCTCCCAGTCGATCCCGGCGAACTTGTCGGGCTCCTTGGAGCCGAACCGCGCCGAGACGTGCTTCTGCGACTCGGTGAGCACGTTCACGCAGAACCGCCCGCTGGCCTCGATGGCCTGCCAGGACCGGGACACCTTGGTGGGGCAGAACAACACCAGCGGCGGGTCCAGCGACAACGCCGCGAACGACTGGCAGGCAAACCCGATCGGGACATCCTCGTGCACGGTGGTGATGATGGTGATCCCGGTGCAGAACTGGCCCAGCACGTTACGGAACGCGCGCGGGTCGAGCGGTGCTGCAGACATTACTGCCCGCGCGCGCCGACGGTGAAGTCGTGACCCCACAGGCTCACCGCGGTGCTCTCTCGGGCGATCCAGTCGTGGTCATCGACTTGCAGTCCCTCGCAACCGAATTCGATGTCGAACCCACCCGGGGTCTTCATGTAGAAGGACAGCATCTTGTCGTTGACATGCCGGCCCAGCGTCGCCGACATCGGCACCTTGCGCCGCAGCGCCCGATCCAGGCACAAGCCCACATCGTCGGACTCGCCGACTTCGATCATCAGGTGCACGATCCCGCTCGGGGTGGGCATCGGCAGAAACGCCAGGCTGTGATGGCGCGGGTTGCAGCCGAAGAAACGCAGCCAGGCCGGGGCGCCGTCGGCCGGGCGGCCGACGAACTGCGGCGGCAGCCGCATCGAGTCGCGCAGCCGGAATCCGAGCACATCGCGGTAGAAGTGCAGCGCCTCGGCGTCGTCGCGGGTAGACAGCACCACGTGACCCAGGCCCTGCTCCCCGGTGACGAACCTATGCCCGTACGGGCTGACCACCCTGCGGTGTTCGAGCGCGGCGCCGTGGAACACCTCCAAGTTATTGCCCGACGGGTCCTGGAAGACGATCATCTCGTCGACCCGGCGATCGGCCAGCTCCGCGGCGGTGGCCTCCTTGTAGGGTGTGCCCTCCAGCTCCAGCCGTTTCCGGATGTCCTGCAGGCCGGCGGCGTCGGCGCATTCCCAACCGGCCACCGAGAGCCGATCGTGGTCGCCGGGCACGATCACCAGCCGGGCCGGAAAGTCGTCCATCCGCAGATACAGCGCACCTTCGGTGGCACCGGCGCCCTCGACCATGCCGAGCACCTTTAAACCGTACTCGCGCCAGGCCGCCACGTCGGTGGCCTCGATGCGCAGATACCCCAGTGACCGGATGCTCATCACGCACCTCCCAGAAAATCTGCGGTCAGCTTATTGAACTCGTCGAACTTCTCTACCTGTACCCAATGTCCGCACTGCCCAAAGACGTGCAACTGCACGCGCGGAATCGTCTTCACCGCGACCAGCGCACCGTCCAGCGGGTTCACCCGGTCCTCGCGGCCCCACATCAGCAGCACCGGCTGCCGCAGCCGATACACCTCGCGCCACATCATGCCGAGCTCGAAGTCGGCTCCGGAGAACGACATTCCCATCGCGCGGGCCGCCGCCAGCGATTCCGGTGTGCTGGCCAGCGCGAACCGCTGCTCCACCAGCTCGGGGGTGATCAGCTTCTTGTCGTAGACCATCACCTTGAGGAACGCTTCCAGGTTCTCCCGGGTGGGTTCCATGGAGAACGCGCTGAGCTTCTTGACGCCTTCGGTGGGGTCGGGGGCGAACAGGTTCACGCTCAGGCCCCCCGGCCCCATCAGCACCAACCGGCCGGCCAGTTCGGGGTAGTCCAGCGCGAAGCGGACCGCGGTGCCACCGCCCAGCGAATTGCCGACCAGCGGGGTGCGCCCCAGGCCGAGCTGGTCGAACAGCCCCTTGAGCGCCGTTGCGGCGTACCGGTTGAACTGCGGATGCTCGGCGCGCTTGTCCGACAGGCCGTAGCCGGGCTGGTCGACGGCCAGCACGTGGAAGCGCTGCGCCAGCACCCCGATGTTGCGGGACCAGTTGGTCCAGCTGGCCGCGCCCGGCCCGCCGCCGTGCAGCAGCACGATGGTCTGGTCGTTGCCGATACCGGCCTCGTGGTAGTGCAGCCTCAGCGGGCCGTCCACGTCGACTTCGGCGAAACGCGAAGTGGATTCGAAAGTCAGCTCGTCAGTCGCGGTCACGGGCTAGACCATGGTGTCGCCGGGCGGCAGCCCGAACTCGTGGTTGCCGAAGATCACGTAGGCCCGCTCCGGGTCGTTGGCGGCGTGCACCCGACCGGCGTGCGCATCGCGCCAGAACCGCTGCACCGGCGCGTCATTGGCCAACGCGGTGGCGCCGGACGCCTCGAACAGCCGGTCGACCGAGGCGATCGCCCGACCGGTGGCGCGCACCTGGTCGCGGCGGGCCCGGGCCCGCAGCTCGAACGGGATCTCCTTGCCGGCCGACAGCAGCGCGTACTCGTCGGACACGTTGCCGATCAGCTGCCGCCAGGCGGCGTCGATGTCGCTGGCCGCCTCGGCGATGCGGACCTTGGCGAACGGGTCGTCCTTGGCCTTCTCCCCGGCGAACGCCGCGCGCACCCGCTTGCCCTGATGCTCGACGTGGGCGTCGTACGCACCGTAGGCCATCCCGACGATCGGGGCCGAAATGGTGGTGGGATGCACGGTGCCCCACGGCATCTTGTACACCGGCGCGGTGTTGGTTTCATATCCGCCGGCGCTGTGGTCGTTCATCGCCTTGTAGGACAAGAAGCGGTGCCGCGGCACGAACACGTCCTTGACCACGACGGTGTTGCTGCCGGTGCCGCGCAACCCGACCACGTTCCACACGTCGTCGATGCGGTACTCGCTGCGCGGGATCAGGAAGCTGCCGAAGTCGACCGGGCGGCCGTCCTTGATGACCGGGCCGCCCAGGAACGCCCAGGTGGCGTGGTCACAACCCGAGGACCAGTTCCAGGAGCCGCTGACCAGGTAGCCGCCGTCGACCACGGTGCCCGCACCCATCGGCGCGTACGAGGAGGAAACCCGCACGCTGGGGTCCTCGCCCCAGACCTCCTCCTGAGCCTGTTGGTCGAACAGCGCCAGGTGCCAGTTGTGCACCCCGATGATGGAGGCCACCCAGCCGGTCGAACCGCAGGCGCTGGCCAGCCGGCGGACCGCCTCGTAGAACACCGCCGGGTCGCACTGCAGGCCGCCCCACTGCTCGGGCTGCAGCAGCTTGAAGAAACCGACGTCGTCAAGGGCCTTGACGGTTTCGTCGGGCAGCCGACGCAGGTCTTCGGTCGCCTGAGCACGCTCACGCAGCTGCGGCAGCAGCTCGTCGATGCCGGCTAGGACCGACTGCACGTCACGCTGTTCAATGGACGTCACTGGATGCCTCCCGGGAGTACGGGCCGAGGTACCGACCTAGACAGAGATTAGAACACGTTCCGATTCGTGTCGAGCACGGTATTCCTGCGGCTGGTAGCGCTAGGTAACCAGTTTTTTGTAACCTGTTCTAGTTATGACGAACGATGAGGGGCAGGCGTTGACCGAGGACGTTCTGGACGAGCCGCTCGGCAGCCACGTCCTGGAGTTGCAGATTGCCGACGTCGTCGCCGAAACCGACGACGCCCGGTCGCTGGTGTTTGCCGTGCCCGAGGGCGCCGACATCCCGGCCGAGCGGCTGCGCTACGCACCGGGCCAGTTCCTGACCCTGCGCATACCCAGCGACCGCACCGGCTCGGTGGCCCGCTGCTATTCGCTGTGCAGTTCCCCGTTCACCGACGACGCGCTCACCGTCACGGTCAAGCGGACCGTCGACGGCTACGCCTCCAACTGGCTGTGCGATCACGCCCACCCCGGTATGCGCATCCACGTGCTGGCCCCGTCGGGCACCTTCGTGCCCAAGACGCTGGACGCCGACCTGCTGCTGGTGGCCGCCGGCAGCGGCATCACCCCGATGATGGCCATTTGTAAGTCGGCGCTGGTGCAGGGCAGCGGCCAGGTGACCCTGCTCTACGCCAACCGCGACGAGCGGTCGGTGATCTTCTCCCGTGCGCTGCGCGAGCTGGCCGACAAGTACCCGGACCGGCTGACGGTGGTGCACTGGCTGGAGTCGGTGCAGGGGTTGCCGAGCGCGGCCGCGCTGGGCCGACTGGCCGCGCCGTACACCGGCGGGGACGTGTTCATCTGCGGTCCGGGACCGTTTATGCAGGCCGCCCGGGATGCGCTCGAGGCGCTGAACGTCCCCGCCAACCAGATCCACATCGAGGTGTTCAAGTCGCTGGACAGCGATCCGTTCGCCGCGGTCAAGGTGGAAGGCTCCGGTGATGAGCCGCCGGCCACCGCGGTGGTGGAGTTGGACGGCGAGACCCACACCGTGTCCTGGCCGCGCGGCGCCAAGCTGCTCGACGTGCTGCTCGACGCCGGCCTGGACGCACCGTTTTCCTGCCGGGAGGGGCACTGCGGCGCCTGCGCCTGCACGCTGCGCAACGGCAAGGTGAACATGGAAGTCAACGACGTGCTGGAACAGCAAGACCTCGATGACGGACTGATCCTGGCCTGCCAGTCCCACCCGGAAACCGATTCGGTCGAAGTGACCTACGACGATTAACGCGGCGCTAAGTTCTGACTCGGCGGCTCCGGAAGGGAAGCATTCATGAGGCGGCTGGTGACGGCAATGGCGGCGGTCGGGTTGGCCTTAGCGGTGACGCCCCCGGCGACCGCGGCGGCGGCCAGCGACACCGCGACCACGTTGTTCCCGGTCAACGATTCCGCCGATCAGCTGGAGACGCATAGCTGGGTGGACTGCAAGGTCGCCGCGGCGCACTGCGACTTCATCGCCGGGGTGCAGTTGCGCACCCCCGACGGGGTGGCCGGATTCCCGCCGGATCTGTGGGCGCGCCAAAGCACCGAGATCCGGTCGAATAAGCGCTCGGCGTACCTGGATGTGCATACGGCCGGCGGCGAAGGCCCGTGGGCCGACCGCGGGGGGCCGGGAACGAAGGTGTTCAAAGAGGGTGGATCGGCGACGGTCACCTCGCTGTACAACGGTGCGGGCCCGCCGGATAAGTACCAGACCGTCGGCACCATCGACTCCAACGACTGGGCCACCGGGCGGCCGGCGACCGACGCGAAAGTGATCGTGTGCGCGAACGTGCAGGTGGTCTACGCGGGGGTCAACCTCACCACCCCGAGCACCTGCGCGCAGGCCAGCTTCTCCTGAGCGCGGCCCGCGTAGCGCGTCGCCGGATGCTGAGATTGCGTCGAGGGTCGTGCATTTCGAAAATCCACGACCCCCACTGCAATCTCGAGACGCGCGATGGATGAGAATCGGCAATGGGAATCGGTGCGACTACCGATCCTGCACCGTCGGTAACGTACGACGTTGTGCGGGCAAGCCAGAGCCGACGACGCGACAGCGATCCGGAGTTGCTGGCGCGCATCCACGCCGCGGCGGCGCAGGCCGGCCTCGGCGCACATCAAGCCCGCTACTGGTGGGCGCCGTCGTTCAATGTCCCGCGCGGCATGGCCCTGCTCATCCTTGCCTCGCTGTGGGTGCCGACATTGACCAGGTCTCCGGTGCAAGCCGTCGAGGTTATCGGGTGGGCCATTCCGCTGGTCGTGATCGGGGGCGCAATCGTCGGTGAGCTGCTCTACGGGGCAATCCAGCGAAGCCGCCGACTGGACCTGTTCGAGCACGGTTTGACGGTGGCGCGACGAGGCCGGTTGCAGGTGGTGCGCTATGCCGATACGTCGGTGGTCGAGCGCATTATCAAACACGGCGGCACGAAGGCCTACTACACCAGCTACCGCTACACCCTCGTCGATACGACCGGTGCGGAATTCCGGATCACCAGTCGCACCGAGCGGCCCACCGAGTGGGGCCAGACAATCCAGAATGCGGTCGCTCTGGCCCAGTTGGCCCGCGCGGTGGCGGCGGTTGATGGCGGGCAGCGACTCGACTTCGGCGTGTTCTGGATCACCGCAGGGCAGTTGGGCCGCGGAGCGGATGCGTGGTCGTGGTCGGAGATCCTCGATCTTTCCGTGCACCAGCTTTCTGTGCGGCTGGTGTTGAAGGACCGCTTTCGACCGGTGACCGTCGACATTCGACGGATTCCGAACTTCCGCCTGCTGATCGCGTTGATCGAACGCTACGCGCCGCACGCCAGCAAAGCCGATGTCGGGGAAACGTAGCCTATCGCCGATTCTCATCCATCGCGCGCATGTTGAGATTGCGCCTGTGGTCGCGATTTTTCGAAAACGACGACCCTCGACGCAATTTCAACGCCACCCGTTGCTTTGCGCCTGCTCGGCGGGTCTGGTTCAGCGCGGCAGGCCCAGCAGCCGTTCGGCGGCCACAGTGAGCAGGATCTGCTCGGTGCCGCCGGCGATGGTCAGACACCGGGTGTTGAGGAAGTCGTGCACGGTCTTGTTGGAGACCACTCCCCCGCCCTCCGACAGCTCCATCCGGAACTCCGACAGCGCCTGCCGGTAGCGGACCCCGATCAGCTTGCGGGCGCTGGATTCCGCGCCGGGGTCGGCACCGCCGACCGCCAGCTGCGCGATGCGCTGATCCAGCAGCGACCCCACCTGGGCGGACAGGATCAGCGCGCCAAGCCGGTCCTGCAACGCCGGGTCCAAGTCGAGGCGAGCGACCGTGCGCAGCAGCTCCTCCATCGGATTGCCCAGCGCGGTGCCGGCCGCCATCGCGACCCGCTCGTTGGACAGCGTGGTACGCGCCAACCGCCAACCGTCGTTCACCCCGCCGACCACCATCTCGTCGGGCACGAACACGTCGTCCAGGAAAACCTCGTTGAACAGGTCATCGCCGGTGATTTCGCGCAGCGGCCGGATTTCGATCCCGGGGGTGGCCATATCGACCAGGAAATACGTGATGCCCTTGTGTTTGGGGGCCTCCGCGTCGGTGCGGGCCAGGCACACCCCCCACTGCGCCTTATGCGCGGCCGAGGTCCACACCTTCTGCCCGGTCAGCCGCCAGCCGCCGTCGGTCCGCACCGCCTTGGTGCGCAGCGACGCCAGATCCGAACCGGCGCCCGGCTCGGAAAACAGTTGGCACCAAAAGATGTCGCCGCTGAGCGTGGCCGGAATGAACCGCTCGATCTGGGCGGGCGTGCCGTGCTCGAGGATGGTCGGCGCGGCCCACCAGCCGATCACCAGGTCCGGGCGCTCGACGCCGGCGGCGGCCAACTCCTGATCGATGAGCAGTTGCTCGGCCGGTGCGGCACCCCGCCCGTAGGGGCGCGGCCAGTGCGGCGCCTGCAGCCCGGCCTCGGCCAGCGCGCGCTGCCGCTTCTCGACGGGCAGCGCGGCCACCTCGGTGACCGCGGCGCTGATCTCGGGTCGCAGGTGCGCGACCGCATCCAAGTCGATGCGCAGCTCGCGCCGTACCCCCTGCTGGGTCAAAGCCGCCACCCGCCGCAGCCAGCGCGGCCGACCGCCGAGGAACTGCCCGATCCCGTAGGCCCGCCGCAGGTACAGGTGGGCGTCGTGCTCCCAGGTGATGCCGATGCCGCCGAGCACCTGGATGCAGTCCTTGACGTTGGCTTTGGCGGCCTCGATGCCGGTGGCGGCGGCCACCGCCGCGGCCACCGACAGCTGCTGGTCGCTGGCCTCGGCGGCGGCGCGGGCGGCGTCGGCCGCGGCGACCGATGCCTGCTCGGCCCGCAACAGCATCTCGGCGCAGATGTGCTTGATCGCCTGGAAGCTGCCGATCGGCTTGCCGAACTGCTCGCGCACCTTGGCGTAGTCGGTGGCGGTCTGCAGCGCCCACCGGGCCAGGCCGGCGGCCTCGGCGGCGGCGACCGTCGCAGCGAGGTCGTGTACCCGTTGGTCGGTCACCGACAGGACGGTGGCCGGCGCCGCATCCAGGGTGACCCGGGCCAGCGGGCGGGAGAAATCCGTCGCGTCCAACGCCTCGACCCTCACACCGTCGTCGGCGGCGTCGATGACCAGCCAGCTCTCGCCGGCCGGCAGCAGCAGCACCCCGGCGGCATCGGCGCCCAGCACGTACTCGGCGGTGCCCGAGACTCGGTCCTGGTTGCGCTGCACGTCGGCGGCCAGCGCAACGCCGGCGGTGCGCTGCCCCGAGGCCAGCGATTCCAGCAGCTCCGGGTCGGTGACCAGCAGGGTGGCCAGCGCCGTCGTCGCCACCGGCCCGGGAATCAACGCGCGGGCGGCCTCGTCGACCATGGCGCACAAATCCTGCACGCCGCCGCCGGCGCCGCCGTGCTCCTCGGCCACGGCCACCCCGAACAGCCCCAACGACGCCAGGCCGTCGAAAACCGGTCGCCACGCTTCGCTCTTGCCCTGCTCAACGTCGCGAATCGCCGCGGTCGCGCCGGCTCCCGCCGCCCAGTCGCGCACCAGCTCGCGCGCCGCGAACTGCTCGTCCGTGATGGTCGTTGGCACCCTGGACACCTCCGGACTCCTACGTTTGACGGGAGAAGGGCACGCACGCCCCACTAGAACGTGTTCTAATAGTGCCAGTGATCGACCGTCAAGTCGACCGCCATCGCAGCAGGACACGCGGGTTTCTCGGCGCTGCGGAGACGAGAAAGTCGCGCTTGCCATGCGTATCGTTGCCCACGGGTACGTAAAAGTTGAAGGAGTTTCCTGCCGCATGTCGTCGCCAGCGCACAGCAACTCAGGCCGGGCTTCGGGCGCGCAGCCACGGGAGGTCTCCAACGTGGCCGCCCTCGCCGAGTCGGAACTCGGGTCGGAGGCGCAGCGGGAGCGCCGCAAGCGCATCTTGGACGCGACGATGGCCATCGCGTCCAAGGGCGGTTACGAGGCGGTCCAGATGCGGGCGGTGGCCGACCGCGCCGACGTGGCGGTCGGCACCCTGTACCGGTACTTCCCGTCCAAGGTGCATCTGCTGGTGTCGGCATTGGGCCGCGAATTCGAACGCATCGACGCCAAAACCGACCGCTCCACGCTGACCGGGGGCACCCCGTATCAGCGGCTGAACGTGATGGTCAGCAAGCTCAACCGGGCCATGCAGCGCAATCCGCTGCTGACCGAGGCGATGACCCGTGCCTACGTGTTCGCCGACGCCTCGGCGGCCGGCGAAGTCGACCACGTCGAGAAGATCATCGATTCGATGTTTGCGCGCTCGATGAGCGACGGCGAGCCGACCGAGGACCAGTACCACATTGCCCGGGTGATCTCCGATGTGTGGTTGTCCAACCTGCTGGCGTGGCTGACCCGGCGGGCGTCGGCGACCGACGTCAGCAAGCGACTGGACCTGGCGGTGCGGTTGCTGATCGGTAACGGGGAGAACACTCCGGCCTGACCGGTCCGCACGCTTTAAGCTGTCGACCGTGACCCGCGTGGATCTCAACGCCGATCTCGGGGAGGGTTTCGGTGTCTGGCGCCTCGGCGACGACGACGCCATGCTGGGCATCGTCACCAGCGCCAACGTCGCGTGCGGATTCCACGCCGGCGATCCGGCCGGGTTGTTGCGGGTGTGTCAGGCGGCCGCCGACCGGGGGGTGCGGATCGGCGCGCAGGTCAGCTACCGGGATTTGGCCGGGTTCGGTCGCCGCTTCATCGACGCCACCGCCGAGGATCTGCTCGCCGACGTCGTCTACCAGATCGGCGCGCTGCAGGCGCTGGCGCGGGCCGCCGGCGCCACGGTCGGGTACGTCAAACCCCATGGCGCGCTGTACAACACCATCGTGACCCACCGCGAGCAGGCCACCGCCGTCGCCGAGGCGGTGCGCGCGGTGGACGCCGGCCTGCCGGTGCTGGGGCTGGCCGGTTCGGTGTTCTTCGAGGAGGCCGAGAAACGCGGCCTGCGCACGGTGGCCGAGGCGTTCGCCGACCGCGCCTACCGCCCCGACGGCCAGCTGGTGTCGCGCCGCGAACCCGGCGCGGTGCTGCACGACCCTGCGATGATCGCCGACCGGGTGGCGAGCATGGTGGGCAGCGGCCGGGTCACCGCGGTCGACGGATCGCCGGTCCAGGTTCACGCGGAATCGGTGTGTGTGCACGGGGATTCACCGGGCGCGGTGCGGATCGCGGCGGCGGTCGCCGACCGGCTGCGCGCCGACGGTGTCGAACTGCGGGCGTTCTGCTGATGCGACTCAAACCCGGCCGCCCCGATCTGGCCCGCTACGCGGACCGATTCCGGGTGCCGGCCGCCGCCGCCGGTGCGCCGCTGTCGGTGACGTGGCTGGGCGTGACGACGTTGCTGATCGACGACGGGTCGTCGGCGCTGCTGACCGACGGCTACTTCTCCCGGCCCAGCCTGCCCCGGGTGGCGGTGGGCAAGGTGGCGCCGTCGGCCGCGCGCATCGACGGCTGCCTGGCCCGCGCCGGGGTGCAGCGGTTGGCGGCGGTCATCCCGGTGCACACCCACATCGACCACGCGCTGGATTCGGCGGTGGTCGCCGAGCGCACCCACGCACTGCTGGTCGGTGGCGCCTCGGCCGCCAACATCGGTTACGGGCAGGGGCTTTCCGCGGAGCGGGTGGTGGTCGCGGCTCCCGGTGAGCCGATCCCCCTGGGCGCCTACCGGGTGACGCTGATCGAATCGCGGCACTGCCCACCCGACCGGTTCCCCGGCGTGATCACCGCGCCGGTCACCCCGCCGGTGAAGGCGTCGGCCTACAAATGCGGGGAGTCGTGGTCGGCGCTGGTGCACCACCGGCCATCGGGGCGGCGGCTGCTGATCCAGGGCAGTGCCGGGTTCGTGCCGGGCGCGCTGGCCGGCCACCGCGCCGAGGTGGTCTATCTCGGGGTCGGCCAGCTCGGTCTGCAGTCACGGCAATACCTGGTCGACTACTGGACCGAGACGGTGCGGGCGGTCGGCGCCTCCACCGTGGTGTTGACCCACTGGGACGACTTCTTTCGCCCGCTGTCAAAACCGTTGCGGGCGCTGCCGTATGCCGGCGACGACCTGGATGTGACGATGCGGGTGCTCGGCGAGTTGGCCGAGGCCGACGGGGTCGCGGTGCACATGCCGACGGTGTGGCGCCGCGAAGACCCGTGGACGGCCGGCTAATCGCGTTTGTTACCAACCGTTTCCGGCATGGCCAGCAGGTACAGGGCGAACCCGGCGGCGGCGATGGCGCCCAGCGCCAGGAACGCCACCCGGTAACCGGCGGTGACCACCACCCATCCGGCGGCGAAGTTGGACAGCGCCGCACCGACACCCCAGGCCGCGGTGATCGCGGCCAGGCTGACGTTGTAGCGCCCGGTTCCGTGCGTGACGTCCTGCACCACCAGCGGGAACAACACCCCGAAGATGCCGGCGCCGACGCCGTCGAGCAACTGCACCCCGACCAGCCACCACGAGTTGTCCGACAGCGTGAACAGGAACCCGCGGACGGCCAACACGGCGAAGCCCACCAGGAAGATCGGCTTGCGGCCCCAGACGTCGGCCTTGGTGCCGGTCAGGTAGGCCACCGGCACCATGACGCCCTGCGCCGCGATGATGCACACCGACATCAGCGCGGTGCCAACGTCTTTGTTGTGCAGCGCCAACAACTGGCCGACCAGCGGCAGCATGGCCGCGTTGGCGAAATGGAACACAATGACGACCGCGGCGAAGACCATCAGTGTCCGGTTATGCCACAGCACCGCGAATCCCGATGGCCGCCGATGCGGCTCGCCCGGCGCGTGGTCCATCCCGCGTGCCACATCGTGGTCGATCGCCGCACCCGGTATCCGCAGGGTGGCCACCACGCTGAGCACGCCCATCGCCGCTAGCACCCAAAACACCACCACCGGGCCGAACAGGTAGGCGAGGGCGCCGCTGAGGGCGGCGGCCGACGCGGTGCCGGCGTGCCGGTACGACTCGTTGCGCCCGATGCGTCGGGAGAACTGTCGGGTCCCCACCACACCCAGCGTGATCGCCGCTAACGCCGGCGCGAACACCGAGCCCGCGATGCCGGTCACGGCCTGCAGCAGCGAGATCGCGTAGAAGCCCGGGCACAGCGGCATCGCCAGCGCCCCCACCCCGACGCCGACGACCCCGCCGATCAGCAGGGCCCGCTTCGCGGTCGTGCGGTCGACCCACGCACCGACCGGCGTTTGGGTGACGATGGCCGCGACACCGCCGACGGCCATGACGAAACCGATCGACGCCTGATCCCAATGATGGGTCAACAGAAGATAGATCGACAGATAGGGGCCCAGGCCGTCGCGGACATCGGCCAGCGAGAAGCTCAGCAGATCCAGCGCACGCCACACCGGCGGCCGGCGCAGCTCAACCCGGTTGACATTCGGGTCCACCACCGGCACCCCCATGTCATACCGCATGCTGGCTGGATCGCTGTAATATTCGCCGAGATGATTCGCTGTGGCCACGATACCGTCGGCGTCATAACGCTGAATCCGCACTCGTGTCGCTGATTCTGGCGCTGCTGCTGCTGGTCGTCGTCCTCGGCTTCGCCGTCGCCCGGCCGCGGGGCTGGCCGGAGGCGTTCGCCGCGATCCCGGCCGCAGGCGTCCTAGTGGCCACCGGCGCGATCTCGCTGCGCGACGCCACCGCGGAGGCGGCCGGGCTGGTGCGGGTGGTGGCGTTTCTGGGCGCGGTGCTGGTGCTGGCCAAGCTGTGCGACGACGAAGGGCTGTTCGACGCGGCGGGCGCCGCGATGGCCCGCGCCGACGTGGGTCCGCCGCACCACCTGCTGCGGCGGGTGTTCGCCATCGCCGCCGGCATCACCGCGGTGCTGAGCCTGGATGCCACCGTGGTGCTGTTGACCCCGGTGGTGTTGGCCATGGTGCGGCGCCGCAGCGCGCCGGTGCGGCCGCACGCGTATGCCACCGCGCACCTGGCCAACACCGCCTCGCTGCTGTTGCCGGTGTCGAACCTGACCAACCTGCTCGCCTTTCACGCCGCGGATCTCTCGTTTTCCCGTTTCACCCTGCTGATGACGCTGCCGTGGCTGGCCGCCAACGGCGCCGTGTACGTGGTGTTCCGGTGGTTTTTCGCCCGGGATCTGCGTGCGGTGCCCGATCACGCCGCGACCGCCGCGCCGCCGCGGGTGCCGATCTTTGTGCTGGTGGTGCTGGCCCTGACGCTGGCCGGGTTTGCTGTCACCGAGGCGCTGGGCGTCGCGCCGGCGTGGGCGGCGCTGGCCGGGGCGGCGGTGTTGGCCGCACGGAGCCTGAGTCGGCGACGCAGCACGGTGATCGGCATCGTGCGGGCGGCCAACCTGCCGTTCCTGCTGTTCGTGTTGGCGTTGGGGGTGGTGGTGCAGGCCGTCGTGATCAACGGGTTGGGCAGCGGCATGCGGGCGGTGCTGCCCAGCGGTTCGGGGCTGGCGGCGCTGCTGGGTATCGCCGCGGTCGCGGCGGTGCTGGCCAACCTGGTCAACAACCTGCCCGCCACCTTGGTGTTGGTGCCGCTGGCCGCCGCGAGCGGGCCGGCGGCGGTGCTGGCGGTGCTGATCGGGGTGAACATCGGCCCGAATTTGACCTACGTCGGGTCGCTGTCGAATCTGCTGTGGCGTCGGGTGTTGCGGCGCTACGACGTTCCGGCCGGCGTCGGCGAATACACCCGGTTGGGATTATGCACGGTCCCGGCGGCGGTGCTGGCGGCGGTGTTGGCGCTGTGGGTCAGCGTGCGGCTGCTGGGCGTTTAATACGACGGCGGCAGCGGCATCCCGAGTTCGGCCAGCACGCTGCGCAGCCGCGCCGGATAGTCGGTGATGAGGCCGTCGACGCCGGCGGCGATCTGGGCCCGCATGGTGTCGGTGTCGTTGACGGTCCACGGGATGACCTTGAGCCCCAACGCGTGTGCCCGGTTGGTGAATTCTGCATCGACGATCCGGTATTCCGGCGAGACGACGTCGGCACCGGCCGCCAGCGCGGCCAGGACCGGGTCGCCGGCCGCGGTGGTGTCATCCCACAACGCCACCAACGGGATGCTCGGCTCGGTGTTGCGCACCATCGGCAGCGTGCGCCAGTCGAAGCTTTCGATGTCGACGCGGTCCACCTTGCCGGCGGCGCGGACCGCGGCCAGGATCACCTCGACGAACTCTTCGGGCGGTGCGGATTCGTCGGGATGTGCGGCGTCCAGCTTGGTTTCGATGTTGTAGCGGAACTGGGCGTCGCGGGAGTCGCTGAGCGCGAACACTTCCGGCAGGGTCGCCAGGGTGTTGCCGGGCACCGGTTCGGCGTCGGGAAAATCGTCGAGCGGCAGACCGCAGTCCAGGGTGCGCAGCTGCGCCAGGGTGAGGTCGTGCACCCGTTTACCGACATACGGGTATTGCGGGTCGTCGACGAACAGCGGCGCGGTGTCGGCGCACTTGTCGGGTTGGATGGTCGGGTCGTGCCAGACCAGCGGTTGCCGGTCTTTGGTGATGACGATGTCGAATTCCAGTGTGCTGACCCCGACTTGGAGTGCTTTGGCGAAGGCGTGCAGCGACGACTCGGTGGTCTCGCCGCGGCCGCCGCGGTGCGCCTGCAGGTCGAAGTCCGGTGGCTGCGCCGCCGCCGTCGGCGCGGCCAGTAACGCCGAGCAGACGCAAAAGACCCCAAATCGTCGGCGTTTCGGGGGATTTTGTGACTGCTCGCGGCGGGTCACCGGCGCTGGCGGGCGATTTCGGCCAGCACCACCCCGGCGGCCACCGAGGCGTTCAGCGATTCGGTCGCCCCGGCCATCGGGATCGACACCACCGCGTCGCAGTGCTCCCGCACCAGCCGCGACAGCCCCTTGCCTTCGGAGCCGACCACCACCACCGTCGGGACGGTGCCGTCCAGCTCGTCGACCACGGTGTCCCCGTCGGCGTCCAACCCGACCACCTGCAGGCCCCGGTCGGCCCAGTCCTTCAACGTCCTGTTGAGGTTGGTGGCCCGCCCCACCGGAATTCGGGCCGCCGCACCGGCGCTGGTGCGCCAGGCCACCGCGGTCACCGACGCCGACCGCCGCTGCGGGATCAGCACACCGTGCCCGCCGAACGCCGCCACCGACCGCACGATCGCGCCCAGGTTGCGGGGGTCGGAAATGTTGTCCAGCGCCACCAGCAGCGCGGGTTTGACGTCGTCGGACGCGGCGGCCAGCAGATCGTCGGGGTGCGCGTACCGATACGGCGGCACCTGCAAGGCGAGGCCCTGATGCAGCCCGTTGGTGGTCATCCGGTCCAGGTCGGTGCGCGGCACCTCCAGGATGGGGATGCCGGAATCGGCGGCGCGGGTGACGGATTCGGTGAGCCGCTCGTCGGCCTCGGCGCCCAGCGCGACGTACAGCGCGGTGGCCGGGACCCCGGCGCGCAGGCATTCCAGCACCGGGTTGCGGCCCAGCACGGTTTCGGTGTCGTCGGTGCGCTTGGCCGGCCGGCCGGCCTGCTGCTTGGCCGCCTTGGCGGCCCGTTTGGCGGCCGGATGATGCGGACGCTTGTGTGCGGGCGGGGTGGCGCCGCGGCCCTCCAGCCCGCGGCGGCGGACACCGCCGGAGCCGACCGTCGGCCCCTTCTTGGTGCCCGGTTTGCGTACCGCCCCGCGCCGGCGCGAATTTCCGGCCATCTACGTGGTGTCCCTGTCCGTCAGCGACCATTGCGGCCCGTCACCGGTGTCGGTGACCTCGATACCGGCCTGTTTGAGCCGGTCCCGGATCTCGTCGGCCAGCGCCCAGTTGCGTTCGGTGCGGGCGGCTTCGCGGCGCTGCAGCTCGGCGTGCACCAGCACGTCGACGGCCGCCAGCGCCGCCGACGTCTCGTCCCGGGATTCCCAGCGTTCGTCGAGCGGATCGCAGCCGAGGATGCCCATCATGGCGCGGATCGCGCCGGCCTGGGCCAGCGCGGCGTCGTGGTCGCCGGCGTCCAGCGCCCGGTTGCCTTCGGCGCGGGCGTGATGCACCTCGGCCAAGGCGATCGGCACCGACAGGTCGTCGTCGAGCGCGTCGGCGAACCGCGGCGTCCAGCACGTGACGTCGACGGCCCCGACCCGGTTGCGCACCCGGTGCAGGAATTCCTCGATGCCCACGTAGGCCTTGACCGCGTCCTGCAGGGCGGTTTCGGAGAATTCCAGCATCGACCGGTAGTGGGCGCTGCCCAGGTAGTAGCGCAGTTCGGCGGGCCGGACCCGCTGCAGCACCGCCGACATGGACAGCACGTTGCCCAGCGACTTGCTCATCTTCTCGCCGCCCAGGGTGACCCAGCCGTTGTGCAGCCAGTACCGGGCGAAGCCGTCGCCGGCGGCCCGGCTCTGCGCGATCTCGTTCTCGTGGTGCGGAAAGACCAGATCCATGCCGCCGCAGTGGATATCGAACTCGGGCCCCAGGTAGGTGTGGGCCATCGCCGAGCATTCCAGGTGCCAGCCGGGCCGGCCGGGTCCCCACGGGGTGGGCCACGACGGTTCGCCGGGTTTGGCGGCCTTCCACAGGGTGAAGTCGCGTTGGTCGCGTTTACCGGTGGCCACGCCCTCGCCCTGGTGCACGTCGTCGACCCGGTGCCCGGACAGCTGCCCGTAGTCCGGGTAGCTCAGCACGTCGAAGTAGACGTCGCCGCCGCCGGTGTAGGCGTGCCCGGCGTCGATCAGCCGCGCGATCAGCTCGACCATCTGGGTGATGTGCCCGGTGGCGCGCGGTTCGGCCGACGGCGGCAGCACCCCCAGCGCGTCGTAGGCGGCGGTGAACGCGCGCTCGTGGGTGGCGGCCCACTCCCACCAGGGCCGGCCCGCCGCGGCGGCCTTGTTGAGGATCTTGTCGTCGATATCGGTGACGTTGCGGATGAACGCGACGTCGTAGCCGCGCGCGGTCAGCCAGCGGCGCAGCACGTCGAACGCCACCCCGCTGCGGATGTGGCCGATGTGCGGCAGCGCCTGCACGGTGGCGCCGCACAGGTAGATGGAGGCGTGGCCGGGCCGCAACGGGACGAAATCACGCACGGCACCGGTTGCCGTGTCGTGGAGCCGCAGGCGGGCGCTATCGGTCACGACGTGCCAGCTTACCTGGCTGGTGGGGGCGGGCCCGGCACCACCAGCGCGGTGGCGATGGCGGCCAGCCCTTCGCCGCGGCCGGTCAACCCGAGGCCGTCGGTGGTGGTCGCCGACACCGCGACCGGGGCGCCGAGCAACTCGGACAGCAGCTGTTGGGCCTCCGCGCGCCGCGGCCCAACCTTGGGCCGGTTGCCGATCACCTGCACGGCGGCGTTGCCGACGGTAAAACCCTGCGCCGCCAGCAGGTCGCGGACATGGCCAAGCATCGCCGCGCCGGTCACCGCGGCCCAGCGGGGGTCATCGACCCCGAACACCGCCCCCAGGTCGCCGAGCCCGCCGGCCGACAGCAGGGCGTCGCACAGCGCGTGCACGGCGACGTCGCCGTCGGAGTGCCCGGCGCAGCCGTCGGCGTCGGGGAACAGCAGCCCCAGCAGCCAGCAGGGCCGGCCGGTTTCGATCGGATGCACGTCGGTGCCCAGCCCGACCCGCGGCAGCGGGTTCACTCGCCCACCACCGCTTGGGCCAGCAGCAGGTCCAGCCGGTTGGTGATCTTGAAGGCCAGCGGGTCGCCGGCGACCACCTGGACCTGGCCGCCGACGTGCTCAACCATGGACGCGTCGTCGGTGAACTCGCCGTCGCCGCTGCGCTGGTAGGCGCGCAGCAGCAGGTCGGTGGCAAAGCCCTGCGGGGTCTGCACCGCCCGCAGGCCGTCTCGCTCCGGCGTGCCCAGCACCACGCCGTTGGCGTCGACCGCTTTGATGGTGTCGGGCACCGGCAACGCGGGCACCACCGCGGAGTGCCCGGCCCGCAGCGCCTCGACCACCCGGACGATCAAATCGGGCGGTGTCAGCGCACGGGCGGCGTCGTGCACCAGCACAAAATCGGGCTGCTCGGCGGCAGATACCGCGGCCAGCGCCCGGCGGACCGAGTCCACCCGGGTGGCACCGCCGGCCACGACGGTAGCCTCGCCGCCCAGGATCAGCTTGGCTTGGTCGGTGCGTTCGGCGGGTACCGCCACCACCACCCGGTCCACCACCCCGGACTGCAGCAGGCCGGCGACGGCGCGTTCCACCAGGGTGCGCCCCTCGAGATGGAAAAACGCCTTGGGAACACCGACCGCTAACCGTTCACCGGAGCCTGCAGCTGGAACGACGGCGATCGTGCCCGTCACCAAACCCTCCGGAGGTCAGGACGCGGCGGCCAGAACCTCGTCGAGAATGGTCTCCGCCTTGGCGTCGTCGGTGTTCTCCGCCAACGCCAACTCGCCGACCAGGATCTGCCGAGCCTTGGCCAGCATCCGCTTCTCGCCGGCCGACAGGCCACGCTCCTGGTCGCGGCGCCACAAATCGCGCACGACCTCGGCGACCTTGTTGACATCACCGGAGGCGAGCTTCTCCAGGTTGGCCTTGTAGCGGCGCGACCAGTTGGTCGGCTCCTCGGTGTGGGGGGCGCGCAGCACCTGGAAGACCTTGTCCAGGCCCTCCTGCCCAACCACGTCGCGCACGCCGACATACTCGGCATTCTCGGCGGGGACTCGAACGGTGAGGTCGCCCTGCGCCACCTTCAAAACGAGATAGTCTTTTTGTTCGCCTTTGATGGTCCGGGTTTCGATCGCCTCGATTAGTGCGGCACCGTGGTGTGGATAGACGACGGTGTCTCCGACCTTAAAAATCATCTGATTCGAGCCCCTTTCGCCACTCCATGCTAACACGGGCCACCAACACGCGTTGAACAACGGTGCAGGTCAGGGGCACCGCCGGTGAAGAATAGGGGTTGACACGGCGCTAAATCCGTGCAACACACCACACGTCGAGGATTTCGCCGAGCACCGATCCGAGCGCGGCGTGCGGCGCTGGCAGGGGCTGGGCCGCCCTGCGCTACCGCCGGCCGGACCGTCCTACTACAGTGCATAGTCATCAACCGCAGCGTCGGTACCGAGCAGGAGGCATTGAGTGAACCGCATCGACACCCGCCTGCGTACCCGCGTATCCGCGGCCACCGTCGGGCTGGCGCTGTGCGCCACCCTCGGTGCCGGCACCCTCAGCGGCTGCGGCACCGGACAGATCTCGCAGACCGCGAACCAGGCGTCCGCGGTGAACGGCACCGGCGGGGTGCTCAAGCATGTGGCGCTGCGCAATGTGCGCATCCAGTCCGACCAGAGCGGCGACTTCGTCGAACCCGGCAAAACCGTCGACCTGGATTTCGTGGTCAGCAACCAGTCCCCGGACACCCGCGACGAACTGACCGGCATCCACACCGACATCGGCACGGTGACCGTCAACGGCAACAAGACGCTGCCGGCCGGCGGCATGCTGGTGGTCGGCACCCCGGCCGGCCAGGATGCGGCGCCGGCGAAAGCCATGCAGGAACTCCGCAACATCGAGGACGCCAGCGCCGCGGCCGCGACCGTGGCATTGAGCAAGCCGATCAGCAACGGCCTGACCTACAACTTCACCTTCGATTTCAAGGTGGCCGGCAGCATCACCCTGGCGGTGCCCATCTCCGCCGGGACGGCTCCGCAGCAGGTCATGTCCGGAAACGAGTAACGGGCTGTCACACTCGCCCGATACGGTCACCCCGTGACCAAGGCACGTGCGCAGTACCGCTGCTCGGAATGCCAGCACATCACCACCAAATGGGTGGGTCGCTGCCCGGGCTGCGGCACCTGGGGCACCGTCGACGAGGTGGCGTCCCTGGGCGCGGCGTCCGGTGTGGGCCGGCGTGCGGTGATTCCGAGCTCCCCCGCGGTGCCGATCAGCTCCATCCAGCCCGGCCACACCCGGCACTACCCGACCGGCGTCGGTGAGCTGGACCGGGTGCTCGGCGGCGGCGTGGTGCCCGGGTCGGTCACGCTGCTGGCCGGCGATCCCGGGGTGGGCAAGTCGACGCTGCTGCTGGAGGTCGCCCACCGCTGGGCGGAAACCGGTCAGCGGGCGCTGTACGTCTCCGGCGAGGAGTCCAGCGGGCAGATCCGGCTGCGCGCCGAACGCACCGGCTGCAGCCACGACGAGATCTACCTGGCCGCCGAATCGGATCTGCACGCGGTGCTCGGCCACATCGAGGCGGTGCAGCCCACGCTGGTCGTGGTGGACTCGGTGCAGACCATCTCCACCACCGAGGCCGACGGGGTGTCCGGTGGCGTCACCCAGGTGCGCGCGGTGACCACCGCACTGACCACGGTCGCCAAGACCACCGGGGTGGCGCTGGTGCTGGTCGGCCACGTCACCAAGGACGGCGCGATCGCCGGTCCCCGGTCGCTGGAACACCTCGTCGACGTGGTGCTGCATTTCGAAGGTGACCGCAACACCACCTTGCGGATGGTCCGCGGGGTGAAGAACCGGTTCGGCGCCGCCGACGAGGTCGGATGCTTCCTGTTGCACGACAACGGGATTGAAGGGATCGCCGACCCCTCGGGGCTGTTTTTGGAGCAGCGGCCCGCCCCGGTGCCCGGCACCGCGATCACGGTGGCGTTGGACGGCAAACGGCCGCTAGTCGGCGAGGTCCAGGCGTTGCTGGCCACCCCGAACGGCGGGTCACCGCGGCGGGCGGTCAGCGGCATCGACCACGGCCGCGCCGCGATGGTCACCGCGGTGCTGGAAAAACACGCCCGGCTACCCATCGGCGCCTGCGACATCTACCTGTCCACCGTCGGCGGCATGCGGCTCACCGACCCGTCGTGTGACCTGGCCGTGGCGATGGCGCTGGCCTCGGCGACCGCCGAGCTGCCGCTGCCCACCACCGCGGTGGTGATCGGCGAGGTCGGGTTGGCCGGCGACCTGCGGCAGGTCAGCGGGCTGGAACGGCGGCTGAGCGAGGCGGCCCGGCTCGGGTTCACCACCGCGCTGATCCCGCCCGGCGGCGCGGCGGTGCCGGCCGGGATGCGCACCCTGGAGGCGGCGACGATCGGCGCGGCGCTGGGCCACCTGGTCGACATCGCCGACCATCGCACCAGCAAACCGCCGCGGCTGCATAGTCTGGATGGGCCGCCCGACCGGGGCGGCGCAGCGCAGAATGGATGGTCGTGACGACGACGGGCAGAAGGAACACCCACGGCGCGCCGCCGGCGACCCGCCCCACCCTGCGGGAGGCGGTCGGCCGGCTGGCGCCCGGCACACCGCTGCGCGACGGTTTCGAGCGCATCCTGCGCGGCCGGACCGGGGCGCTGGTGGTGCTCGGCCACGACGACAATGTCGAGGCGATCTGCGACGGCGGGTTTTCCCTCGACGTGCGGTACGCGCCGACCCGGCTGCGGGAGCTGGCCAAGATGGACGGCGCGGTGGTGCTCTCCACCGACGCCAGCCGCATCGTGCGGGCCAACGTGCAGCTGGTGCCGGACCCGTCGATCCCCACCGACGAGTCCGGCACCCGGCACCGTTCCGCGGAGCGGGCCGCGATCCAGACCGGGTTCCCGGTGGTCTCGGTCAGCCAGTCGATGAGCATCGTGACCGTCTACGTCGGCGGGGAACGCCACGTGCTGGCCGACTCGGCAACCATCCTGTCCCGGGCCAATCAGGCCATCGCGACGCTGGAACGCTACAAGACCCGGCTCGACGAGGTCAGCCGGGCACTGTCGCGGGCCGAGATCGAGGACTTCGCCACGCTGCGGGACGTGATGACCGTGGTGCAGCGGCTGGAATTGGTCCGCCGCATCGGTTTGGTGATCGACAACGACGTCGTCGAATTGGGCACCGACGGCCGGCAGCTGCGGCTGCAGCTCGATGAGCTGCTGGGCGGCAACGACACCGACCGGGAGCTGATCGTGCGGGACTACCACGCCAACCCGGCGGCGCTGTCCAAGGCGCAGGTGGCCGCCACCCTCGACGAGCTGGACGCGCTGTCGGACAGCGAGCTGCTCGACTTCACCGCGCTGGCCACGGTGTTCGGCTATCCGGCGACCGCGGAGGCGCAGGACTCGGGGGTCAGCGCGCGCGGCTACCGGGCGATGGCCGGGATCCCGCGACTGCAGTTCGCCCACGCCGACCTGCTGGTCCGGGCGTTCGGCACCCTGCAGGGCCTGCTGGCGGCCAGCGCCGGGGATCTGCAGGCGGTGGAGGGCATCGGCGCGATGTGGTCCCGCCACGTGCGGGAGGGGTTGTCGCACCTGGCCGAGTCGACGATCGCCGACCGGCTGGCGTGATCGGTCAGCCCGGCGGAGCCACCGGCGGCGGGCCGGGCATCGGCGGCGGACCCGGCGGCGGCCCTTGTGGGGGCAGCCCGGGCGACACGCCGTCCTGGGGCGGTACCCCGGTGGCCGGGGACGCCTCGGCGAGGATGAACGGCACCGCGGCCGACCGCAGGTTGCCCAGTTGCACGACGAGGTTGTAGGTGCCCGGCCCGATCGGTTGACGCGGCAGCGGACACTGCGGCGCCGATCCCATCCCGGTCCAGGTCACCGCGGTGGTGACCTGCTCGCCCGGCGCGAACGTCTTCACCAGGGTTTCGTTGGACGGTGCGCAGTCCAGGTTGGACCACAACCGCTGGTTGTCCAGCGAGTACACGTAGGCCGCCAGCACGGCCGCCCCGACGTCACGTTTGCAGGACACCAACCCGATGTTGGTGACGACCATGGTGAACTTCGGCTGCTCACCGACGGTGTACCGGGGCTGGTTGGTCAGCCCCTTGACCGCCAGCGTCGAGTCGGGGCAGTCGTCGCCCTCCTTGAGCACCGGCGGCGGCTCCACCGCCGCCGTGGGCGTCGGGGCCGGGGCTTGGTTGGCGGCCGGCGGCACCACCGGCGTCTTGACTTCCGGTTGCGCGGCCGGCGGGGTGTGTCCGCTGGCCGGTTTCTCGGCGGCCGGTTTGGCGCCGGCGCTGCTGCTCACCACGGCGATAATGACCGCGACCACGGCCCCGATCACGACCACCGCGATGCCCAGTGCCAGGGCGCGCCGCCGCCAATAGATCTGCGGTGGCAGCGGGCCATGCGGTTCCAAATCCAGCACGTTCTCACGGTAAGGCCAGGTCACGCCGATCCGTCCGACCCGTGTCGGCGTGTCGTTGCGCGGTTGTGACCTTGCCCGACTATCTGCGGGCTCGTTGCGGTGCCCGGCGCGGCGCGGTGAGCTGGCCCGGCCACCAGAACCAGCGGTCCAGCGTCGCCACCAGCGACGGCAGCACCAGGGTCCGCACGATCAGGGTGTCCAGCAACAAGCCGGCGCAGACCGTCGAGCCGACCTGGGCGATGCTCAGCACGGTGCTGCCCACCAGGGCGAACATGGTGATCCCGAAGATGATGCCGGCGGTGGTCACCACCCCGCCGGTGCCGCCGAAGGCGCGGATCAGCCCGGTGCCGATCCCGGCTTTGGCCTCTTCGCGGATCCGCAGCGCCAACAGCAGGTTGTAGTCGGCGCCGACGGCCACCAACGCGATGAACGCCATCGGCGCGACCGCCCAATGCAGCGGCTGGCCCAGCAGGTGTTGCCAGACCAGCACGCTCAGCCCCAGGGCCGACGCGTAGGACACGATGACGGTGCCAACCACCGCCAGCGCGGCCACCGGGCTGCCGAGCATCACCGCCACGATCGCGAAGATCAGCGCCAGTGTCGCCGCCACCAGCAACACGACGTCCCCGCGGACCAGGGTCTGCAAGTCCCGGGTCGACGGCCCCACCCCGGCCAGCTGCACCGACACCGGGGTCAGGGTGCCCTCCTTGGTTGCCTCGGTGACGGCGACGTCGATCTGGCGGGCGCGCTGCGCGCCGTCGGCGCCCCACTCCTGCCCGGTGCCGTACACCATCAGATAGGTGGCGCGGCCATCCGCTGACATCAGCGCCCGCAGCACCTCCCGGTATCGGGGGTCGGCGAGTGCGCGGGACGGCAGGTAGAAGCCGCCGGCCGCGCTGTCCCGGAAATCGGCGGCGACCCCGCGCAGGTAGTCGGTGAGCTCGTGCAGCTGCGGGGAAAGCGCGTCCACCACGCCGTTCAGCTCACGGGTGGCGCTCTGAGCCTGACTCAGCACCCCCCGCATCGACCGCAGCGTCGCCGGCAGCCCGGCCAGCGCCGCGGTGGCGGTGCCCGAACCCGCGGTGAGTTTGGCGGCGCCACCGGTCAGTGCGGCCGAGCTGGCGACCATGCTGTCGACGGGTTCGACCACCCGCGCGACCACCGCGCAGAGCGGGTTGGCCGGGCAGTCCGGGGTGCTGTCGACGAAGCCGCGCAGCGGGTCCAGGTACCCCGACACCACCCCGACGTTGCTTTGCAGCCCGTCCATGCCGGCGCGCATATCGTCGGCGGCCGAACCGATTTCGCTCATGCCGGTGACGCCGCCGGTCATCGCGCCGTCGAGTTGGTCGATCGTCGCCGACAGCCGGTTGAGCACCGCGTCGAGGTCGCCGACCCCGGTCAGCCGACCGGTGAGCGAGTCGATGCCGCCGCCGAGTTGGGTGCCCAGCAGCCCGGCCTGGTGGCTCAGGGTGGCCTCGTCGGGCACCCTGCCCGCCGGCCGGCTGGCGGACTGCACCATCCGCACCCCCGGGATGGCCATCACCGCCCGGGTGATGCGCTCGACGGCCAGCAGCCCGGCCGGGTTGCGCAGATCGTGATCGGCCTCGACGGTCACCACGTCGGGCAACAGCTGGTTGGCCGGGAAGTGCCGGTCCATCGCCGCGTAGCCGCGGTTGGCCTCGGACCGGGCCGGGGTGGCCGAGGGCTCGTTCCAGCCGGTCCGCAGGCCGGCCAACGGCACGGTCAACACCAGGATCAGCCCGGCGCTGGCCAGGAAAACCGGCCCCGGCCAGCGGGCAACGATCGCGCCGACGCGCCGCCAGCGCCGCGCGGTGACCGCCCGGCGGGGTTCCAGCCAGCCGCGGCGGCCGGCCAGCGCGATCAGCGCCGGTGTCAACGTGAGCGCGGCCAGCATGCCCACCAAAATGCCGATCGCGCAGGGTATTCCGGTGCTGCGGAACATGCTGATGTGGGCCAGGTTCAAACACGCCAACGCCACCGCCATGGTCGACGCCGACCCGACGATGACCGGTGCGACACCGCGGTAGGCGGCGGTCAGGGCGGCGGCGGGGTCGACGCCGTGGCGGCGGCCCTCGTGGTAGCGGCCGATCAGGAAGATGGCGTAGTCGGTGCCCGCGCCGAGGATCATCGCCGCGATCAGCGCGACCGTGAACAGCGACACCTCGATGACGCCGCGCTCGGCGAGCGCGGCCACCAGTGGCCGGGCCACCGCCAGCGCCAGCCCCACCGAGATCAGCGGGATCGCGGTGGCCACCGGCGAGCGGTACACGAGCAGCAGCAGCACCATGATCACCAGCACGGTCGCGGCGGTGATGGCCAGCATCTGGTGATCGATCGCGGCGAACTCGTCGACCAGGGTGGCGCCCGGTCCGGTCAGGTAGACGTGCAGGCCGTCGGGCGGGTGCAGCCGGGTCAGGGTGTGCCGGACCGCGGCGACGGACTCGCTGGCCGCCGAGGCGCCCAACATGCCCGACATCTGCACCATCACATCGACGGCGCGGCGGTCTGGGCTTTGCGCGGCGGCTTCGGTGAGCGGTGCAGTCCACAAATCGGTGACCGAGTAGACGTGGCCGTGGTCGGCGCGCAGCGCGGCCACCAGCGCCTCGTAGTAGCTCCGGTCGGCTGGGCCCAGCGGTTGATCCCGCTCCAGGACAACGTAGTTAAGGTTGTTGCGGGGCGCTTCCTCGGACAGCTCGGCCGATCGCAGTGCCGCTCGCGAGCTGGGCGCGTCGGCGGGCATGAAGGACCGGGAATGCGTCGCCACCACCCGTTCCAGCTGCGGCACCGCCAGATTCGCCAGGCCGGCGGCGACGATCCAACCCAACACGATGACGGCCGCCCAACGTTGGATGAACCGCCCGGCGCGGGCCAGCAGCTCAGGCAATGGTCTGCAGCGAAATCGGCATGCCGTCGAACAGCTCGGCGATCCGCGGCTCGTCATGTTGCAGCGCCCGGACCCGCACCGATCGCTGCATTCCGGCATCCAGTAGGGCGCGCAAGCCGCGCTCCTGGGCGGCCAATTGCGCCCGGGCTTGCGCGGCGGGCACCCCTTCGTGGTGGGCTTGATCGAGCTTGGCGGTCAGCGCGGTCATCCAACGCTGCTGCAGCGCCAGCAGCAGGCCTTCCTCGCTGCCGAACAGCCGCTCGACATCGGGCCGGTTGCCGTTGAAATGCAGTGCCGCCTGGGGATCTTCGGCGGCTTTGGCGATCAGGTCGGCCATGAAGGCCATCCGCTCGTGCAGTTCGGTCCAAGTCATGGCATCGACGCTACGAATCGCCGGCCGGCGCGGCATCGTGCCGCGGTCCGGTTTTGCGTGTCCTACCGGGGTCGGAGTGCTTGTCCGCCCCAAGCACGATGTGCGCGGCGATGATCCCTTCTACGATGAGCCGATGTTGCGTGCGGCAGCCGACTTCGTCGGTGAGCGGTACCGGCGCCGCAGTGCGCTCATCCCGCCCGGCTACTCCTGGTTATTTATCCTGCTGGTCGACGGCGCCATGGTGCTCATCCTGGTCGGTTCGGTGCTGCAACGCCCGCGTGCGGATCTGCCCACGGCGACGGCGGCGGCGCTGCTGGCGCTAGCCCCGTTGGTGCTGTTCTTTGTGGCCGGGGTCAAGTTCATGCCCGGTTTGACGTGGGCGACCTCGTATGCGGCCAGCATGATCCTGCTGTTCGCGACCGCGACCCCGATCGACGGTGATCTCGCCCCGGCGCTGCTGGTGGTGGCGCTGGGGTGCTTCACGGCATTGGCCCCACCGGTTTCCGGGGTACTTGCGCTGGGGGCGGCGCTGGCGCTGCTGGCGGTGGCGTGGGCGACGCACCGGCTCGACGCGCTGCCGCTGTATCTGGGCATAGCCGGGACGGGTTGGTTGATGGGGATTTTGACCCGGATGCAGGCCGGGTTACTGGTCAAACAGCAGGAGTTGCAGGCCGATTTGGCCGAGCACGCGGCGGCCGACGAGCGGCGGCGCATCGCCCGCGAGGTGCACGACGTCATCGCGCATTCGCTGTCCATCACGCTGCTGCATGTCACCGGGGCGCGGCATGCGCTGCAGCAGGACCGCGACGTCGACGACGCGGTCGACGCGCTGACCGACGCCGAGCGGCTGGGCCGCCAGGCGATGGCCGACATCCGGCGCACCGTCGGGCTGCTGGAGGACGGCCCGGCCGGCACCGCGCCGGAACCCGGGATCGCCGACATCGGTGACCTGATCGAGGATTATCTGCAGGCCGGGCTCCAGGTCGTGCTGCACGCCGACGGGTCCGGTGATCAGGTATCGGCGGCCGTGGGGTTGGCGCTGTACCGCATCACCCAAGAGTCGCTGGCCAATATCGCCAAGCATGCGCCGGACTCCAAGGCCACGGTGGAGCTGGTGGTTTCACCACCCAGCGCGCGGCTGGTGATCGTCAACGAGATGCCGGTGGCGGTGGCCGCGGCGTCACGGGGTGGCCGCGGCCTGGCCGGGATGCGCCAGCGGGTCGAGTTGCTCGGCGGCGTCATCGACGCCGGGCCTTGCGCCGAAGGGTGGTCGGTGCGCGCCGAGATCCCGTTGGGCGATCCCAGCCCGTCGCGGCGACGGTGCCCGCTGACATGAGTGGCCCCGAGATCTCCGTGCTGCTGGTCGACGATCAGGACCTGGTCCGCTCCGGGCTGCGCCGGATCCTGCGCCGCAAGGACGGCTTCGTCATCGTCGCCGAATGCGCCGACGGTGACGAGGTGCCCGCGGCGGTCGCCGAGCACCACCCCGATGTGGTGGTGATGGACCTGCGGATGAAGCGGGTCGACGGGATCGAAGCCACCCGCATCCATTGCGCCGCTCCGGATTCGCCGCCGGTGCTGACGCTGACCACGTTCAACGAGGACGAGCTGCTGTCCGGGGCGCTGCGGGCCGGGGCGTCGGGATTCGTGCTCAAGGACTCCTCGGCCGAGGAGCTGATCCGCGCGGTGCGCGCGGTCGCCGCGGGCGACAGCTACCTCGATCCGGCGGTCACCGCACGGGTGCTGTCCACCTACCGGCAGGTCGCCGTGCAGCGCCGCGCCGACACCGTCGCCGAGCTGACCGCCCGTGAACGGGACGTGCTGACGTTGATCGGCCAGGGCCGGTCCAACACCGAAATCGCCGACCAGCTCTGCATTTCGGAGGTGACGGTGAAAAGCCACATCGGGCGCATCTTCGTCAAGCTCGATCTGCGCGACCGGGCGGCCGCCATCGTCTACGCCTACGACCACGGCATCGTCGTACCGCGGCACGGGAATTGAGGTCACGCGACGGGCGCGCCGAGGTCCCGTTGAGCCCGGGAGCTGAGTCAGCTGGCCGGTTCGTCGCCGATGTTGCCGAGGTGGTCGCGCAGCACCGCCCGCCCGTCGGCGAGGTGATAGGTGACCCCGGCGATCGCCAGGGTGCCGTCGGCCACCTTCTCGGCGATCGTCCTGGAGCGGGCCAGCAGCTGCGCACCGGTCTCGGTCACGTGCCGCGCCTCAAACTCATCAACCCGGCTCAGCCCCTCGCGGCGGCCCAGCAAAATCGACGGGGTCACCCGCTCGACCAGGTCGCGCACATAGCCGCCGGGCAGCACCCCGTCGTCGAGCGCGGCCAACGTCGCCTTGACCGCCCCGCAACTGTCGTGGCCGAGCACCACGATCAGCGGCACATTGAGCACCGCCACCGCGAACTCGATCGAGCCCAGCACCGCGGCGTCGATGACGTGGCCGGCGGTGCGGACCACGAACATGTCGCCGAGCCCCTGGTCGAAGATGATCTCGGCGGCCACCCGGGAATCGCCGCAGCCGAACACCACCGCGGTGGGTTTTTGCCCCTCGGCCAGGCTGGCCCGGTGCTCGATGCTCTGGCTGGGATGTTGGGGCGTGCCGGCGACGAAGCGCTCGTTACCCTCCTTGAGTGCCTTCCATGCGGATACCGGGTTCGAATTGGGCATGGCTCACATTCTGCCTTGTGGCCGGCGCGGGCGCCCAATGAGTGTCGGCGCCGAGGAACTGCTGGGCTGGTATGCGGGCGC
Organism: Mycobacterium sp. pUA109; assembly: GCF_041287095.1. Classification (NCBI taxonomy): domain Bacteria; kingdom Bacillati; phylum Actinomycetota; class Actinomycetes; order Mycobacteriales; family Mycobacteriaceae; genus Mycobacterium; species Mycobacterium sp. pUA109. The sequence goes on along the minus strand of NZ_JBGGKS010000003.1, from coordinate 91,227 downwards.
CCGGCGCGACCTGCCGTGGCGGGATCCCGACGTGACACCGTGGCAGATCCTGGTCAGCGAGTTCATGCTGCAGCAAACACCGGTGGCCCGGGTGCTGCCGGTCTGGTCGGACTGGGTGACGCGCTGGCCGACGCCGTCGGCGACCGCCGCGGCCAGCGCCGCCGACGTGCTGCGCGCCTGGGGCAAGCTGGGTTATCCGCGCCGGGCCAAACGGCTGCACGAGTGCGCGACCGTGATCGCCCGCGACCACGCCGACGTGGTGCCCGACGACGTCGACACGCTGCTGAACCTGCCCGGGGTGGGCGGCTACACCGCGCGGGCGGTGGCCTGTTTTGCCTACCGTCAGCCGGTCCCGGTGGTGGACACCAATGTGCGCCGGGTGGTGGCCCGCGCGGTGCACGGCCGCGCCGAGGCGGGCACACCATCGGCGGTGCGCGACCACGCCGAGGTCGCCGCGCTGCTGCCCGACGACGACACCGCGCCGCAGTTCTCCGCGGCCCTGATGGAGCTGGGCGCCACGGTGTGCACCGCCCGCACGCCGCGCTGCGGGTTGTGCCCGCTGCGGGTGTGCGCCTGGCGGACCGCCGGCTACCCGCCCGCCGCCGGTCCGGCGCGCCCGGCCCAGCGCTACGCCGGCACCGATCGCCAGGTGCGGGGCCGGCTGCTGGACGTGTTGCGGGCCAACGATTCTCCGGTCACCCGCGCCGAACTGGACGTGGCGTGGCTGGTCGACACCGCCCAGCGGGACCGGGCGCTGGATTCGCTGCTGGTCGACGGGCTGGTGGAGCAGACCGCCGACGGCCGGTTCGGGCTGGCCGGCGAGGGCGAGTAATCGTTAGCAGGCCAGGGGAACGTCGAGATTGCGGGTGTGGTCGCGGTTTTCGAAAAACCGCGACCACACCCGCAATCTCAACACGCGAGCCGGTTAGGACAGGAACGCCTCGACCGCGGCGCGGTAGGCGTCCGGCGCCTCGTCGTGAATCAGGTGGCCGGCCTCAGGGACATGCAGATACGTGGTGCGATATCCCGTTTCGTGCATTGCGCGCATCTGGCCCGGCGGGGTGACCGAGTTGCCGGCCTCGATCAGCAGCGCCGGGCAGCGCACCGCCCGCCACTGCGCCCAGTAGTCGCGGGTGCCCCATTCGGCGGCGATCTCGATCCACCGGGCCGGATACCCGTGCAGCCGCCACCCGGTCGCGGTGCGGTCGAAGGCCTCCAGGAAATACTGGCCGGCGATCGGGCCGAACTCGGCCCGCACCTGCTCGGCGGCGCTGAACTCGACCGGCAGCGCATGCACCCACGGCTCCCACGGCCCGGTGGTGCGGCCCCGGAAGTCCGGGGCCATGTCCTCCACCACCAGCGCGGTGACCCACTCGGGGTGCTGCGCCGCCAGGCACCACGAATGCAGGGCGCCCATCGAATGGCCGACCAGCCGCGCCGGTGCGCCCAGCGCGGCCACCGCGTCGGCCAGGTCGGCGACGAAGCGTTCGGTGCTGATCGGGTCGGGGTCGACGGCGTCGCGCCCGCGGTGCCACGGCGCGTCGTAGGTGTACACGCTGCCCAGCCGGGTCAGCCACGGCAGCTGACGCGACCAGGTGCTGCCCCGGCCCATCAGGCCGTGCACCAAAACCAGCGGCTCGCCCCGGCCGCCGCGGTGGGTGAGCAGATCGGTTGGCATAGGTGTTCATCTTGCGTGGCCTGCCGGGTCGACGGGACGGCACGGTAGCCTTAACGCCATGCCAGTGGTGAAGATCAACGCAATCGAGGTGCCCGCGGACGCGGGCCCCGAACTGGAGAAGCGGTTCGCCAATCGCGCCCACACGGTGGAAAAATCTCCCGGCTTCCTCGGCTTTCAACTGTTGCGCCCGGTCAAGGGTGAGGACCGCTACTTCGTGGTGACCCACTGGGAGTCCGACGAGGCCTTCCAGGCGTGGGCCACCGGCCGCGCCGCGCAAGCCCACGCTGGTCAGCAGGCCAATCCGGTGGCAACCGGTGCGTCCCTGCTGGAATTCGAGGTTGTGTTAGACGTTGCCCCAACCGGCGAACAGGCGTAGCCGGATCCGGATGCGACGACGCGCGGTGGCGGTGACGGTCGCCGCCGCGCTGACCGTCGCTCTGGCCGGTGGTTGTAGCCAGTCCCCCGTGCCGTCCGCGAACGCGCGGGACGCCGGGGTGCAGATCGACACCAAAACCCCGCCGGGCCTGCGGGCCAAGCAGACGGTGGACATGCTCAACTCGGACTGGCCGATCGGCCCGGTCGGGGTCCGCACGCTGGCCGCCCCGGACATGGTGGATTCGGTGGTCACCACCATGGAGGGGCTGTGGTGGGACCGCCCGTTTACTTTCGAAAGCGTCGATATCCACGCCGGGGCGGCCACCCTGCACCTGGTGACGTCCTACGGGGCCCGCCAGGACATCGAACTGCACACCGACGACAACGGGCTGGTGGACCGCTTCGATGTCACCACCCAGACCCCGCCGGTCACGTCGTGGCGGGACCTCGACGCCGTGTTGAGCAGGACCGGCGCCCGGTACTCCTATCAGGCCGCCAAGGTCAACGACGGCCATTGTGACCCGGTGGCCGGTACCAACACCAGCGAATCCCTGCCGCTGGCCTCGATTTTCAAGCTGTATGTGTTGTACGCGGTGGCCAACGCGGTCAAGGCCGGGACGGTGTCCTGGGACGATCAGCTGACGATCACCGAACGGGCCAAAGTGGTGGGTTCCTCCGGGTTGGAGAAACTGCCGCCCGGGGCCCACGTTTCGGTGCGCACGGCCGCCGAGAAGATGATCGCCACCAGCGACAACATGGCCACCGACCTGCTGATCGGCAAGGTGGGCACCCACGCCGTCGAGCAGGCCCTGGTGGCGGCCGGCCACCACGACCCGGCCAGCATGACGCCGTTCCCAACCATGTACGAACTGTTTTCGGTCGGTTGGGGCGAACCCGATCTGCGCGAGCGCTGGCAGCACGCCTCCCCGCAGGTGCGCGCCCAGCTGCTGCAACAAGCCAATTCGGTGCCGTACCAGCCAGATCCGACCCGCGCCCACATTCCGGCCTCGATGTACGGCGCGGAATGGTATGGCAGCGCGCAGGACATCTGCCGCATCCACGCCGCGTTGCAAACCGGTGCGGTCGGCAAGGCCGCCCCGGTCAAAGAGATCATGTCCGCCGTCGCCGGCGTCGAGCTGGATCGCACCGAATGGCCCTACATCGGCTCCAAAGCCGGTGGCCTGCCGGGTGATTTGACGTTCAGCTGGTACGCGGTCGACAAATCCGGGCAGCCCTGGGTGGTCAGCTTCCAGCTGAACTGGGCCCGCGACCACGGCCCGCGGGTGGGCAGCTGGATGGTGCAGATCGCCCGGGAGGTGTTCGCGCTGCTCCCCCGGCAACCGTAGCCACCCCGTGCGATGCCGCGGCGCCCACTAACGCTAGCCCGCGGAAAATTGCGCCGACTGTGCGGTTTCATACGCTTTAAGGCGCTTAAGCGTATGAAACCGCACAATCACGAACGCTCTGGTGCTAGCCGTTACTCGGCGGCGTGCGCGCCGCCGGTGCTGTGGGCGCCCGCCTTAGCCAGATCCGCCTCGGCCGGCTCGTCCGGCTTGCGGCGTCCGGTGAAGGTAAACTTCGCGTCCTCACCGGAGGATTCGCCATCCCAGTTGTCCACGTCGACGGTGACGATCTGGCCGGGACCGACCTCCTCGAACAGGATCTTCTCGCTCAGCTGGTCCTCGATCTCGCGCTGGATGGTGCGCCGCAGCGGGCGGGCCCCCAGCACCGGGTCGAAGCCACGCTTGGCCAGCAACGACTTGGCCTTGTCGGTCAGCTCCATCGCCATGTCCTTGGCCTTGAGCTGGGTAGCGACCCGACCGATCATCAGGTCGACCATCCGGATGATCTCGTCGCGGGTCAACTGGTGGAAGACGATGATGTCGTCGATGCGGTTGAGGAACTCCGGCCGGAAGTGCTTCTTGAGCTCGTCGTTGACCTTGAGCTTCATCCGCTCGTAGTTGTTCTCCCCGCCGCCCTGGCTAAACCCGAGGCCGACGGCCTTGGAGATGTCGGAGGTGCCCAGGTTGGAGGTGAAGATCAACACGGTGTTCTTGAAGTCCACCGTGCGGCCCTGACCGTCGGTAAGCCGACCGTCCTCCAGCACCTGCAACAGGCTGTTGTAGATCTCCTGGTGCGCCTTCTCGATCTCGTCGAACAGCACCACCGAGAACGGCTTGCGCCGCACCTTCTCGGTGAGCTGACCGCCCTCCTCGTAGCCGACGTACCCGGGCGGGGCACCGAACAGCCTAGAGGCGGTGAACCGGTCGTGGAACTCGCCCATGTCGATCTGGATCAGCGCGTCGTCGTCGCCGAACAGGAACTCCGCCAGCGCCTTGGACAGCTCGGTCTTCCCGACCCCGGACGGGCCGGCGAAGATGAACGAACCGGACGGGCGCTTGGGGTCCTTCAACCCGGCGCGGGTGCGGCGGATGGCCTTGGAGACCGCCTTGACCGCGTCCTCCTGGCCGATGATCCGCTTGTGCAGCTCATCTTCCATCCGCAGCAGCCGGGTGGTTTCGGCCTCGGTGAGCTTGAACACCGGGATCCCGGTCCAGTTGCCCAGCACTTCGGCGATCTGCTCGTCGTCGACCTCGGCGACCACGTCCAAGTCACCGGAACGCCACTGCTTTTCCCGCTCGGTGCGCTGCGCGACCAGCTGCTTTTCCCGGTCGCGCAGGCTGGCGGCCTTCTCGAAGTCCTGCGCGTCGATCGCGGATTCCTTCTCCCGGCGCGCGTCGGCGATCTTCTCGTCGAACTCACGTAGGTCCGGCGGTGCGGTCATCCGACGGATCCGCATCCGGGCGCCGGCCTCGTCGATCAGGTCGATGGCCTTATCCGGCAGGAACCGGTCGTTGATGTAGCGGTCGGCCAGGGTGGCGGCGGCCGCGATCGCACCGTCGGTGATCGACACCCGGTGGTGGGCCTCGTAGCGGTCCCGCAGGCCCTTGAGGATCTCGATGGTGTGCTCCACCGTGGGCTCGCCGACCTGCACCGGCTGGAAGCGGCGCTCCAGCGCGGCATCCTTCTCGATGTACTTGCGGTACTCGTCGAGTGTGGTGGCGCCGATGGTCTGCAATTCACCACGAGCCAGCTTCGGCTTGAGGATGGACGCGGCGTCGATGGCGCCCTCGGCGGCCCCGGCCCCGACCAGGGTGTGCAGCTCGTCGATGAACAAGATGATGTCGCCGCGGGTGTTGATCTCCTTGAGCACCTTCTTCAGGCGCTCCTCGAAGTCACCGCGGTAACGGCTGCCGGCCACCAGCGAACCCAGGTCCAGGGTGTAGAGCTGCTTGTCCTTCAGCGTCTCGGGGACGTCGCCGTGCACGATGGCCTGCGCCAGGCCCTCGACGACGGCGGTCTTCCCGACACCGGGCTCGCCGATCAACACCGGGTTGTTCTTGGTGCGCCGGGAAAGCACCTGCATGACCCGCTCGATTTCCTTCTCCCGGCCGATGACCGGATCGAGCTTGCCTTCCATCGCGGCGGCGGTGAGGTTGCGGCCGAACTGGTCGAGCACCAGCGACGTCGACGGGTTGCCCGACTCGCCGCCGCGGCCGCCGGTGCCGGCCTCGGCGGTCTCCTTGCCCTGGTAACCGCTCAGCAGCTGGATCACCTGCTGGCGCACCCGGGTCAGCTCCGCGCCCAGTTTCACCAAGACCTGGGCCGCGACGCCCTCGCCCTCACGAATCAGTCCGAGCAGAATGTGCTCGGTGCCGATGTAGTTGTGGCCGAGTTGCAGCGCCTCGCGCAGCGACAGCTCCAGCACCTTCTTGGCGCGCGGGGTGAACGGGATGTGCCCGGACGGCGCCTGCTGGCCCTGGCCGATGATCTCCTCGACCTGGCTGCGGACCCCCTCTAAGGAGATGCCCAACGACTCCAGGGACTTGGCGGCGACCCCCTCACCCTCGTGGATCAGCCCCAAGAGGATGTGCTCGGTCCCGATGTAGTTGTGGTTGAGCATCCGGGCTTCTTCTTGCGCCAGGACGACGACCCGACGTGCTCGGTCGGTAAATCTTTCGAACATCGGTGGTTACCTGCTCTCCCTCACCATCGGTACCTCGGCGTCGCGTACCTGCCATCCACTGTAGTGGGCGGCCTGCCGCGGTGCGCCCTGGCTGGCTAGTACAACCTGCCGCGGACGCTCGCGGACCTGGCACAGACGTAAGAGAGCAACGCGGGAAAATCGGAAAACGTTTCCCGCACCGGGAGATGATCGGTTCGCCCGCAGCGAAACGCGCTCAGGTGGCCGCGTGGAATGCGTCGATGATGTCGGCCGGGATCCGACCCCGGGTGGACACATTGTGCCCGTTACGACGGGCCCATTCCCGGATCGCTGCACTTTGCTCGCGGTCGATCGCCCCCCGGCGGCCGGTGGCCGACCGGCCCCGCCGACGCCCGCTGACCCGACGGCCGGCCTCGACCCATTTCTTCAGGTCGTTGCGAAGTTTCGTGGCATTCTTGCCGGAAAGGTCAATCTCATAGGTCACCCCGTCGAGCCCGAATTCGACCGTCTCATCGGCGGCACCCTGGCCGTCGAAATCATCGATCAAGGTGACGGTCACTTTTCTCGCCATCGGCTCACCCTCGCGTTTCTTGCTATGTACTCACTGTGCACAAGGTGGCATATGAGTCCCCGGATTGCTGCTGCTCAATCTGCCATAGAAACGCGGCGCATTCAACACAAGCGCGGCGGGGCTGTTCAGTTGCCGTGCCGCCGAACAATCGGGAACAAAACCGTGTCCCTAATTGACAGACCGGTCAAGGTCATCAACAAGCGGTCGATACCCATTCCGGTTCCGGTGCATGGCGGCATCGCATGTTCCATGGCGGCCAAGAAATCCTCGTCGAGGGCCATCGCCTCGTCGTCACCGGCGGCCGCTGCTCGGGCTTGTGCGGCGAACCGCTCCCGCTGCACCACCGGATCGACAAGTTCGGAATATCCGGTGGCGAGTTCAACGCCACGCAAATAGAGATCCCACTTTTCGGTGACCCCCGGCACACTGCGGTGCTGCCGGGTCAACGGGGTTGTCTCGACCGGGAAATCCCGGACGAAGGTGGGCGCCGACAGCTGATGGCCGACGGTGTGTTCCCAGAGTTCTTCCACCAGTTTTCCGTGCCCGTAACCACGATCGGTCGGTATCTGCACGTCCAGCCGTTCGGCGATCCCGCGCAAGCGCTCAACCGAGGTGTCCGGGGTGATCTCTTCGCCGAGCGCGGCCGACAGTGATGGATACATTTGTATCGACGCCCATTCTCCGTCGATGTCATAGATGCTGCCGTCGGGCATCGGTAGCTGCCGGGTGCCGATCGCCTCGTCGGCGACCTGGAGAATAAGCTCGCGGGTCACTACCGCGGAATCGTCATAGGTTCCATAGGCCTGGTAGGTCTCCAACATCGAAAATTCCGGAGAATGGGTGGAATCGGCGCCCTCGTTTCGGAACACCCGATTGAGTTCGAAAACCTTGTCGAAACCGCCGACAACGCAGCGTTTCAGGAACAGTTCCGGTGCGATTCGCAGGTACAGATCGGCATCCAGCGCATTGGAGTGGGTGACGAACGGGCGGGCCGCGGCGCCGCCGGCCAAAGTCTGCAGCATCGGGGTCTCCACCTCGAGAAACCCGCGTCGCTCCAGGGCGTTGCGCACAGCTCGAATGACAGCGATCCGCTGGCGGGCCACCGCCCGCGCCTCCGGGCGCACAATCAAGTCGACGTAGCGTTGCCGCACCCGAGATTCTTCGCTCAGGTCCTTGTGCGCGACCGGCAGCGGCCGCAGCGACTTCGACGCCATCTGCCAGGTGTCGGCCAGCACCGACAGTTCCCCGCGCCGGGAGCTGATCACCTCGCCGTGAATAAAGACGATGTCGCCGAGATCCACGTCGCTCTTCCAGGCGTCCAGCGCCTCCGCGCCGACACTGGCCAGGCTGAGCATGGCCTGCAACTGGGTGCCGTCGCCGTCCTGCAGGGTGGCAAAGCACAGCTTGCCCGAGTTGCGGGCGAACACCACCCGGCCGGCGACGCCGACACGCTCGCCCGTGGTGGTGTCGGCGGCCAGATCGGGGTACGCGGCGCGGACCTCTGCCAGGGTGTGGGTGCGGGCCACCGCGACCGGGTAGGGGTCGTGCCCCTCGGCCAGCAGCCGCTCACGCTTGGCCCGGCGGATCCGGTACTGCTCGGGAAGGTCTGCATCGGCGGAGCTCACGACGTGCCAGCTTAGAGGACCCCGCTCGTCACGCGAGAGTGCGCTCACGCAGGGGCTCACTCGCTGTTTTGCTGCGTGAGCGCATTTTCACGGCCGGGGGCTCAGCGGGTACTCACCGCGCCGTTTTGAGCTTGCCGCGCTGGCTGTCGCGGTTACGTTCGAACACCAGCCGCAGGCCGTGCAGGGTCAGGTGCTGGTCGTAGTGGTCGACGGTGTGCAGCTCGGGCAGCAGCAGCGGCGCGGTGTGCCCGGTGGCCACCACCGCCACGTCGGTGCCGGTGAACCCCTCGAGTTCGCGGATGCGGCCGACCAACCCGTCGACCAGCCCGGCGAACCCGAACACCGCGCCGGCCTGCATGCATTCGACGGTGTTTTTGCCGAGCACCGAACGCGGCCGGGTCAGCTCCACCCGGCGCAGCGCCGCCGAGCGCGCCGCCGCGGCGTCCGAGGACACCTGCACCCCGGGCGCGATGGCGCCACCGAGGAATTCGCCCTTGGCCGAGACCACGTCCACGCAGATCGAGGAGCCGAAGTCGATCACGATGGCGGCGGTGCCGAATTTGTGAAACGCGGCCAGGCAGTTGACGATTCGGTCGGCGCCGACCTCTTTGGGGTTGTCGACCAGCAGCGGGATCCCGGTGCGCACACCGGGTTCGATCAGCACGTGCGGCACCGTGGGCCAGTACTGGTCGAGCATCAGCCGCACTTCGTGCTGGACCGACGGGACGGTGGACAGCGCCGCCGCGCCGGTGAGCTGTTCACTGTCCTCGCCGATCAAGCCGTCGATGGTCAGCGCCAATTCGTCGGCGGTGATCTCGGCCTCGGTGCGGATTCGCCAGTGCTGCACCACCGTGGCGTGCTCCCCGGATCCGGAGAGCAGCCCGACGACGGTGTGGGTGTTGCGGACGTCGATTGCCAGCAGCACGGTTACCGCGCGCTCATCCGCGGCGACATGAGGTCCGCAACGTCGTCGGGCACGAAGGCCGGGTCGTGCCCCAAGTCGATCTGCTTGTTGTCGGCGTCGACGAACACGATGCGGGGCTGGTAGCTGCGCGCCTCGGCGTCGTCCATGGTCGCGTACGCGATCAGGATCACCAGATCGCCGGGATGCACCAGATGTGCTGCGGCGCCGTTGATGCCGATCACGCCGCTGCCCCGCTCGCCGGTGATCGCGTAGGTGACCAGCCGGGCGCCGTTGTCGATGTCGACGATGGTCACCTGCTCACCCTCCAGCAGGTCGGCGGCGTCCATCAGGTCGGCGTCGATGGTCACCGAACCGACGTAGTGCAGGTCGGCCTGGGTGACGGTGGCGCGGTGGATCTTCGACTTCAACATGGTCCGTAACATCAGTTAGCTCCGATCTCAATGGCGATGTTGTCGAGCAGCCTGGTGGTGCCGAGCCGGGCCGCGACGAGCAGCCGGGCGGGTCCGTGGGTGGGTGCGGGCCCCAGTGCGTTATCCCGCAACTGCAGATAGTCGACGTCGATAGCGGGTACCGCGGCCAGCACCGCGCGGGCGGCGTCCACGGCGTCGGCCCCGGCCGCCGCGGCGTGCGCGCCGGCCAACAACGCCGCCGACAAGGTGGCGGCCAGGTCGCGCTGCTCCGGGTCCAGGTACCGGTTGCGGGAACTCATTGCCAGCCCGTCGGCTTCCCGCACGATCGGCACCCCGATCACCGTCACGTCGATGTTGAGGTCGGCGACCATCTGCCGGATCAACACCAGTTGCTGATAGTCCTTCTCGCCGAAGAACACCCGGTCGGGTCGCACGATCTGCAGCAGTTTGCACACCACGGTCAGCACCCCGGCGAAGTGGGTGGGTCGGGCGGCGCCCTCGAGGTCGGCGCCCAGCGGCCCCGGCTGCACCGAGGTGCGCGGGCCGTCGGGATACATCGCCGCCGCGCTCGGGGTGAACACCACCTCGACGCCTTCGGCGCGCAGCAACGCCAGGTCCTCGTCGAGGATGCGCGGATAGGCGTCCAGGTCTTCGTCGGCGCCGAACTGCAGCGGGTTGACGAAGATGGACACCGCCACCACCGCGCCCGGGACCCGTTTGGCGGCGCGCACCAGCGCCAGGTGCCCGTCGTGCAGGGCGCCCATGGTGGGCACCAGCATCACCCGGCGCCCGGTGTGCCGCAGCGCGCGGCTGACGTCGGTGACCTGGCTCGGGTTGGCGTACACGTTGAGCTGACCCGCGCTGAACACGGGCGCCTTGCTGGTCACGGTCACCGCCCCAACACCTCGAAGACGTCGGCGGCGGCGTGGGCGCGCTGCGCGGTGCGCAGCGCGTTGCCGCGGTAGGCCTGGGCCAGGCCCGGGTCGACCTCCGCCAGCGCGGCCAGGTGACCGGCCAGCGCGGTCGCGTCGCCGCGGGCGATCGGGCCGGTGAGCGCGGCCTGCCCGCGCTGCAGCGTGTTGTCCAGCGACGCCCGGGCCAGCGGGCCGATCACCCGCTCGGCGAGGCCGCCGGGCTCGTCCCGGACCAGCTCCTGGCCGAGCAGTTCCTGCCCGGACAGCGCGGCCCGTAACCCGTCGAGCGCGTCGGCGAGCACCGTGACGAGGTGGTTGCTGGCGTGGGCCAGGGCGGCGTGATACAGCGGGCGGGCGTCCTCGCGGACCCGGAACGGCTCCCCGCCGATCTCCAGCACCAGGGCCTGGGCGATCGCGTAGCCGACCTCGTCTGCCGCGGTGATCCCGAAGCAAGTGTCGGCCAGCCGCGCGATGTCCTCGTCGGCGCCGGTGAAGGTCATCGCCGGGTGGATGGCCAACGGAGTACATCCTTGGCCGGTCAACGGGGCCAGCACACCGATCCCGTTGGCGCCCGAGGTGTGCGCCACGATGGTGCCGGGCCGCACCGCCGAGCTGGTGGCCAGCCCGGACACCAGGGCCGCCAGTTCGGCGTCCGGGACCGCCAGCAGCAGCAGTTCGGCGTCGCCGGCGACGTCGACGACCGGCGCGATCGGGGTGTCGGGCAGTCGGTGCTGCGCGCGGCGCCGCGACGCGTCGGAGATGGCGCTGCAGGCCACCACAACGTGGTCGGCGCGTTCCAGCGCCACCCCCAGGGCGGTTCCGACCCGGCCAGCCGAGATGACCCCTACTTTGAGCCGGGCTGGGCGCAATCCGTCGACCTGCACCATCGCAGACGGACCCTCGCAAGTTCTCTTGGTTCGTTCCAGTCCCGCGCTGCGGGTACCGGACGGTCCCCGGGATTCTAACGTGGCGGCACGCTGGGTCCCAGGGCTGAACCCTCAGATGTGCGGCAGCTCACTCGTCGCGGCGGCGGCGCCGGCCACCGCTGCTCTGGCCGGCTTGCAGCCGCGCCAACAGGTCGGCGACCGACTGTCCCCCGGTGGGCGGGCCCTCGGGGTCGGCCACCGGATCGATGCTGCGGTGCCGCGCCGCGGAGGTCGGCGGCGGGGGCGGGGGCAGCGTGGGCGCGGCCGGTTCCGCGGCGGCGCTGGGCGTCTCGGACTCCGCGGAATGACGGGCCCGGGCCCGGCGGCCTTCCCCGCCGTACTGCCACGGGCTGGTCGCGGAGGTCTGGCCGCCGGTCGGGTACGTCGTGCCCGGCTCCCGCACCGGGAGCCCGGTCCACTCGCGCGACGCCGCCGGCTGCTCGGGCTCGGCCGGCTGCTCGGGCTCGGGCGTGGGCGCGGCCGCGGCCGGCGTCGGCGGCGTGGCCGCCGACGCTTCGGAGGGCCCGGCGTGGCGGCCGCGGCGCTCGGGCGCCGGCGGCGGTGGCGGCGCGGCCCGGAACGTCGCCGCACCGTTGACGGCCTTGGCCGCCTCGTCGCCGGTGTTGCGGGCGGGTTCTTCGGCGGGCGGTGACACCCAGTTGCTGCCCGGGGATCCCGGCGGCAACCATTGCCCCTCGGCGCTGACCGGCCGCCAGTCGCTGGCCGGTTCAGCGGCCACCGGCTGCGGTTCGGGTGGTGCCGGTTCGGGTTCGGGTGTGGCCACCGGCGGCTCCGGTTTCGGTGGTGCCGGCTCGGGTTTGGGGGCCGCCGGCTCGGGCTGCGGCGGCGGCCACGGTTGGTAGCGCGGCGGCTCGGGCCGCGGCGGCCGGGCCGGCTCGGGCCGGGGGCGCTGCGGCGGCGGATAGGGTTCACGCCGCTCCCGCCGGGACCAGCCGGTGTTCTCCGGGGCCCGGGCCGGCTCTTCGGGCCGCTGCCAGTGCGACCCGCGCGGCGGCCGGGCGTACTCCTCGGCGGGCGCATAGGTCTCGGCGGCCGGGTATCCGGTGTCGTAGCCGTCGCCGGCGTCGGGGACCTCGGGCACATCGATGATCGGGTTCTGGTCGGTGCGTCCGGAGGCGGTTTCGGCGCGCATGGCCGCGACGCGGCTGCTGGTGACCCGGCTGGTCGGGCCGCGCTCGGCGTCGCGGTCCCAGTCGCTGTAGGCGCGCACCGTCGAGCGATCGGTCTCCAACGCCGGGCGCTGCTCGAGGTCGGTGTCGAACAGGATCTCCAGGTTGGTGCGCAGCGCCGCCAGCTCGGCCCGCAGCGCCGCGACCTCATCGGCGGCCTGGGACCGCAGCTCGGAAGCCAGCTCGCGGCGCAGCTGCGACTCCACCGTGAGCTCATATTCCCGCCGGGCCGAGATTTCGCGGTCCAACTGCAGGTCGTAGACCAGTTTGAGGTCACGCGCCCGGGCTTGATCCACATCGCTTTGCCGGCGGTAGATCACCGAGACGAAGGCGGCGACCACCGCAGCCCACAGCGCCAGGATGACGGCGAGCTTCAGTAGCTCGACGCGATTGGTGAAAACCAGTGCGGAACTCGCCGCGATGGCGAGCACCAGCAACGCTGTCAAGAGCACCCAGCCCGGCCTGCGGCCGCCGCGCCGGACCCGGGCGCCGCGGGACAGAACGGAAGTCATCTGCGCCGCTCCTCCTCCTCGCTACGCTCTGCGTCGTCGTCGGCGCGCATTGGCCTGACTGTACCTGCACGAGGTCAGTCCGCGTGTCGCCGCGCTCCGGCGATTCTCGCCCGATCCGCTCAGCTATTGTGTGGCGCCCTCGGCGGGCTCGGACGGTTCGTGCGGGGATTTGCAGCAATGCTGTAGCCACAACGCGGCGATCACCAACGCCAACGCGCTGACGGCGGCCACCACCGCGCCGGGAGTGTCCTGGCCGGGGACGCGCAGCGCGCGTCGCGGCAGCAGGTAGGCCAGCACCGCGATCCACCAGCCCAGCACCGGTGCCCCCACCCACGCCGAGGCCTTGGCGACCACCAGCGCGCGGGCCACCGCCAGCGGATGCAGCCAGCCGGGCCCGTCGCCGACCTGCCCCTCGTCGATCTTCTTGCGGACGTAGCGAGCCCACCCGGCCTCGACGACCGCGACCACCAGCAACGACAGCCCGGTCCACACCGTGATCGGCGGGAACCACCGGTAGGACAGCACCACCAGCGGATAACCCAACACCGCGGCGGCCACCGCCGCGGCCGTCAGGTCACGTTTGCGGGTGGGACCCATCAGCCGTCCGCGCTCGGATCGGCGTGGGTCGCCAACGCCAGCGCGGTCGGCCGCACCCCGTCCCGGTCGGCCGGGTCCAGCTCGGCCAGCAGCGCCGCCACGGACCGCCGCTGTCCGGCCACGGTCAGCTCGGCGTCCGGGTCGACCGCCAACCAGGGCACCAGCACGAACGCCCGCAGGTGGGCCAACGGGTGCGGCAAGGTCAGCCCGTCGTCGCGAGAAAACACCTCGGTGTCGCGGCCGTTGCCGGTGTCGTAGCAACTGACCAGGTCCACGTCCAGGGTGCGCGGACCCCAGCGCTGGCCCCGCACCCGCTCGGCGGCCTGTTCGAGCTCGTGGGCGCGGTGCAGCCAGGCGTGCCCGTCGCGCGCCGGGTCGTCGACGATCAGCACCGCGTTGAGGAATGGCCCCTGATCCACCCCGCCCCACGGATCGGTTTCGTAGACCCCCGACACCGCCTGCACGGCGTCGCCGAGGCCGTCGACCACCGACTGCAGCCGGGCCATCCGGTCGCCCAGGTTGGATCCGATGGACAGCACGGCTCTCATCGGCCACCCCCGGCGGGGACCACCACACCGCGGCCACTGCGGCGGGACCGGCGGGCGACTACCGCCACGTCGGTGAAGGTTTGCGGAATCGGGGCCTGCGGTTTGTGCACGGTGACCTCGACGGCGTGCACGCGGTCGTCGTTCATCACATCCTCGGCGATCTCGGTGGCGACGGTTTCGATCAGGTTGCGGGCCGGCCCGGACACGATCGCGGCGGCGCGCTCGGCCAGCAACCCATAGTCGTAGGTGTCGGCGAGCTGGTCGCTGGCGGCCGCGGCGGCGAAGTCCAGCCACACGGTGATATCGACGACGAAGTCCTGCCCGTTGACGCGTTCGTGGTCGAAGACCCCGTGTCGTCCGCGAACTGTCAAGCCGCGCAACTCGATTCGATCAGACATCGGGTTCAGCCGTCCCTCCCGCGGTCCAGGCTCCGACCACCTTCAACGCGTCGACCGAGGCTTGCACGTCATGCACCCGCACGCCCCAGGCTCCGTGCAGCGCGGCCAGCGCCGAGACCACCGCGGTCGCCGTTTCGCGGCCGTCCGGCGGGCGCACCGCGCCGTCGGGGCCGGCCAGCAGCTTCCCCAGGAACCGTTTACGGGAGGCGCCGACCAGCACCGGCACCCCGGTGGCGACCAGCTTCGGCAGCGCGTGCAGCAAGGCCCAATTGTGTTGGCCGGTCTTGGCGAAGCCCAGCCCGGGATCGATCACCAGCTTGGCCGGGTCAACGCCGGCGGCGACCGCCCGGTCGACGCTGGCCAGCAGCTCCGCGCAAACCTCGGCCACCACGTCACCGTAATACGGAACCCGGTGCGGATCCTCGGTGGACACCGGCCGCCAATGCATCAGCACCCACGGCACCCCGGCCGCCGCGACCAGCGGCGCCATGGCCGGGTCGGCGCGGCCACCGGATACGTCGTTGACGATCTGGGCACCGCTGCGCAGCGCCGCCTCGGCGACACCGGCGTGCATGGTGTCGATGCTGACGGTAACGCCTTGGGAGGCAAGCGCTTTCACCACGGGCAGGACCCGTGCCGTCTCCACCGCCGGGTCGATGCGGACCGCGCCGGGCCGGGTGGATTCGCCGCCTACGTCGACGATCGACGCGCCCTCGGCGGCCAATGCCAGGCCATGGTCGACGGCGCGCTGGACATCCAGATAGCGTCCACCGTCCGAGAACGAGTCATCGGTGACGTTCACCACCCCCATGACCTGCACTCGCGTCGGCTTCACTTCCGCAGAATGAGATCCAGCGCTTCGGACCGCGACCTGGCGTCGGTCTTGAACTGTCCCCGGACCGCTGAGGTGGTGGTGATCGCCCCCGGCTTGCGGACCCCGCGCATCGACATGCACAGGTGTTCGGCCTCGATGACGACGATCACGCCACGCGGGTCGAGTTTGCGCGTCATCGCATCCGCGATCTGACCGGTCAGCCGTTCCTGCACCTGGGGGCGCTTGGCATACAGGTCGACCACCCGAGCGATCTTCGACAGCCCGGTGACCCGACCGTCGTCGCCGGGGATGTAGCCGACGTGCGCCACGCCGTGGAACGCCACCAGATGGTGTTCGCACACCGAGTACAGCGGGATCTCCTTGACCAGCACCAGTTCGTCGTGCTGCTCGTCGAAGGTGGTTTCCAGCACGGCGTCGGGATCGGTGTACAGCCCGCCGAACATCTCGCGGTAGGCCCGGGCCACCCGGGCGGGGGTCTCGGCCAGGCCTTGCCGGTCCGGGTCCTCGCCGACCGCACACAGCAACTCGCGGATCGCCGCCTCGGCGCGGTCCTGGTCGAACGTCGGGCCAGCGGGCGCGACGGGGCGGGAATTCGGCTGAGCCATCCAAGCCTCCGTTTTCTCAGCCGTGGTTCGGCGGGTTGGGCCGACTCGCGTCTTTGTCTTGCTCGTCGGGCGACTCGCCGGCCACCGGCGGGGCCTGCCCCGCCGTGGGCTGCGGCTGGTAGGGCGGATACGGCTGGGCCGGGTAGTGCTGCGCCGGCCGCGGCCAGTGCGCCGGCGGATACCAGTAGCCCGGCGGCTGCTGCGGTGGCCAGCCCGGCGCATGCCAGCCGGCCGGGGCGCCGTAATCGGGCTGGGTGCCGCCCTGCGGCGCGGGTCGATGCCCGGCGGGCACCCCGTAGGAACCGTTGGCGCCGTTGGCGGGCTGCGCGGCCTGAGCCTCCCGGGTGGCTTGCGCGATCGCCGCCTTGAACGCCGGCTCCGGCACCGGCTGCGGCCACGGCTCGCCGCGTTCGATGGCCAGTTCGCCGGGGGTTTTGATCGGCGGCTTGTCCGACGGGATGCGGCCACCGAAGTCGTCGAACATGGTCAGCCGCGGCCGCTTGGTCACATCGGCGAAGATCGCCTCCAACTCGGCGCGGTGCAGGGTCTCCTTCTCCAGCAGCTCACCGGCCAACGTGTCGAGCACGTCGCGGTATTCGGTGAGGATCTCCCACGCCTCGGTGTGGGCGGCCTCGATCAGCTTGCGGACCTCGTCGTCGATGCCGCGGGCGACCTCGTGGCTGTAGTCCGGCTGGGTGCCCATGGTGCGGCCCAGGAACGGGTCGCCGTGCTCGGTGCCGTATTTGACCGCACCGAGTTTGGCGCTCATGCCGTATTCGGTGACCATCGACCGGGCGATCTTGGTGGCCTTCTCGATATCGGACACCGCACCGGTGGTCGGCTCCCGGAACACCAGTTCCTCGGCGGCGCGGCCACCCATCGCGAACACCAGCCGCGCGATCATCTCCGACCGGGTCATCAGGCCCTTGTCGTCCTCGGGCACCGACACCGCGTGCCCGCCGGTGCGGCCCCGAGCCAAGATGGTGACCTTGTAGATCGGCTCGATGTCGGGCATCGCCCAGGCCGCCAGGGTGTGGCCGCCCTCGTGGTAGGCGGTGATCTTCTTCTCCAGCTCACTGATCACCCGGCCCTTGCGGCGCGGGCCGCCGATCACCCGGTCCACCGCCTCTTCCAGCGCCGGACCGGTGATCACGGTGCCGTTCTCCCGCGCGGTCAGCAGCGCCGCCTCGTTGATCACATTGGCCAAATCGGCGCCGGACATGCCCACGGTCCGCTTGGCCAGCCCGTCCAGGTCTGCGTCGGGCGCCATCGGCTTGCCCTTGGAGTGCACCCGCAGCACCGCCTTGCGCCCGGCCAGATCCGGGTTGGACACCGGGATTTGCCGGTCGAAGCGGCCCGGGCGCAGCAGCGCCGGGTCCAAGATGTCGGGCCGGTTGGTGGCCGCGATCAAAATGACCCCGGCGCGCTCCCCGAAGCCGTCCATCTCGACCAGCAGCTGGTTCAGCGTCTGCTCACGTTCGTCGTGGCCGCCGCCCAGCCCGGCGCCGCGCTGCCGGCCGACGGCGTCGATCTCGTCGACGAAGATGATGCACGGGCTGTTCTGCTTGGCCTGTTCGAACAGGTCGCGCACCCGGGAGGCGCCCACCCCGACGAACATCTCGACGAAGTCGGAGCCGGAGATGGTGAAGAACGGGACGCCGGCCTCCCCGGCCACCGCGCGGGCCAGCAGCGTCTTGCCGGTTCCGGGCGGGCCGTAGAGCAGCACCCCCTTGGGGATCTTGGCGCCCAGCGCCTGATACCGCGCCGGGTTGGACAGGAAGTCCTTGATCTCGTACAGCTCCTCGACCGCCTCATCGACCCCGGCCACGTCGGCGAAGGTGGTTTTGGGCATGTCCTTGGAGAGCTGCTTGGCCCGCGATTTACCGAACCCGAAGCCCATCCGGGCGCCGCCCTGCATCCGGGAAAACATCACGAACAACCCGACCAGCAGCAACAGCGGCAGCAGGTAGACCACCAGCGAGCCCAGGATGCTGCCCTGGTTGACGACGGTTTTGATCTGGGCGTGTTTGCCGCTCAACGCGTCGTAAAGCGGCACCGCGTAGCCGGTCGGGTATTTGGTGATGACCTTGTCGGAACCGTCGGTGTCCTTGTTGGAGCTCTTCAACTTCAACCGCAGCTGCTGTTCGCGGTCGTCGATTTGGGCGCTTTCGACATTGCCGGCGTCGATCTGTGCGAGCGCCACCGAGGTGTCCACGGGTTTGTACCCGCGGGTGTCGTCGCTCATATAGAAGAACAGCCAGCCGAGCAGCAGCACGACACCGATCGCGGTGACGGTGCGGATCACGTTTTTCCGGTTCATCGAGCATCGGCCGTAATCGGCCAAGTCCTTCCCATATGCGCAGCTGGACGTATTTCAGGCTACCGCCCGTTAAACGTCCGGCAGTTCCCGGCAGGTCTTTCCGGACCGCCGGCGGCTGTGCTTTGGTGTGATGGTGCTTACATCGACCGAGCGGTTAGTCGACACCAACGGCGTGCAATTGCGGGTGGTCGAGGCCGGTGAGCGTGGCGCGCCGGTGGTGATCCTCGCGCACGGCTTCCCTGAACTGGCGTTTTCTTGGCGACATCAGATCCCGGCGCTCGCCGAGGCCGGCTACCACGTGCTGGCCCCCGACCAGCGCGGCTACGGCGGCTCGTCCCGCCCGGAGCCGATCGAGGCTTACGACATCCACGCGCTGACCGCCGACCTGGTCGGCCTGCTCGACGACGTCGGCGCGGACCGCGCGGTGTGGGTCGGGCACGACTGGGGCGCCCCGGTGGTGTGGAACGCCGCCCTGCTGCACCCCGATCGGGTGGCCGCCGTGGCGGGGCTCAGCGTCCCGCCGACGCCGCGACCCCAGCAGCGACCGACCGAGGCGTGGCGGCAGCTGATCGGGGACAAGTTTTTCTACATCCTGTATTTCCAGCAGCCCGGGATCGCCGACGCCGAACTCGACAGCGACCCGGCCCGCACCATGCGCCGGATGATCGGTGGCCTGCGCTCCCCGGACGACGCGGGCGCGGGGCTGCGGATGATCGCCCCCGGCCCGGAGGGCTTCATCGACCGGCTGCCCGAACCCGACGGGCTGCCGGACTGGATCCGCGCCGACGAACTCGACCACTACATCGCCGAATTCACCCGGACCGGGTTCACCGGCGGGCTGAACTGGTACCGCAACTTCGACCGCAACTGGGAAACCACCCCCGATCTCGCCGGCGCCACCACCGACGTGCCGGCGTTGTTTATCGCCGGCACCGCCGACCCGGTGCTGGGCTTCACCCGCCGCGACCGGGCCGGCGAGGTGGTCACCGGCCCGTATCGCGAGGTGCTGATCGAGGGTGCCGGGCACTGGCTGCAGCAGGAACGCCCCGACGAGGTCAACGCGGCGTTGCTGGACTTCCTGGCCGGCGTGGAGTCGTGATGAGCGCGCGACTGAAATTCGGGGTGTTCATCACCCCGTTTCACCCGATCGGCCAATCCCCCACGGTGGCGCTGGAATACGACCTGGAGCGGGTGGTCGCCCTGGACCGGCTCGGCTTCGACGAGGCCTGGTTCGGCGAACACCATTCCGGCGGCTACGAATTGATCGCCTGCCCGGAGGTGTTCATCGCGGCGGCCGCCGAACGCACCAAACATATCCGGCTGGGCACCGGGGTGGTGTCGCTGCCGTATCACCACCCGCTGATGGTGGCCGACCGCTGGGTGCTGCTGGATCATCTCACCCGGGGTCGGGTGATGTTCGGCACCGGGCCCGGGGCGCTGCCGTCCGACGCCTACATGATGGGCATCGACCCGGTCGAACAACGCCGGATGATGCAGGAATCCCTGGAGGCGATCCTGGCGCTGTTCAGGGCGGCGCCCGAAGAACGCATCGACCGGCACTCGGACTGGTTCACGCTGCGCGACGCCGCCCTGCACATCCGGCCCTACACCCACCCGTATCCGGAAATCTCGACCGCGGCAATGATTTCCCCGTCCGGGCCGCGGCTGGCCGGGGCGCTGGGCACCTCGCTGCTGTCGTTATCGATGTCGGTGCCCGGCGGGTTCGCGGCGTTGGAGACGGCGTGGGAGGTGGTGCGCGAGCAGGCGGCCAAGGCCGGCCGGGACGAACCGGACCGGGCCGACTGGCGAGTGCTGGGCATCATGCACCTGGCCGACACCCGGGAGCAGGCGATCGAGGACTGCACCTACGGGCTGCAGGATTTCGCCGACTATTTCGGCGCGGCGGGGTTCGTCCCGCTGGCCAGCGAGGTGGAAGGCTCCCCGCAGAGCCCACGGGAGTTCGTCGAGGCCTACGCGGCGACCGGCAACTGCTGCATCGGCACCCCCGACGACGCGATCACCTACATCACCGACATGCTGGACCGCTCCGGCGGATTCGGAACCCTGCTGCTGCTCGGCCACGACTGGGCGGCGCCGTCGGCCACCTACCACTCCTATGAGCTGTTCGCCCGCACAGTGATCCCGCATTTCACCGGGCAGCTGACCGCGGCGCGGGCCTCCCATGACTGGGCCAAGGGCATGCGCGACCAGTTGTTCGGCCGGGCCGGGGAGGCGATCATGAAAGCCGTCGGCGAACACACCACCGAACTGGCCAAGGAGCAGCGCTGATGCGGGCCGCGGTGCTGCGCGACGGGCGCATGGTGTGTCGCGACGATGTAGAAGAACCGGTGCCCGGCCCCGGCCAGGTGCTGGTCGGGGTGCGGGCCTGCGGGATCTGCGGCTCGGACCTGCATTTCGCCGCGCACGGCGCGGAGGTGCTGACACTGACCCAGCAGATGGCCGGCATGCCGGCGGATCCCGGTGCCGGTGTCGATCTGGCCGGTGACGTGTTCATGGGCCACGAGTTTGCCGCCGAGGTCCTCGAGGCTGGGCCGGACACCGCCACCCATCCTCCGGGCACCCTGGTGACCTCGCTACCGATCCTGGTGTCGGCGACCGGGATGGAGCCGATCGTCTACTCCAACACCACCATCGGCGGCTACGCCGAGCGGATGCTGCTGTCGGCGCCGCTGCTGTTGGCCATCCCCAACGGTTTGGATCCGCGGCACGCCGCGCTGACCGAGCCGATGGCGGTCGGGCTGCACGCGGTCAACAAGTCGGGCGTCGGCCGCGGCGACACCGCGCTGGTGCTGGGCTGCGGACCGATCGGCATCGCCATCATCGCGGCGCTGCGCAATGCCGGCGTGGAAAACATTGTCGCCGCCGATTTTTCCCCGAAGCGACGGGACCTGGCGGCGACCATGGGGGCGCATCAGGTGCTCGATCCGGCCGCCGGCTCACCGTTCGACACGGTGCGCCCCGCGGTGGTCTTCGAGGCGGTCGGGGTGCCCGGCATCATCGACGACGTGCTGCGCCGCGCCCCGGTGGGCTGCCAGGTGGTGGTCGCCGGCGTGTGCATGCAGCCCGATACCGTGCACCCGTTTTTCGCTATCGCCAAGCAGATCAACCTGCAGTTCGTGCTCGGCTATGACCCAGCCGAATTCGGCGACTCGCTGCGGGCGCTGGCCGACGGCGACATCGACGTCACGCCGCTGATCACCGGGGAGGTGGGCCTGGATCAGGTGGGCGCGGCGTTCGACGACCTGGCCGACCCGGAACGGCACTGCAAGATCCTGGTCACCCCGTAGGGCGCTGCCAGTGGTCGGCCGCGGCCGCCAGGTCGTGCGGGCCCGACGCGGGATAGCCGCCGGCGGCTTGCAGCCGGCGTGACCACCCGCCGATCAGGTCGATCAACTCGCCCAGGTCGTCGCCGAGCGCGTCGACGATCGGTGCGCAGGCGTTGTCGGTGGCCACCTCGATCGCCTCGCGCACGGCCCGCCCGGCATCGGTGAACGCCCCGTCGCGGATCAGCCCGCGGGAGGCCAGCCGGTCCTCGGCCGCGGCCAGGTCGTCGTCGCTCCAGGCCCGGGTGCGGATGTAGCTGCGCAGCGGCATCCCCCAGTACAGTTCGGTGATCAAACCGATCTCGGTGCCGTCGAAACCGGCTGTGCTCCAGACATTTACGTGCACGTCGCCGCGGAACTCGCGCAGCCGGTCGGCCAGCCGCCAGGCGTCGGCCAACGGCTCACCGGGCAGACCCAACGCGACCAGTCCGGCGAACAGCGGCTTGCCCGCCAACGGCAGCCGATCGGTGGCGCGCCGCAGCAGCTGCACCACCCGGTCGACCCCCTCGGGGCTGGCGCCCAACACCCGGTGCAGCTGGGCCACCGCGCCGTCGGTGCGCACCCGGCACACCGCTTTGGCGTCGGTCAGCGCCCAGCCGTGGGTGACCGCCGGGATCACGACGGCCGGGTTGAACACCGCGAAGGCCGCGGCGATCACCTCGCCGGGCACCTGCCCCAACAGCGAACCGCGACTGCAGAAGTAGGCCGTGCCGTCGGGCATTTCCACCTCGCCGGTCTTGCCGGGGCTGGGATTGAACCCGAGCGCGTGATAACCGCGGTGGCATTCCGGGGCGAAGTACACCTGCCCGGCGAACGGTTCAAGCGCCAGGGCCAGCGCCCGGGGCGGAGTGACGGCCATGCGCCCAGTGTGCCGCACCCGTCGCGGTCGCGGTCGCAAACGCGTTAGGGTGCCATCCATGCCGATCGCACGGAGCGCCAACACCTTTGTCCGCCGGTGGATCGCGGTGGCCGCACTCGGCCTGGCCGCGGCCACGGTCTCGGCGTGCGACTCCGCCAGCCCCGGGCCGGTCGGGGACCACCCACGGCAGGTGACCGTGGAGGGCTCCGGTCAGGTGCAGGGCGCCCCGGACACGCTGACCGCCGACGTCGGAATCGAGTTCACCGCACCCGATGTCACCACCGCGATGAACCAGACCAGCGAACGGCAGCAGGCGGTCATCGACGCGCTGACCGATGCCGGCGTGGACCGCAAGGACATCGCCACCACCCAGGTCAGCTTGCAGCCGCAGTACGCCAATCCCGAGGGTGCGGCGTCCACCATCGCCGGGTACCGGGCCAGCAACGCAATCAAGGTGACCATCCGGCAGCTGGACTTGGCGTCCCGGGTGCTGGCCATCATCGTCAACACCGGCGGCGACGCCACCCGGATCAATTCGGTGCGCTATTCCATCGAAGACGACTCCAAACTGGTGCGCGACGCCCGCAGCCGCGCCTTCAACGACGCCAAGGCCCGTGCCGAGCAGTACGCGCAGCTGTCCGGGCTCAAACTAGGCCGGGTGATCTCGATTTCGGAGGAACCGGACGGATCCCGGCCTCCTGGTCCGACGCCGATGCCGCGCGCGATGGCCGCCGACGTGCCGGTGGAACCCGGCCAGCAGACGGTGAGCTTCTCGGTGACCGCGGTGTGGGAGCTGAGCTAGGGGTTCAACACTGGTAGACCCGCGGATCCAGGGTCCCGATGTAGGGCAGGTCGCGGTAGCGCTCGATGTAGTCCAGGCCGTAGCCGACCACGAACTCGTTGGGGATGTCGAAACCCACGTAGGCGATGTCGACGCTGGCGCGGGCCGCGTCGGGTTTGCGCAGCAGCGTGCACACCCGCACCGAGCGGGGCGCCCGGGTGGCCAGGTTGCGCAGCAGCCAGGACAGCGTCAGCCCGGAGTCGACGACGTCCTCGACGATCAGCACATCGCGGTCGCTGATGTCGCGGTCGAGGTCTTTGAGGATGCGCACCACCCCCGACGACGACGTCGAGGACCCGTAGGAGCTGACCGCCATGAACTCGAATTGGGTGGGCAGCGGGATGGCCCGGGCCAGGTCGGTGACGAACATGACCGCACCCTTGAGCACGGTGATCAGCAGCAGATCCTGGCCGTCGGCGGCTGCGCGGTAATCCTCGCCGATCTGGGCGCCGAGTTCGGCGATGCGGTCCTGGATCTGCTGCTCGGTCAGCAGCACCGATTTGATGTCACCGGGATAGAGCTCGGCCGTCACGCTCACAGCGTGCCATGCCGCGGCGTCAACAACCAACGGCCCACCAGCGTTCACGCCCGGTCGACGGGCTCATAACGCAGCGTCAACACCCCGTCGCGCCGACCGGCGAAGAGCCGCTGACCGCGCAGCGCGGAGCCCACCGCCACCCCGCCCTGCCCGCGCCACCCGGTGACCAGCCGATCCACCCCGCGGATCTGCTTGTCGGTCAGGCCGGTCGCCCCGCCGGCCAGCAACCAGCTGCGGATCGCGCCGCGGCGGATCGGTCCGGGCAGCCCGGCCAGCGCCGCGACGTCCAGTCCGTCGCCGGTGGCCGCCGCCGCCACCGCCTG
Organism: Mycobacterium sp. pUA109; assembly: GCF_041287095.1. NCBI lineage: Bacteria > Bacillati > Actinomycetota > Actinomycetes > Mycobacteriales > Mycobacteriaceae > Mycobacterium > Mycobacterium sp. pUA109. The sequence continues at coordinate 66,887 of NZ_JBGGKS010000003.1, read as the reverse complement.
GGCCACCAGCGTGTCGATCAGGCCGGTGTCCTCCCGCAGCGCGGTGGCGGTGCGGGCCAGCGCCTCCGCGACGCCGCCGCCCAGCACGTCCTCCAGCAGCGGCAGCACCTCGGTGCGAAGCCGGGTGCGGGTGAACCGGCGGTCGGTGTTGTGCGGGTCGTGCCAGGGGGTCAGGCCCAGTTCGGCGCAGGCGGTGTGGGTGGTGGCGCGGCGCACCCCCAGCAGCGGGCGACCCCACGGCGGGTCGTGCGGACGCATCCCGGCCAGCGAGCGGGCCCCCGACCCGCGGCCCAAGCCCAGCAGCACCGTCTCGGCCTGGTCGTCCAGGGTGTGCCCGAGCAGCACCGGGTCCTCGCCGCGGGCCGCGTCCAGCGCGCGGTAGCGAGCCGCCCGGGCCGCCGCCTCCGGGCCGCCGTCGGCGCCAACCTGGACGCGCAGCACCCGGGCGTCGGCGCACCCCAACGCGACCGCCTGGTCGGCCGCGGCGGCGGCGACGTCGGCGGAGTCGGGCTGCAGGCCGTGGTCGACGACCAGCGCGGTGGTGGGCAGCATCCCGGCCGCCACGGCGGTCAGCGCCAACGAGTCCGGGCCCCCGGACAGGCCCACGCACCACCGTGGTGCGGTTGGCAGGTAGGTCTGGGTGAACGCCGCGACCGCCGCCCGCAGCTGGTCTACAGCACCCGGTCGATCCACCGGTGCGGGTCTTCGATCTCGGCGGGCAGCGGCAGCGTGTCGGGACCCGACCAGATCGTGTTGAACCGGTCCATCCCCACTTCGCCGACCACCTGGTCGACGAAGGCTTTGCCGCGGGTGTACTGGCTGATCTTGGCGTCGATGCCCAGCAGCGCGCGCAGCAGCCGCTGCAGCGGGGGCTGGTCGCGTTGGCGCCGCTCGTCGAACCGGCGGCGGATGGTCGCCACCGACGGCACCGCCGCCGGCCCGACCGCATCCATCACGTGGTCGGCGTGGCCTTCCAGCAGCGTGCCCAGCACCAGCAGCTGGTCCAGCGCGTCACGCTGCGGCGCGGACTGCACTGCCCGCACCAGGCCCAGGATGCCGGCGGTGTGCGCGTCGGGCTGTCCCGGGTCGGCGTCGCGGCGGCCCCGCACGAAGTCGGCGAGCCGGCCCAGCACCTGCATGGCGTCGTCGCCGCTTTCGGTGGTCAGCACCGCCAACGCATCCGACATGTACCGCGACAGCCACGGGTTGGCGGTGAACTGCACCCGGTGGGTCACCTCGTGCAGGCACACCCACAACCGGAAGTCGGCCGGCGGCACCCGCAGTTGCCGCTCCACGGCAATGACATTCGGATACACCAGCAGCAAACAGCCCCCGTCGGCGAACGGGTCGTACTGGCCGAGGATGCCGGAGGCGACGAACGCCAGCACCGCGCCGGTCTGGGCCCCGGTGAGGCGGGCGGTGACCACCCCCCGCGGTTTGTCGGTGCCGCCGGTCATCACCCGCATCGACTCGGCGGCCGCGGCGATCCACTGGCCGCGGTCCACGATGCGCGCGTCCGGCACCGCACCGCGGGCGCCCAGCCCGGTCACCTCCCGCACCAGCGGTTCGGCGGCCTTGGCGGCGCTGGCCAGCTCGTCGATCACCTGGCGGCGGGTGTAGTCGGTGGTCGGCGGGGCCGGCCGGGCCAGCCATCCCCCGACCGTGGCGGCGAAGCGCCAGTCCACCGCGCGCCCGACGGTCAGCTCGGGGGAGGTCATCGCCGCCTCCTCCTCATCGCTGGGCTCTGCATCGTCACCGGCGGGGAGGTCATCGGCAGCCGCAGGTTCGCAGGGTGGCGGCCACCGCGTCGATCGCGGTGCGCCCGGTTGGGCCGGCGTCGTTGGAGATCAGGGCGAAGGTCAGCACCCGCCCGTCGTGGTCGGTGACCACGCCGGCCAACGCGTTGGTGCGGGTCAGCGACCCGGTTTTGGCCCGCAGCCAGCCGGCCGGGCCTTGATCGGTGCCGGGGTCCAGGAACCGGTCGGACAGGGTGCCGCTGCCGCCGGCGACCGGCAGCAGATCCAGCAGGGGGCGCAGCGACGGCTGGTCCGGGCCGGCCGCGGCCTGCACCACCCCGTCCAGGGTTTTGGCGGTCAACCGGTCATCGACCGACAACCCGCTGGAATCCATCAGGGCCGCGCCGCCGGTGTCGATGTGGGCGGTGCGCAGCTGCTCGGTCACCGCGCCGACGGCCCCGGTGAACGACTGCGGCCGGTGCAGCGCGGCGGCCACCTCGCGGCCAATGCATTCGGCCATCACATTGTCGGAGGCGTTCATCATGTCGTTGAGTCGCTGAATCAGCGGGGCCGACTGCACCGACGCCAGCTCCCGGGCACCGGCCGGCGCGCCGGTCAGGGTGACCGCGCGGGGGTCCACCCCCAAAGCGCTGGCCAGCGCCCGCCCGGCGTCCAGCGCCGGGGTCAGCGACCGGCGGGATTCCACCGTGGTGGGCTGGATCCGCCCGGCGTCGAGCATCACCGATTCGATCGGGGCGATGTCGCCGCCGTCGATGTCGGACGGGTCCCAGCCCGGCGCCATCGTCGGACCGCTGAACAACGAGGTGTCCACCTGCACGGCGGTCACCGGGGCGCCGCTGCGACGCACCTGGTCGGCCAGGTCGCTGATCCGGGCCGAGCCCCGATACCAGGTGTCTTGCCCGGCCGGTGCCGCCGACAGGGTCGGGTCGCCGCCGCCGACCAGCACCACCACCCCGGACTGGTCGGCGGCCACCACCTTGGTGGTGACCCGGGCGTTGCGGTCCAGGGTCAGCAGCGCCGCCGCCGAGGTCAGCACCTTGTTGGTCGACGCCGGCTGCATGGGCAGGCCGTCGGTTTGCGACCACAGCTGGTCACCGGACGCCGCGTCGGTGATGCGCCCGCCCAGCCGGCCCAGATCCGGGTTGGCCACCGCCGGCGCCAGCGCGACCCGCAGCCTGTCGACGGTGGGTTCCGGCGCGGTGTCGGCAACCGGCACCACCCCGGGGTCGGCGACCGCCGCCGGCGGTGTCGGCGCGGTTTGGGCGTCGGTGCTGTGGCCGGTGTTGAACAGGGCGGCCGCCGCCAGCACCGCGCCGACCAACGCCAGCACGATCACCCCGACCAGCAGGTGCGTGGATCTCGCCCACCGCGTCGGACGCATGACCCTCCTGATTTCCCTGGCCCGGTTGTGGTGGGCCAGCCCCCAAACCGACCCGGTGCGGTCGGCATCTGTTTAGTTGCAGCGTATCGCTCGGTTAAGGTGGGCCTCCGGCGCGGAGCCAACGATCAGACTGACCCACACCTGGGAGAAGGAGCCGACACGGTGCAATTCGACGTGACCATCGAGATCCCGAAGGGTCAGCGCAACAAATACGAGGTCGATCACGAGACCGGCCGGGTTCGGTTGGACCGCTACCTGTACACGCCGATGGCCTACCCCACCGACTACGGCTTCATCGAAGATACCCTCGGCGAGGACGGCGACCCGCTCGACGCGTTGGTGCTGCTGCCGCAGTCGGTGTTTCCCGGTGTGCTGGTGGAGGCACGGCCGGTGGGAATGTTCAAGATGGTCGACGAGGCCGGCGGCGACGACAAGGTGCTGTGTGTGCCGGCCGGTGATCACCGCTGGGACCACATCAACGACATCGGCGATGTGCCCGAGTTCGAGCTCGACGCGATTAAGCACTTCTTTGTGCACTACAAGGACCTGGAGCCGGGCAAATTCGTCAAGGCCGCCGACTGGGTGGGCCGCGCCGAGGCCGAGGCCGAGGTGCAGCGCTCGGTGGAGCGGTTCAAAACCGCCGGCCACTAAGCCTAATCGGCGTCGAGGACGCGGGTCTTGTACAGGCTGGCGACGGTGCTGATGACCAGCACCGCCACGATGACGACCAGGCTGACCGAGGTGGAGATCTTCGGCACGTCGAATGGCTTACCGCCGTTGAGGAACGACACGTCGTTTTGGCGCAGCGCCTGCAGGATCATCTTCACCCCGATGAACATCAAGATGACCGCGAGGCCGCGCGGCAGATACTCCAGCCGCTTGAGCATGCCGCCCAGCAGAAAATACAACTGCCGCAGGCCCATCAGCGCCAACACGTTGGCGGTGAACACCAGATACGGCTCGCGGGTCAGGCCAAAGATCGCCGGGATGGAGTCCAGCGCGAACATCAAATCGGTGGTGGCCACCGCCAGCACGACCAAAAACATCGGCGTCATGACCCGTTTGGTGCCGTCTTTGAGGTAGAGCTTGAGGCCGTCCCACCGGTCGGTGGTGTTCAGGTAGGTGCGGGCGAACCGCACCACCGCATTGTCTTGCCCGCTGTCCGGACCGCCGGCCAGCACCAGCCGAAGCGCCACGAAAATAATGAACGCGCCGAACACGTAGAAGGTCCACGACACCTTCTGGATCGCCACCGCGCCGAGCGCGATGAAAGCGCCCCGGAACACCAACGCCAGCACGATGCCTAAGAACAGCACTTCCTGCTCGTAGCGCTTGGGCACATTGAAACTGGCGATGACCAGCGCGAAGACGAACAGGTTGTCCACCGACAGGCTGTATTCGGTGAGCCAACCGGCGAAAAATTGCATGCCGAACCGGCTGTCGTGGCCGAACCAGATCCACAGCCCGAACAGCACGGCCAGCAGGATGTAGCCCGACAGCGCCAACGCGCATTCCCGCAGCGTCGGCTCGTGGGGTCGGCGGGCGATCACCAGCACATCGAAGAGCAGCACCGACAGCGTCACCGCCAGGGTGATGCTCCACTCCAGCAGCGATAAGTGCAACGGCGGGCCCCTTTCGCGGACAGTCTCTCAGGTCACCGGCCGCGGCACGATTCACCCGATGGGCGCGGCGCGGTTTTCCACCGCCATTCGCCTCGCGGTAACGACGTCGTCACCGCCTCGCTGCGCGCTGCCAGCAGGGTGAGGGCTATGCAGGCGACAGCTGGCTTGGACGATCTACTAGTTTCAGTGACCGCGCGGCTGTTGACGGTGCCGTTGCAGGAGGTGTACGCGCTGCTGTGGCGGGCCGGTGTTCTGGAGCTTCATCAGGCCGACGGTCGGTCGGCACCGGCTGATCTGAGCCGCGACGACCATCCAGCAGATGCGTTGTCACGGCCACCGCGCCCGTCGCGACCGCGGCCGACCCTAGCGCCTGCGCCCAGCCCAGCGGTCCGACCGGGGTACAGCCGAGCAGTTGGCTGACGCCCGGGGTGCTGACCATGAGCGCGAAGGCGGCAAACGAGCCCGCCGCGGTGAGCAGCACCAGCGGGGCGTGCGAGTCCACCAGGGTCTGGCCCAGCTCCACCGACACCAACGAGATCAGCGCCACCGTGGCGGCGCGTTGCGGGCGCCCGGTGACCGACGCCATCGCCCACGCCGTGGTGCCGGCGGCCGCGGTGAACGCCCCCCGGAACGCCACCGCCCGCCACAGGCCGCGTTCATCGAGGCCCTGCCCGACCCGTTGCACCGGCCCGCGCGGGGTGCTGACCGCCACCGCGGTGGCCGGCAGCGCGTCGGTCAGTGTGTTCATCAGCAGCAGCTGCCGGGTGTTCAGCGGCGAGGTCCCGGTCAGCGCGGTGCCGATGACGGCGAAAATCACCTCGCCGGCGTTGCCGCCGAGCAGCCCGGACACCGCCGCCTGCACCCCCCGCCACAGTCGGCGGCCCTCGTCGATGGCGTCGGTCAGCGCGCGGATCCGGCCGTCGGTCAGCACCACGTCGGCGACGGTGTGCGCCGAGTCGCTGCCCCGGGCCACCACCCCGATCCCGACGGTGGCGACCCGGATCGCGGCCGCGTCGTTGGCGCCGTCGCCCACCATCGCGCACACCCGCCCGGCGCGTTCCAGGGTCTGCACGATCTGCACCTTGTTCTCCGGCGACATCCGGGCGAAGATCACCCGCTCGCACACCACCCGTTCCTGGTCCTTGCGGGACAACGCATCCCACTCCGATCCGGTGATGATCTGATCGGCGGGGACCGACACGCCCAGCTCCGCGGCGATCGCCGTGGCGGTAATCGGGTGATCACCGGTGATCAGCCGGATGTCCACCCCCCGGTCGGCCAGGTCGGCCAGCAGCTGCGGGGCGTCCGCGCGCGGGGTGTCTGCGATCCCGAGGAACCCGGTCAACGACAAACCGGCACCGCACACGTCGCCGATGCTGTCGGGGTCGTCCCGGACGGATTGCGCCTGTGCCGCGGTGAGCCGGCGCTGGGCCACCGCGATCACCCGCAGACCCTGGGCCGCCAACTCGTCCACGACGTCGCCGCCACTGGCGTCTTCGCAGGCGGCCAGCACCACTTCCGGCGCACCCTTGACGGTCAGCTGCGCACCCGAGACCGCGGCGGAGAACCCCCGCCCGGACCGGAACGGCAGCAACGCGTGCGGGGTGGGCTGCTGTGCGCCGTCGGCCTCGCCGAGTTTGGCCGCGGCTTCGATGATGGCCTGATCGGTGGCGTGCGCATGCGCGGCGCCCTGCGGGGCCGGTGCGGCGTGCGCGGCACCGCGCAGCACGTCGTCGTCCGAGTGCCCCGACACCGGGTGCACCCGGGTCACCCGAAGGCGGTTCTCGCTGAGCGTGCCGGTCTTGTCGAAGCAGACCACCTCCAGCCGGCCGAGCGCCTCCACCGCCCGCGGCACCCGGACCAGTGCCCCGGTCCCGGTCAGCCGCCGTGCCGACGCGTACTGCGCCAGCGTCGCCATCAGCGGCATGCCCTCCGGGACCGCCGCCACCGCGATCGCGATGGCATCGCCCAACGCCTGCCGCAGCCCGCCGCCGCGCAGCAAGCCGAGCGCGCCGACCAGCACACCGCCACCCCCGCTGACCGGGAAAGCCCGGTACATCAAGCGACCGAGTTGGTGCTGCAGGCCGACGACGGGCAGGTCGCCGGAGGCCAGTTCGGCCGCCCGTCGCGTCTGAGTGTCGGCCCCGACGGCGGTGACCAACGCGACCGCGGTCCCGGCCACCACCGTGCTGCCCGCGTAGAGCATGCAGCGCCGCTCGGCCAGTTCGGCGCCCGGCGTCGCGTCGACCTGTTTGTCCACCGACAGCGATTCACCGGTCAGCGACGATTCGTCGACCTCCAGGTCGGTGGCCTCGACCACCCGGGCGTCCGCCGGAACCACCTCGTTGCTGCGTACTTCGATCACGTCGCCGGGCTGCAACCGCTCCGAGGGGACCTCCCGGTAGGAGCTAGGACCGGTCACTGTGCGCGCCAACGGGGTCTGCTGGGCCAGCAGCAGGTTCAGCCGGCTCTCGGCCCGCATCTGTTGGGCGGCGGCGAGCATGGCGTTGCCGACCAACACGATCCCGACCATCACCGCGTCGATCGGCGAGCCCAACAGCGCGGTCGCCGCCGAACCCACCGCCATGATCGGGGTCAGCGGATCCGACAGTTCCGCGCGGACGGCCTTGGCGAACTGCCAGACCGCGTTGGGCGGCGCCGCATCGACCGTCGCCGCCGCCTCCGCGTCCGGCGCCGGCAGCACCTCCCGGACCTGCTGCACCGACATCGCATGCCATTCGTAACTGGGTGCCGGCCGCGGGGCGGGTGTCCGAATCACCCGGCGGGCCAGCAGATAGCCCGACACCACCCCGGCGGCCGCACCGAGGGTCACCGGCCCGGGCCCGCGGCCTTGCCGCACCCGCGTACCGGGCACCATCAGCACCGCGCCCAGCGCCGACGCGCTGGCCGACAGCGTGATGCCGTGCTGGCTGGCGTCCCGCGCCGCCGGCATTGCACGCAGCACCTGCCAGGCGCCGGCCAGGTCGGCCAGCAGCAGATCCGCATCCCACGGCGGCGCCGTGCCGTTGCTCGGTGCGAGGCCCAGCGCGACGTCCGCGCAGGACAGCGCCGGCCCCCCGGTTGCCGACAGCACGGCGACGGTGTGCCCGTCGCGTTGCAGGTCGGCCAGCGCGGTGCCCAGCGCGTCCTCGGTGCCGGCGTCGACCGGCGCGACGGTGTCGAACGCGGTCCGCAGCTCGCCCAGGGCGTCGTCGTCGACCGTGACGAGGGTCGCCCCGGAGGCGCGTGCCTGGACCAGCACCGCCGACGCCAGCGGGTGATGGGCGGGCGCGATCAGCGCCTCCGCCGCCCCGTTCCGCGCGCCGACCCGCGGCAGCCGGTGCCAGCCCGGTTTCAGACCGGGCTGGCCCAGCAGCGCCTGCGCCTTTTCCCAGGCCGTCGGCAGCTGGTGGTCGCCGACACCGCGGACGGTGACGACCCGCAACTTCTCACCGCACAGCACCCGCGGGTCGACGAGCAGCGCGTCGACCTTGTCCAGCCGACGCAACGCCTCCGGCCGCAACGGCAGCACGCGGTGCTGGTCGGCCAGCCCCTGCCCGAGCGTCGCCGCGAAGGACTCCCGGGTGGTGCGCAGCGCTTTGGGTGCCGCCACCACCGCCGCCGTCGAAGCCATCGCGACGTTGCGGGTGACGACCCCCACCAGACCGGCGCCGATGGCCTGCACGAACGCCACCCGGGTGCCGTGCCGCTCGGCCGGCCCGGCCGGGGGCGGCACCGGGCGCGACCGGTGGTGCACCTCGGCGTGGTCGGCGAAGGCGGCCAAGGCCGGTTCGTGGCGGTTCCATGCCTGCGCGGCGGCGCGGCACTCCAGGGCCTTGAGCGCCTGCACCGCCAGGTCGACCGACAATGTCGCGGGCGACAGCGTGACGACGTGCGCGGTGACGGAGATCAGCGACAACACGGTGTCGGTCGCGCCGACCCCGATCCGGTCCTCCAGCCGCCGCCGCACCCACGGTTGGTAGTTCGCGAGCGCCGCGACCGCGTCGACGGCGACGGGCGCGGCCGGCAACCGCAGCATCCGGCCCGCGACCGCGAAGGCCAGCCCGGCGGCGTTGACCCCGACCATCGCCCCCTTGGTGGCCAGCAGCAGGCCGTCGCCGGGCAGGCTGGCGGCCCGGGTTGGTGCCGGGGGCGCGCCGGTTTCCGTCCGGGTGCGCTGTTCGGCGTCGTTGACCACCGAACACAGCTCGGGAAGCGACGTCTGGTCGGCGTCGAACTCGATCACGGCCCGTGCCAGCGGGCGGTTCAGGCTGACCGACGTGACACCGGGGTGGGCCGCCAGCGCGTCGAGCACGGCGCGGCCGCGTTCGGCCCCGTCCGACCCGTGGACACCGCGGACCTCGATCCACGCGCGGCCATCACCGACCCAGCTGCGCCGGGTCAGCGACGTCACCGAGGCCTCACCGGACAAGATCTTGGCGCCGTGGCGAATCGGCAGGGTCGCGAGGTCGACACTGGCCACGGCCGCCGCACCGACGGCGTCGGCCGCACCGGTCGCGGTGTGCACCGCGGCGTCCAGGCACGCCGAGGTCGCTCGGATTCCGAATTCGACCGCCCGCAGCGGCGAGAACGTCTGCATGTACTAAAAACCTCCGGCGGTCGCGACAACGCCGGAGGTCTCTTCCGCCGAAAACGGCCCGCGGTACCGGTCGTCCCCTGATGGTCGACGTGATGACGACACCGCGGCGAAGGAATACTCCCCTCCGCCCGTCGAGTCTGCCATATCGCGGCGCGGCGTGCTGTTGGGCCGACTCCCCGTCTGCTGGGTAGTTTCTACAGGCGTGCCGATACCGGAGGTCCCCGCGCAGTACCTGCGCTCGTCATCGGCTCCGCAGCCGCGCACCCTGGTCGACATCCTGCACGCCACCGCGGCCCGCTACCCCGACGCCGCCGCGATCGACGACGGCACCGTGGTGTTGACCTACGCCGAGTTGATCGCCGACATCGAGGAGAGCGTGGCGTGGCTGGCCGCCCGCGGCATCGGCCGCGGCGACCGGATCGGCATCCGGATGCCGTCGGGCAGCTACGCGCTGTACATGGCGATCCTGGCGGTGCTGGCGACCGGCGCGGCCTATGTGCCCGTCGACGCCGACGACCCGATCGAGCGGGCCGAGCTGGTGTTCAACGAGGCGCTGGTGACGGCGGTGATCACCGAGCAGGGGCTGGTGCGCGGGCCCGGCTCGTCGCGGGGCTGGCGCGCCGCGGCGCCGCTGAGCCGCGACGACGCCTGGATCATCTTCACCTCCGGCTCCACCGGCACCCCCAAAGGGGTGGCCATCACCCACCGCAACGCGGCCGCGTTCGTCGACGCCGAAGCGCAGCTGTTCGTGCAGCACCAGCCGATCGGGCCGGGCGACCGGGTGCTGGCCGGCCTGTCGGTGGCCTTCGACGCGTCCTGTGAGGAGATGTGGCTGGCGTGGCGGCACGGCGCCTGCCTGGTGCCGGCCCCGCGGTCGCTGGTGCGCAGCGGCGTGGACCTGGGTCCGTGGCTGGTGGCCCGGGACGTGACCGTGGTGTCGACGGTGCCGACGCTGGCGGCGCTGTGGCCGGCCGAGGCGCTGGAAGCGGTGCGGCTGCTGATCTTCGGCGGTGAGGCCTGCCCACCCGAGCTGGCCGAGCGGCTGGCGGTCGACGGTCGGGAGGTGTGGAACACCTACGGGCCCACCGAGACCACCGTGGTGGCTTGCGCGGCCAAGCTGGGCGGAACCGGGCCGGTGCGCATCGGGATGCCGCTGCCCGGCTGGGATCTGGCCGTCGTCGACGCCGACGGGGCGCCGGTGGGCTACGGCGAGGTCGGTGAGCTGGTGATCGGCGGCGTCGGCCTGGGCCGCTACCTCGACGCCGCCAAGGACAGCGACAAATACGCCCCGCTGCCGACGCTGGGCTGGCGGCGCGCCTACCGCAGCGGGGATTTGGTGCGGCTGGAACCCGGCGGGCTGCTGTTCTGCGGCCGCGCCGACGACCAGGTCAAGGTCGGCGGCCGCCGCATCGAGCTCGGTGAGGTGGATGCCGCGCTGATGGCCCTGCCCGGGGTCGGCGGCGGCGCGACCGCGGTGCGCCGCACCGCGCGCGGCACCCCGCTGCTGGTCGGCTACATCGTCAGCGCCGACCCGGGGTTCGACCTGGCCGCCGCGCGCGCCGCGCTGGCCCATACGCTGCCGCCGGCGCTGGTGCCGCGGCTGGTGCTGGTCGACGAGCTGCCCACCCGCACGTCGGGCAAGGTGGACCGCGACGCGCTGCCCTGGCCGCTGGCCGAGGAGCCGGCCGCCGAGTTGTCCGGCACCCTGGGCTGGCTGGCCGGGCTGTGGACTGAGGTGCTGGCCGCGCCGGTCGACGGACCGCAGGCCGACTTTTTCGCGCTCGGCGGCGGCTCGTTGCAGGCCGCGCAGCTGGTGGCCGCGCTGCGGGGGCGCTACCCGCAGCTCACCGTGGCCCAGCTCTACGACCATCCCCGGCTCGGCTCGCTGGCCGGGTTCCTCGACGACGTCGCCGAACTCGACCCGCCGCTGGAGGTGGCCCCGCGCGCGGTGCGGCCCACCCCGCGGCGCACCCAGGCCGCGCAGCTGCTGGCGGCGCTGCCGCTGGCCACCCTGACCGGTCTGCAGTGGGTGACCTGGCTGGCCGTGCTCAACAACACCGCGGCGGCGCTGCACCCGGTTCCGTGGCTGGTCCGCGTGGACTGGTGGTGGGTGGTCGGGGCGTTCCTGCTGTTCGTCACCCCGCCGGGGCGGATGGGGATCGCGGTGCTGGGGGCGCGGCTGTTGCTGTCCGGCCTGCGGCCGGGCAGCTATCCGCGCGGCGGCGGCGAGCACCTGCGGGTGTGGCTGGCTGAACGGCTGGCCGCGGCCAGCGGCGCGGAGAACCTGGCCGGCGCGCCGTGGCTGGTCTACTACGCCCGGGCGCTGGGCAACCGGGTCGGCAAGGGGGTGGACCTGCACTCCACCCCGCCGGTGACCGGGATGCTGACGTTGGGGCACCGCTGCGCGATCGAACCGGAGGTCGACCTGTGCGGGCATTGGATTGACGGCGACGTGTTTCACGTCGGGCCGATCACGGTCGGCAACGACGCCACCATCGGGGCCCGCACCACGCTGCTGCCCGGGGCGTCGGTGGGCAAGGACGCCGACATCGCCCCGGGCTCCGGGGTGATCGGCAAGGTGAAAAACGGCCAGTACTGGAGCGGCTCGCCGGCGGTGAAGTCGGGCAAGGCGCGCCATCCCTGGCCGCAGCAGCGGCCGCCGCGGCGACCGGCGTGGGTGGCGATGTACGGGTTGACGTCGCTGCTGCTGGGCGGGCTGCCGTTGGTGGCGCTGGGGGTCGGGCTGGCGGTGCTGGGCTGGGCGGTGCGCGACACCGCCACGCTGACCGCCGCGATCGGCCCGGCGGCGGCCTGGACGCCGGTGGCGGCGCTGGCCGCCGTGGCGACCTACGCGGTGCTGACCGTGCTGGGGGTGCGGGCGCTGTCGGTCGGGCTGCGCGCCGGGTATCACCCGGTGCGCAGCCGGGTCGGCTGGCAACTGTGGGCGACCGAACGGCTGATGGATTCGGCCCGCAACTACCTGTTCCCGCTGTACGCCAGCCTGCTCACCCCGGGGTGGCTGCGGCTGCTGGGCGCCCAGGTGGGCCGCGGCACCGAGATCTCCACCGTGCTGCAAACCCCGAAGTTCACCGTGGTCGCCGACGGGGCGTTCCTGGCCGATGACACCATGGTCGCCTCCTACGAGCTGGGCGGCGGCTGGATCCACGTCGCCCAGGCCACCATCGGCAAGCGGGCGTTCCTGGGCAACTCGGGGATCACCCAGCCCGGCCGGCGGGTGCCGGACGACGCGCTGGTGGCGGTGCTCTCGGCGGCGCCGCACAAGGCCAAAACCGGGTCGTCGTGGCTGGGCAGCCCGCCGGTGCGGCTGCGCCGGCAGGCCAGCGACGCCGACACCAACCGCACCTTTGACCCGCCGCTGCGGCTGAAGCTGATGCGCGCGCTGGTCGAGACCGCTCGATTGATCCCGGTTTTGGCGACCTTCGCGATCGGGGTCAGCGTGCTGGGTGTGTTGCAGTGGCTGGCAACCGAATTCGGTTACCGCGGGGCGGCGCTGGGCTGCGGGGTGGTGCTGCTGGGCGCGGGCGCGGTGGCCGGCGCTGCCGCCGTGGTGGCGAAATGGCTGGTGGTCGGCCGCATCCGGGCGACGGACCGGCCGCTGTGGTCGTCGTTCGTGTGGCGCAACGAGGTGTCGGACACCTTCGTCGAAACCGTGGCCGCACCGTGGTTCGCCCGCGCGGCGACCGGCACCCCGGTGATGAACCTGTGGCTGCGCGCCCTGGGCGCCGCGATCGGCCGCGGCGTGTGGTGCGAAACGTATTGGCTGCCCGAGGCCGATCTGGTGCGCCTGGGCGACGGCGCCACGGTGAACCGGGGTTGTGTGGTGCAGACCCACCTGTTCCACGACCGGATCATGCGGATGGATGCGGTGGTCCTGGACGCCGGCGCCACCTTGGGCCCCAACTGTGTGGCGCTGCCGGCGTCGCGGCTCGGGGCGGGCGCCACCGTCGGGCCGGCGTCGCTGGTGATGCGCGGCGATCAAGTGCCGGCCTCGACTCGGTGGCAGGGCAACCCGATCGCCCCGTGGCCGGTGTCGCGCAAGAAGCGTCGCCGCGCCGACAAGGGGCCGGAGGAGTCGGCGGCATGAGCAGCCCGGCCAAGAAATCCGCGAAGAAATCGGCGCGCGAGGTGGCGGCGCCGGTGGTGGACCCGTACGTGCCGACCACCGGCAACGTCGGCTACCGGGTGTCCCGCTATGAACTGGATTTGACGTACAAGATCGCGTCGAACCGGCTGACCGGCACCGCCGCCATCACCGCCGTCACCCTGGCGCCGCTGCGCAGCTTCACCCTGGACCTCGCCGACACACTGTCGGTGACCAAGGTGTGGGTGGGCGGGCGGCGTCCGGCGCGGTTCGCGGCGTCGGGCGGCAAGCTGCGCATCACGTTGGCCGCTGAACTGCCCGCCGGGGCCGCCCTGCCGATCACCATCCGCTACGGCGGTTCGCCCAGGCCGATCCAAAGCCTTTGGGGTGAAGTGGGTTTCGAGGAACTGTCGGATGGCGTGCTGGTCGCCGGGCAGCCCAACGGCGCGGCGTCGTGGTTTCCCTGCGACGACCGTCCCAGCGCCAAGGCCAGTTACCGCATCCAGATCAGCACCGACAACGCCTACGCCGCGATCGCCAACGGGGAATTGGTGTCGCGGCGGGCCCGGGCCGGCTACACCACCTGGACCTACGAACAGGCCGAGCCGACCGCGAGCTACCTGATCACCCTGCAGATCGGCCGGTACGCGACCCATCGGCTGGCCGACAGCACGGTGCCGATGCTGGCCGCGCTGCCGCCGCGGCTGCGGCACCACTTCGACCACGACTTCGCCCGGCAACCCGAGATGATGCAGCTGTTTGCCCGGTTGTTCGGGCCGTATCCGCTGGCCGGCGGCTACACCGTGGTGGTGACCGACGACGACCTGGAGATCCCGCTGGAGGCGCAGGGGATATCGATCTTCGGGGCCAACCACTGCGACGGCGCGGGCAAATCGGAGCGGCTGATCGCCCACGAGCTGGCCCACCAGTGGTTCGGCAACTCGGTGACCGCCCGGCGGTGGCGCGACATCTGGTTACACGAGGGTTTCGCCTGCTACGCCGAATGGCTGTGGTCCGAGCACTCCGGCGGGCCCAGCGCCGCCGAGCTAGCCCGCGGCTACCACCGGCGGCTGGCCGGGTCGCCGCAGGATCTGCTGCTGGCCGACCCGGGGCCGGCCGATATGTTCGACGACCGCGTGTACAAGCGCGGTGCGCTGACCTTGCATGTGCTGCGCGGCGAACTCGGTGACACGAATTTCTTTGCGCTGCTGCGGGACTGGACCACCCGCTACCGGCACGGCAGCGCCGACACCGACGACTTCACCGGGCTGGCCGCCAACTATGCGTCGGTGTCGCTGCAGCCGCTGTGGCAAGCGTGGCTGTATTCAACGGCGGTCCCGCCGTTATGACGACCACCGGTTCGACGCTGGGCCCGGTCACCCGCAGCAGCGTGGCCCGGGTCGCCACCGCGACCGCGGTCACCGCGCTGTGCGGCTACGCGGTGGTGTATCTGGCCGCGCGCGACCTGGCCCCGGACGGGTTCTCGGTGTTCGCGGTGTTTTGGGGGGCGTTCGGCTTGGTCACCGGCGCCGCGAACGGCTTGCTGCAGGAGACCACCCGGGAGATCCGGTCCATCCAGTTCGGCGTGCCGGCACCCGGGCGGGTCACCCGACCGCTGCGGGTGGCCGCGCTGCTGGGGCTGGCCGCCGCGGTGGTGATCACCGGCACGTCGCCGCTGTGGAGCGGCCCAGTGTTCGCCGACGCACGCTGGCTGTCGGTGGGGCTGCTCAGCGTCGGGCTGGCCGGGTTCTGCCTGCACGCCACCCTGCTGGGGATGCTGGCCGGCGCCAACCGGTGGACCCAGTACGGGGCGTTGATGGTCACCGACGCCGTCATCCGGGTGGGGGTCGCCGCCGCCACTTTCGTGATCGGCTGGGGTCTGGTCGGGTTTTTGTGGGCCACCGTGGCCGGGGCGGTGGCCTGGCTGCTGCTGCTGCTCGGCTCCCCGGTGACCAGGGCGGCCGCCCGACTGCTCACCCCGGTGAGCACCGTGACCTTCCTGCGCGGGGCCGCGCATTCGATCACCGCGGCCGGGGCCAGCGCGATCCTGGTGATGGGTTTCCCGGTGCTGCTGAAGGCCACCTCCGGCGAGCTCGGCGCCGAGGGCGGCGTGGTCATCTTGGCGGTGACGCTGACCCGGGCGCCGCTGCTGGTGCCGCTGACCGCCATGCAGGGCAACCTGATCGCCCACTTCGTGGACCAGCGCAGCCGGCGGCTGCGGGCGCTGCTGTCGCCGGCGGTGGTGATCGCCGGGGTCGGCGCGGTGGGGGTGCTGGCCGCCGGGCTGCTGGGCCCGTGGTTGCTGCGGGCCGCGTTCGGCGCCGACTATCAGGCCTCGGGCGTGTTGCTGGCCGGGCTGACCGGCGCGGCGGTGGTGATGGCCATGTTGACGTTGACCGGCGCCGCCGCGGTGGCAGCCGCGCTGCACCGCGCCTACGCGCTGGGCTGGGTCGGTGCGACGGTGGCGTCGACGCTGCTGCTGCTGGTGCCGCTGGATCTGCAGACCCGTACCGTGGTCGCCCTGATGACCGGTCCGTTGGCGGGAATCGCCGTCCACCTGGCCGCGCTGACCCGGACCGACCGCTGATCAGCGTGTAGCTTGTTGGCGTAATGGACCCGAAGGACACGGCCGCCCACTACCCCAACGTGTGGATCGTCATACCGGCATTCAACGAAGCCACCGTCATCGGCGAGGTCGTCTCCGAGGTCCGCTCGGTGTTCCGTAACGTCGTCTGCGTCGACGACGGCAGCGCCGACGGCACCGGCGAGATCGCCCACCGCGCCGGGGCACACCTGGTGCGCCACCCGGTCAACCTGGGGCAAGGCGCCGCGATTCAGACCGGTGTCGAATACGCCCGCCGCCAGCCCGGCGCCCAGGTCTTCGCCACCTTCGACGCCGACGGTCAGCACCGGGTCACCGACGTGGTGGCGATGGTGCAGCGGCTGGCCGCCGGCGGGGCCGACATCGTCATCGGCACCCGCTTCGCCCGCCCGGGCGGCAGCCGCCCGCCGCTGGCCAAACGCATCGTGCTGCAGACCGCGGCCCGGCTGAGCCGACGCAGCCGACGGCTGGGGTTGACCGACGCCCACAACGGCCTGCGGGTGTTCAACAAGACCGTCGCCGACGGGCTCAACATCACCATGAACGGGATGAGCCACGCCAGCGAATTCATCATGCTCATCGACGAAAACCGGTGGCGGGTGGTCGAAGAACCGATCGAAATCCTCTACACCGCGTACTCGAAGTCCAAAGGCCAGCCGCTGCTCAACGGCGTCAACATCATCTTCGACGAATTGCTGCGGGGAAGGATGCCGCGATGACCATCCACTGGATCCAGGTGCTGCTGATCGTGGCGATCCTCGCGTTGTTCGGGTTGTTGCGGTCGCGCACCAGCGCGAAGTCGCGGGCCTGGGTCAAGGTCGGCTACGTGGCGTTCGTGTTCGCCGGCGTGTACGCGGTGCTGCGACCGGACGACACCACCGTGGTGGCGCACCTGCTGGGGGTCAAACGCGGCACCGACCTGATGCTGTACGCGCTGATCATCGCGTTCATCTTCACCACCTTGAGCACCTACATGCGGTTCAAGGATTTGGAGTTGCGCTACGCCCGGCTGGCCCGGGCGATCGCCCTGGAAAGCGCCCAGCCCCCCGAACAGAGCTAACCCGGAAAAACCGCGCCGACTGTGCGGTTTCGTACGCGACACGCCGGACGGGGCGTATGGCACCGCACAGTCGCGCACACTGGTTCGCGGAGCCCCCGGTGATCGACCGCTAACCCGCGGCGTGCACCTGGCGGAAGTAGGCCACCGTGCGGCGCAGGCCCTCGTCCAGGCTGGTTTGGGGACGCCACCCCAGCACCCGCTCGGCGCGGCTGATGTCCAGGCAGGACCGCTTGAGATCACCCAGCCGCGGCGGGTGGAACTCCGGATCGTCGGGCGCGCCGACCGCGGCCGCGATCGCGCGGTGCAGTTGCCGCACCGAGGTTTCCGCCCCGGTGCCGATGTTGAACCGCTGCCCGCCGCCGGCCGGCCCGGACGCCTTGACGAAGGCGTCGACCACGTCGTCGACGAACACGTAGTCGCGGGTGTCGGAGCCATCACCGAAGATCTTGGTGGGTTTGCCGGACAACAGCGCCTGGCTGAAGATCGCCACCACCCCGGCTTCGCCGTGCGGGTCCTGGCGCGGCCCGTACACGTTGCCGGGTGCGACGTGGCTGCACTGCAGCCCGTACATGTTGCGGAAGGTGTTGAGGTAGATCTCGCCGCCGACCTTGCCCGCCGCGTACGGCGAGGCCGGATCGGTGGGAACGTCTTCGCCGGTCGGATACGACGGCGGGGTGCCGTAAATGGAGCCGCCCGAGGAGGTGTGCACGATCTTGCGAACCTGCGCGCGCCGCGCCGCCTCGGCCAGCCGCACCGTGCCGATGACGTTGACCGACGCGTCGAAGGCCGGGTCGGCCACCGAGTGCCGCACATCGATCTGCGCGGCCAGGTGAAACACCACCTCGGGCCGATGCTCGTCGAGGATCGCGGCCAGATCCGCGGTCACGATATCGGCCTCGACGAAGACGAACTCGGGGTCGTCGCTGAGGTGCTCGAGGTTGGTGGCCCGCCCGCTGGCGAAGTTGTCCAGGCCGAGGACGCTGTGCCCGTCGGCCCGCAAACGGTCGACCAGCGTGGACCCGATGAACCCGGCCGCGCCGGTGACCAGTGCACGCACCGGCCCACCATACCGACCGGTAAGAAAGAGCTATGACCGCCCGGACGACTCGCCTCCCGTGGGTCGCCGCCACCGCGGCGGTCCTGATCATCGCCCAACTGGTGGTCCGGGCGGTGCTGGCGTTCGACGGCTACTTCTACTGGGACGACCTGATCCTGGTCGGCCGGGCCGGCACCCAGGACCTGCTGTCGTCGTCGTATCTGCTCGACGACCACGACGGGCACGTGATGCCGGCCGCGTTCCTGCTCGCCGGCGCGATCACCCGGTGCTGGCCGCTGGTGTGGGCCGGTCCGGCGGTCAGCTTGGTGGTGCTGCAACTGCTGGCGTCGCTGGCGCTGCTGCGGGCGCTGTGGGTGATCTTGGGGTGGCGGCCGATGCTGCTCATCCCGCTGACCTTCGCGCTGTTTTGCCCGCTGGGGTTGCCGGCCTTCGCGTGGTGGTCGGCGGCGCTCAACGCGCTGCCGATGCTGGCCGCACTGGCCTGGGTGTGCGCCGACGCGATACTGCTGGTGCGCACCGGCCGGCAGCGCTACGCGCTGACCGGGGTGCTGGCGTACCTGAGCGGTCTGCTGTTTTTCGAGAAGGCCGCGGTGATCCCGTTCGTCGCGTTCGCGGTGGCCGCGTTGCTGGCCCATGTGCAGGGTGATCGGGCCGCGGTAGGAACCGTGTGGCGGGCCGGGCGCCGGTTGTGGACGGCGTCGCTGGCGCTGACCGCGGCCTGGATCGCGCTGTATCTGGCGGTGGTCAATCAGCGGCGGTGGAGTTTCGACCTAGCGATGACGTGGGATCTGTTGCGCCGCTCAGTCACCCACGGCATCGTGCCCGCGCTGGCCGGCGGGCCGTGGACCTGGGACCGGTGGGCGCCGGCGTCGCCGTGGGCCGCGCCCGGCGCGGCGGTGATGGTGCTCGGCTGGTTGGTGCTGGCCGGCGTGGCGCTGGTCTCACTGCTGCGCAAGCGTCGCCTCGGTGCGGTGTGGCTGGCCGCGGTCGGCTACGCGGCGGCCTGCCAGGTGCCGATCTATTTGATGCGCTCGTCGGCGTTCACCGCACTGGAACTCGCCCAGACGCTGCGTTATCTGGCCGACCTTCTGGTGGTGCTGGCCGTGCTGGCGGGCGTGGGATTGTGTGCGCCGAACCGGGATTCGTCGCGGTGGCTGAACGCCTCCGTAGCGCGCACGGTGGTGACAATCGCGTTGGCGGCGGCGTTCGTGGCCAGCAGCCTGTATTCCACCGCGACGTTTCTGGCGTCGTGGCGGGACAACCCGGCCGAGCCCTATCTGCGGCACGCCCGGCAAGCCCTGGCCGCCGCCCGCGCCGACTCCGATGCGCCGCTGCTCGATCAGGAGGTCGACCCGATGGTGCTGCAGCGGGTGGTCGGGCCGGAGAACCGGGCCAGCCACCTGTTCGCGCTGCTGCGGGATCGTCCCGAATTCGCGTCGACGACAACGCTGTTGCGGATGCTGGACAGCACCGGCCGGCTGGTCGACGCACAGGTCACCTGGGTCCGCACCATCGTGCCGGGGCCGGTGCCGCGGTGCGGATACTTTGCGCAGCCCGACATTCCGACGCGGCTGGTGCTGGACGGCCCGCTGCTGCCGGCGGACTGGACCGCCGAGATCAACTACCTGGCCAACGTCGACGGCTCGATGACGTTGGCGCTGTCCGAAGGTCCCGCCACCAAGGTCCCGGTGCATCCCGGCCTGAACCGGGTCTACGTGCGGCTGCCCGGCGCCGGCAACGACATCAGCGTGCGCGCCGACACCGCGGCCCTGTCGGTGTGCATCGCCTCGGGCCCGGTCGGGTACGTGGCGCCACGGTAGGTGGGGGCGTGTCCCTCGGGGCCGTTTGCGCCGGGGCGCGCCGGCCAAAGTTGAGTAGAATTGCGTATCCCCGCGGCCCGGCGGTGGTGCGAATATTTCTGGCATGGAAACACCACAACCACTTCTCCGCTCCACCAGCGCCTTCTTCACCCAATCCGCCATCGCGTTCGGGGTGTCGCTGAGCTCCCTGGCCATCGGGATCACCTTCCTGCCAATGTCGGTCTGGCAGCGGGGTTTTCTGGCGGTGTGCGGGCTGTTCTTGGTGACCAGTTGCTTCAACCTCGCCAAGGTGATCCGCGACCAGCACGAAGTCCAACAGATCCGCAACCGGGTGGATGAAGCCCGCATGGAACAGATGTATGTCGGACACAACCCGCTCAAGGGCGTCGTCTAAGCGATCGATCGCTCGACAGATCCCCCGTCGGGCTCAGCACCCGGCGGGGATCTGTGGCGCCAGAAGCGCCGTTTGCGAACCGGGTAGGCAAGAAGTGAGGTCAACCGGCGTCGTTAACTTCACTTAATGGAATAAGTGAAGTTAAACTGGTTCCGTGACTTCACTTCGTCCTGTCACCTACGAGAACGTGCGTTGGGAACCACAGGGGGTGCGGTACGCGAGCACGGCGTTGCCGAAGTACGGCACCTACCGTCCCGTACTGCCGGCCCGCATTGCCGACCTGGTCCTGGACCTTCCGCCGTCCGTAGTCGCGGAAGCCGAAGCCGCGAGCTACGAGATCGCGCGCTTCGACGCCGAACTCGGAGGCGAGATCGCACCGTTTGCCGCCGTGCTGTTGCGGTCGGAGTCCGCGGCCAGCTCGCAGATCGAGAACCTGACGGCATCGGCCCGCGCTATCGCCGAGGCGGAGCTCGCCGGTGTCAGGGCCAAGCGCAACGCCGAGATGATCGTCGCCAACACCGCTGCAATGCGCGCGGCGGTCACCTTGTCCGACACCGTGGACGCCGACGCCATCCTGGAGATGCACCGCGCGTTGATGGTGAAAGAGCCGCACCACACCCCCGGCGAATTCCGTACCGAGCCGGTGTGGATCGGCGGTGGCTCCACCCCCGTCGGTGCAACATTCGTCGGCCCGCGCCACCAGCTAATCCCCGGCGCGATCAACGACCTGATCGCTTTCGTCCAGCGCTCCGACGTACCCGCACTGCCACAGATCGCCGTGGCCCATGCACAGTTCGAGACTATTCACCCGTTCACCGACGGGAACGGACGCACGGGTCGTGCACTGGTGCAGGCCATGTTGCGCAACAAAGGCATGATTCGCCAGGTGACGGTGCCGGTCTCGGCGGGGCTACTGGCTGACACGGGCGCATACTTCGCCGCACTGACCACCTACCGCGACGGTGACGCCGCCCCGATCGTCGAGCGCTTTGCGCGGGCCAGCGTCCTGTCCATCGCGAATGGACGTGAACTGGTCGCCGACCTTCGCGGCATCCGGGAGAACTGGAATCACGTGGTTACCGCGCGGTCCGATTCGGCGGTGTGGAGGCTCGCCGATCTGTTGACCCGACGCCCGGTCGTCAACGCGGCGTTACTGGCGCGGGAGCTGGGCATCGAGTCCACCAACGCTCACCGCTACCTCAACCCGCTCGCCGAGGCGGGGATCCTCGTCGAGACGAGTAGCGGCCCCCGCAACCGGGTGTGGCGTTCCCCTGAAGTGCTCGCCGCGCTCGACGCATTCGCCGAACGCGCCGGACGGCGAAGCCAACTGTAGTTGCGATACAACACCTTTGGTTGGCGATAAAAGAGGCTGGTCCGCCGGCTCAACAAGCAGGCAGCCCAACACGAACGGGCGGGGAGGCATATCCGCTGACCTGCAAAAATGGAGCCGCCTAGGAGAATCGAACTCCTGACCTATTCATTACGAGTGAATCGCTCTACCGACTGAGCTAAGGCGGCATGCCCGGTGCGGCCGGGCGGCACGAGTCTACGGCAGGCCCTGCGGGCCGCCCAAACTACAGGTCCGAACGCAAGGCCTGCCCAACGGTGGCGACCATGGCGTCGACGGCGAACTTCGGTTTGACATTGATGGTCAGCGCTTCGCGGCAGGCCAGCACCGCCTCGATGCAGCGCAGCAGCCGGTCCGGGCTGGCATGGGCGGCCAGCGCCGCCACCTTCTCGGCCATGTCCGGGTGGTTGGCCTGCACCGCAGCCGCCCCGGACGCCACCAGCAGCGCATCCCGGAAATAGGTGGCCAAATCGATCAACGCCCGGTCCAGCGCATCCCGCGACGCCCGGGTGTGGCGGGACTTCTGCCGCCGCTCCAGCTCCTTGATCGCCCCGGTGGCCCCGCGCAGCGCCCCCGCGGTGCCCTTGCCGGTGCCCCCGGCCCCCAACGCGGTGCGCAACTCCTCGGTCTCGGCCTCGGCCCGCTCGACGGTGAGATCCTTGGCCTCGGCCTCGGCGGCGGCTACCAGTTCCTCGGCCGCCGCGTAGGCCCGCGACGGGGTCGCCGCGTCCCGGGCCAGTCCCAACGCCTGCTGGCGCCGCTGCCGCGCCTGCGGATCGGTGGCCAGCCGCCGGGCCCGCCCCACATGCCCACCACTGACCGACGCCGCCCAGTCCGCCTCCTCGGCCGACAGCCCGTCGACCTCGGCCAGCACCCGCGCGATCGCGGTGGCCGACGGGGTGACCAGCGCGATGTGCCGACATCGTGAGCGCAGCGTCACCGCGATGTCCTCGGGGTCCACCGACGGCGCGCACAGCAAAAACACCGTCGACGGCGGCGGTTCTTCGACGACCTTGAGCAGCGCGTTGGCCGCACCCTCGGTGAGCCGGTCGGCGTCCTCGATCACCACGATCTGCCAGCGGCCGGTGCTCGGCCGCCGGGCCGCGGTCTGCACGATCGCCCGCATCTCGTCCACCCCGATGGACAGCCCCTCGGGGATGACGCGGCGCACATCGGCGTGGGTGCCGGCCATCGTCGTCGTGCAGGCCCGGCACTGCCCGCAGCCCGGGACGTCCGGCGAGGTGCACTGCAGCGCGGCGGCGAAACACAGCGCGGCCACCGACCGTCCCGACCCGGGCGGGCCGGTCACCAGCCAGGCGTGGGTCATGGTTCCGCCGCCCGAGCGGGTGTGAGACGAATCACTGCGGGCGGCCTGCGCGGCGGCCAGCAGCTCGGCTTCCACCGACTCCTGGCCCACCAGCCGCATAAAAACCCCGGACATCACCGGCAACAGTAATCCGCGTGTCCGACGCCACCGAGGATCGGCGGTTGTGCTGCGGGTTTTAAGCTACGTTTTGGTCGGCGCCGACCGATACGGTGGGCTGGTGAACACCACCGCGGCCCTGCCAGGACGGATCAGCGCATTCGTCCGCTGGCTGGCGCGCACCCCGTGGCCGGTGTTCACGCTGAGCATGCTGCAAGCCGACATCATCGGCGGCCTGTTCGTGCTGGGGTTCCTGCGTTTTGGGCTGCCGCCCGAGGACCGCATCGAACTGCAGGATCTGCCCCGCACCAACTTGGCGATCTTCGTGATCGTGATCGCGCTGCTGTTCCTGACCGGGGTGTCGGTGAGCGTGCGGCTGCTGGTGCCGGTGTTCCGCTGGCAGCGCCGCGACAGCCTGCTCACCGACACCGATCCGGCGACCACCGAGCTGGCCCGCTCCCGTGCGCTGCGGATGCCGTTCTACCGCACGCTGATCAGCCTGGGGTACTGGTCGGTCGGCGGCATCGTCTTCACCGGCGCCACCTGGCCGGTGGCCAAGCACGCGGTGCCGGTGGTCGCGGTCGCCACCGCCCTGGGTGCCGCCGCCACCGCGATCATCGGCTACCTGCAGTCCGAGCGGGTGCTGCGGCCGGTGGCCGTGTCCGCGCTGCGCGCCGGCCTGCCGGAGAATGTTCAAGCGCCCGGCGTCATTTGGCGTCAACTGCTGACCTGGACGCTGTCCACCGGGGTGCCGCTGCTGGCAATCGTGCTGGCGGTGGTGGCCGACAAGACCGCGCTGCTGCAAGCCTCCCCGGAGAAGCTGTTCACCCCGATCCTGTTGATGGCGTTGGTGGCCTTGGCCATCGGGCTGGCCAGCACCGTGCTGGTGGCCATGTCGATCGCCGACCCGCTGCGGCAGCTGCGCTGGGCCCTCGGTGAGGTGCAGCGCGGTAACTACAACGCGCACATGCAGATCTACGACGCCAGCGAGCTGGGCCTACTGCAGGCCGGCTTCAACGACATGGTGCGCGACCTGGCCGAGCGGCAGCGGCTGCGGGACCTGTTCGGCCGCTACGTCGGCGAGGACGTAGCCCGGCGCGCCCTGGAGCGGGGCACCGAGCTGGGCGGGCAGGAACGCGACGTCGCCGTGCTGTTCGTCGACATGGTCGGCTCCACCCAGCTGGCGGCCACCCGGCCGCCCAGCGAAGTCGTCAACCTGCTCAACGAGTTCTTCCGGGTCGTGGTGGACACCGTCGGGCGGCACGGCGGATTCGTTAACAAGTTTCAGGGGGACGCCGCGCTGGCCATCTTCGGTGCCCCGATCGAGCATCCCGACGCCGCCGGGGCGGCGTTGGCCGCCGCCCGCGAGTTGCACGACGAGCTGCTGCCGGTGCTGGGGGCCACCGAGTTCGGGATCGGGGTGTCGTCGGGCCGGGCCATCGCCGGCCATATCGGCGCCCAGGCGCGGTTCGAGTACACCGTGATCGGCGACCCGGTCAACGAGGCGGCCCGGCTCACCGAGCTGGCCAAGCTGGAAATCGGTCACGTGCTGGCGTCGGCGATCGCGGTCAGCGGTGCGCTGGATGCCGAGGCGTTGCGCTGGGACGTCGGCGAGATCGTGGAGCTGCGCGGACGCACGGTGCCCACCCAGTTGGCCCGGCCGCTGAATCTCGCGGTGACCGCCGAGGCGCCCCGTGAAACAGGCACCAGCGCCGCCCAATAGTCTGAGAAGACTCTAAGGACGTGTTAGCCCGATTGCCGGAAGACGTCGCGCCACAGCGACGGCGGGATGCTGAATTGACCGGGGTCGGTGAGGTTGGGCATCAGGCTGTCCGGGTCCAATCCGTCCACGCCCGCACCGCCGATGGTCACCGGCTCCGGCAGATCCACGGTGCCGCTCACCAGGTTGTCGGCGTCCGGGCCGAGCAATTGCAGCAGGTTGAGGAATTCCTGGTCCATGTCCTGGCTGGAGCCGGCGGAGAGTTGAATCGCGGGCACCTCGACGTCGGGCAGGGCCGGGTGGACCGGGGTAGCGGCGATCACGCCGGCACCCGCGAGGGCGACGGCGGCGGCGATGCCGCAACACACGGTCAGCCGCATAGCTCCCCTTGGTAGTCGCCCCCGTGACAACTGTCACATTCCAACATCCGACAGCTTACCTGAGAACAGGCTGAGCAACAACCGGTTTTGCAGTTAAGAACAATCAGCTGAGGCTGAGAACGTGCGCGGGAATGCAAGTTGACCAGGACTTATGCCCCACGCCCCGGGCGCCGCCGAGTCGGCCACGGCGCGGGTCCGGCGAAATCCCGGCAAGGGACCGCGTTAGCGTTTGGCGGCTTTTTTGGCCGCGGTTTTGCGCGCGGTTTTCTTGGCGGGCCGTTTGACCGGCCCCCGAGCCCGGCGCTCGGCCAGCAGTTCGGCCGCGCGCTCATCGGTGATCGACACCACGTCGTCGCCCTTGCGCAGGCTGGCGTTGGTCTCACCGTCGGTGACGTAGGGCCCGAACCGGCCATCCTTGATCAGCATCGGCTTACCCGTCGCCGGGTCATTGCCCAGTTCCCGCAACGGCGGCGCCGCCGCGGCTTGCCGACCACGCCGTTTCGGCTCGGCGTACAGCTTCAACGCTTCGTCGAGGGTGACGGTGAACAGCTGGTCCTCGGTGGCCAGCGACCGGGAGTCGGTGCCGCGCTTGAGGTACGGCCCGTAGCGGCCGTTCTGCGCGGTGATCTCCTCACCGGAGGCCGGGTCCACCCCGACCACCCGAGGCAGCGACAGCAGCTTGAGTGCGTCTTCCAGCGTCACCGTCTCCAGGTCCATGCTGCGCAGCAGCGACCCGGTGCGCGGCTTGGGGCCGGTGGGTTTCTTGCCCTTCTTGGCGGCGCCCTGACCGGGTTCGTCCTCGGGAGGCTCCGGCAGGATCTCGCTGACATACGGCCCGTACCGGCCGTCTTTGGCGACGATCTCGTGTCCGGTCTGCGGGTCCACCCCCAACACCCGGCCCTCCTGGGGGGTGGCGAACCGCTTTTCGGCGACGTCGAGAGTCAGTTCGTCGGGGGTCAGGGTGCCGTTGAGGTTGGCCCGCTGCGGGGTGGGTTCACCGTCGTCGCCGGCGACCATCCGTTCCAAATAGGGCCCGTTCTTGCCCACCCGCACATACACCGGACGGCCTTCGGCGTCGTCGAACAGCTTGATGGAGTTGACTTCCCGGGCGTCGATACCCTCCAGGTTGACGCCCACCAGCTTCTTGAGGCCGCCGGAACGCGCGATCGAATCCTCCACCCCGTGGTCGCCGCCGAAGTAGAAGTTGTTCAGCCAGTTGGTGCGGTGCTCGTGGCCGGCGGCGATCTCGTCGAGCTCGTCTTCCATCGCGGCGGTGAACCCGTAGTCGACGAGCCGGCCGAAGTGCTGCTCCAGCAGCCCGGTGACCGCGAACGCCACCCACGACGGCACCAGGGCGCTGCCCTTCTTGTGCACATAACCGCGGTCCTGGATGGTCTTGATGATCGACGAGTACGTCGACGGCCGGCCGATGCCGAGCTCTTCGAGCGCCTTGACCAGCGACGCCTCGGTGTAGCGGGGCGGCGGGTTGGTGGCGTGCCCGTCCGGGGTCAACTCGCTGGCGTCGACTCGCTGGCCCTGGGTCAGGTGCGGCAGCCGCCGCTCGGCGTCGTCCGCCTCGCCGCCGGCCAGCTCGTCCACGGTCTCCACGTACGCCTTGAGGAAGCCGGGGAAGGTGATGGTGCGCCCGCTGGCGGCGAACACCACCTGCTGGTCACCGGAGGCCCCGGCGATCCGCAGGCTCAGCGTGGTGCCGCGGGCGTCGGCCATCTGCGAGGCCACGGTGCGCTGCCAGATCAGCTCGTAGAGCCGGAAGTCGTCGCCGTCGAGCTCGCGGCGCAGCGCGTCGGGGGTGGCGAACGTCTCACCGGCGGGCCGGATGGCCTCGTGGGCTTCCTGGGCATTTTTCACCTTGCGGGTGTACTGCCGCGGTGACCCGGACACGTACTCGTCGCCGTAGAGCTGCCGCGCCTGGGTGCGGGCCGCCTCGATCGCCGAGGCCGACAGCGTCGTCGAGTCGGTCCGCATGTAGGTGATGTAGCCGTTCTCGTAGAGCCGCTGCGCGATGCTCATCGTCCGCTCGGCGGAGAACCGCAGTTTGCGGCCGGCTTCCTGCTGCAGCGTCGAGGTCATAAACGGCGCGTACGGACGCCGGGTGTAGGGCTTTTCCTCCACCGACGCCACCGACAGCTGCGCGCCGGCCAGCCCGGCGGCCAGCCCGCCCGCGGCGGCCTCGTCGAGCACCACCACCTCGTCGGGTTTTTTCAGCGCACCCAGCGAGTCGAAATCCCGCCCGGTGGCCACCCGCATGCCGTCGACGCTGGTCAGCCGGGCGGTGAAGGTGGGTGGGGCCGCGTTCGGGTCGGACACACTGGCGTCCAGCTCGGCGACCACATCCCAGTAGCTGGCGCTGCGGAACGCCATCCGGTCGCGTTCGCGCTGCACGATGATGCGGGTCGCCACCGACTGCACCCGGCCGGCCGACAGCTTGGGCGCGACCTTCTTCCACAGCACCGGGCTGACCTCGTAGCCGTACAGCCGGTCCAGGATGCGGCGGGTCTCCTGCGCGTCGACCAGGTCGAGGTCCAGGTCGCGGGGCTGTTCGGCGGCGGCGCGGATCGCCGGTTCGGTGATCTCATGGAAGACCATCCGCCGGACCGGGATCTTGGGCTTCAGGGTCTCCAGCAGATGCCAGGCGATGGCTTCGCCTTCGCGGTCACCGTCGGTGGCCAGATACAGTTCGTCAACGTCCTTGAGCAGGCCTTTGAGCTCGGTGACGGTGCTCTTTTTATCCGGGCTGATGATGTAGAGCGGTTCGAAGTCGGCGTCGACGTTGACCCCCAGCCGCGACCACGGCTCACTCTTGTACTTCGCGGGCACGTCGGCGGCGTTGCGGGGCAGGTCGCGGATGTGTCCCCGCGACGACTCGACGATGTAGTTCGAGCCCAGGTAACCAGCGATTTTGCGCGCCTTGGTGGGCGACTCGACAATGACGAGTCGCCGCACGCTTCCGTTTCCGCCGCTGCCGCGGGCGCTCACCGTCTTGGGGTCAGCCACCTTGCGCTTACGCTCCACTTCTTTCCGCCCCGACAGGTCGAGCGACCGTGCGCCTTCCACCTGTGGACAACTGACAATTTCGCACCTTGGGCGGGCCGACGCAAACCGCCTCCCCGTGCGACCGCCATCCGGATGTCCGGAAAGCGGCCGCTAAACACTCGGCCAGCACGCCTTCGCCGCAGCAGTGTCAGGTGGCTCCCCCACGTTCTCTAACAGGCGCAACAGTCTACGTCGCCCGCTGATCCGCAGCGCCGGTCGGGCACCGCGGGTACCGATCAGGGTAGGGGCGATACCGACACGCATCAACGCCGACGCCAGCGGCGAATGGGTGTCCGGGGCGTGCGGGTCCAGGCCCAGCAGGTAGCGGTCGGCCTCGGGGGCACCAGCCGCCAGCGTCCACGCCCGCAGTTCCCGCGGCCCGGGGAGCCACTGGCCAGGCACGGTCTTGACCGCCCCCCGCGTCCATTGGGCGGCCAGCGGGCGCAGCCGCGCATCGACGGCCGTGCGCACCAGCGGGGTGCCTTCGTCGGTGTGGCCGATCTCGGGCGACAGACCCGCCTCCAGCATCATGTCCGCCAGCGCCGCGGCACGCCACGGGTGCTCGACCACCACCGACAGCCGGGCCCCGTCACCAACCACCACGATCTGGCCGGTGGCCGCCAACACCCCGGTGAGGTCGGCGACGGTGGGCGGCACCGACTCAGCCGAGAAGAAGGACAGCTGGCTCACGTCACCGACAGTAGGCCAGTCCGTCGACGATTCAGCCGCTTACCGGGCCCGTATGACAGGAAACCCCCCGGCTGGCCCGTGAGGGACTGCGCGGGGGGTTTGCCGTCGGCGGTGATTACTCAGATGGAGCGAACGCCCGTGGCCTGCGGGCCCTTGGGGCTCTGGCCGACCTCGAACTCGACCCTCTGGTTTTCCTCAAGGGTGCGGAACCCGGATCCCTGGATCTCCGTGTAGTGGACAAACACGTCGGCCGATCCATCCTCGGGAGCGATGAAACCGAAGCCCTTCTCCGCGTTGAACCACTTCACAGTTCCCTGTGGCATTTGTCGATCTTTCCTTCTCTTCGTACCCGGTGCGGTGCACCGTAGTTCGGTGCACCGTGTTTCGGTGCCCCGGGCCCGTCCCGGCCGCCCTACCTTTGTGGTGTCGCCGGACTGCACCGACCTACGCCCTCACAGGAACTGCGGCCGCAACAAAAGATCCTGCGAAAGTGTGGACACGAACACAGAAGCTACGACCGTCATCAGTCAACCATGTTCGGCGCTTCAGCGACAGTCTCTGGTAATCAGCTGAGTAACGGCTTGGTGAACAATTCAGTCCGCGGGCTCCGGAAACGACGGTGAAGGACAGTAACGGTAATGGCGAATTTCGGCACCGAGCTGCTGGCCGCCGCGCTCGCCGGCACCGATTCGGCCGAGCGTCCGCTGCGCCATGTCGCGGAGTTCCCGGCGCGGCGCGGTACGCCGCAGCGCTGGCCGCAGTGGGCCGAACCCGACGTGGTTGCCGCGTTCGTCGACCGCGGCATCGGCCTGCCGTGGTCACACCAAGTCGACGCCGCCGAGCTGGCTCACCGCGGCCGGCACGTCGTGGTGAGCACCGGCACCGCCTCGGGTAAATCCCTGGCCTACCAACTGCCGGTCCTCAACGCGCTGGCCACCGATGCCCGCGCCCGGGTGCTTTACCTGTCGCCCACCAAGGCGCTGGGCCATGACCAGTTGCGCACCGCGGCGGCACTGACCACCGCGATTCCGCGGCTGCGCGACGTGGCGCCCACCGCCTACGACGGCGACAGCCCCGCCGAGGTGCGCCGCTTCGCCCGGGAACGCTCCCGATGGGTGTTCACCAACCCCGACATGCTGCACCTGTCGCTGTTGCGCAACCACGCCCGCTGGGCGGTGTTCCTGCGCGGCCTGCGGTTCGTGGTCGTCGACGAATGCCACTACTACCGCGGGATTTTCGGTTCGAACGTGGCGATGGTGCTACGTCGCCTACTGCGGCTATGCGCACGTTACGCCGCGGCGCCGGCGGTGACGCCCACGGTGATCTTCGCCAGCGCCACCACCGCGGCACCGGGTGCCACCGCCGCGGCGCTGATCGGTGCACCGGTCACCGAGATCACCGAGGACGGGTCCCCGCAGGGCACCCGCACGGTGGCGATGTGGGAACCGGCGCTGCGCGCCGACATCGGCGGCGAGAACGGCGCCCCGGTGCGGCGGTCGGCCGGCGCCGAAGCCGCCCGGGTGATGGCCGATCTGATCGCCGAAGGTGCGCGCACGTTGACCTTCGTGCGGTCCCGCCGCGGTGCGGAATTGACCGCGCTGGGCGCCCGGGCCCGGTTGCACGACATCGCCCCCGAACTGGCTGACAAGGTGGCGTCGTACCGCGCCGGTTACCTCGCCGAGGACCGTCGCGCCCTCGAGCAGGCGTTGGCCGACGGTGAGCTGCGCGGCTTGGCCACCACCAGCGCACTGGAATTGGGTGTTGACATCGCCGGACTGGACGCGGTGGTGCTGGCCGGCTTTCCCGGCACGGTCACCTCGTTTTGGCAACAGGCCGGCCGGTCGGGGCGACGCGGTCAGGGCGCGCTGATCGTGTTGGTCGCCCGCGACGACCCGCTGGACACCTACCTGGTCCACCACCCGGAGGCCTTGCTGGACAAACCGATCGAGCAGGTGGTCATCGACCCCGCCAACCCCTACGTGCTGGGGCCGCAGTTGCTGTGCGCAGCGACCGAACTCCCGCTCGACGAGGGCGAGGTCGATCAGCTGGGCGCCACCGAGGTGGCCGCGGCGCTGGTCGACGACGGGATGCTGCGCCGCCGGTCCGGCAGATACTTCCCGGCTCCCGAGGTTGATCCGCACCCCGGGGTCGACATCCGCGGCTCGACCGGCGGCCAAATCGCCATCGTGGAGGCCGACACCGGACGACTGCTGGGCGGCGTGGGCGCCGGGCAGGCCCCGGCAGCCGTGCATCCCGGCGCGGTGTACCTGCACCAGGGCGAGGTGTACCTGGTCGACTCGCTGGACTTGCCCGGCGGGGTCGCCTTCGTGCACAGCGAGGATCCCGGCTACGCCACGTTCGCGCGCGAACTCACCGACATCACCGTGACCGGCGACGGGCAACGCGCGACGTTCGGGTCGGTGGGCCTGGGCCTGGTTCCGGTGAGCGTGACCAATCAGGTCGTCGGGTATCTGCGCCGCCGACTCGACGGGGAGGTGCTGGACTTCGTCGAGTTGGACATGCCGGCGTCCACGCTGGCCACCACCGCGGTCGTGTACACGGTCACTCCGGACGCGCTGGCAGAGCGCGGTGTGGAGCTGCCCCGAATCCCGGGGGCGTTGCACGCCGCCGAACACGCGGCGATCGGGTTGCTGCCGCTGGTCGCCAGCTGCGACCGCGGCGATATCGGCGGCCTGTCCACCGCCGTCGGTCCGGCCGCACTAGGCGGGTTGCCCAGCGTCTTCGTCTACGACGGCTATCCGGGCGGGGCGGGATTCGCCGAACGCGGATTCCGTTCGGCGACTACCTGGCTGGCGGCGACGGCGGCGGCCATCGAATCCTGCGAATGCCCCCGCGGCTGCCCGTCGTGTGTGCAATCCCCCAAGTGCGGCAACGGCAACGAGCCGCTGGACAAGACCGGCGCCATCCGGGTGCTGCGGCTGGTGCTCAGGGAACTGAGGCAGCACAGCTGACACATTTCGCCGCACCAGACGACCGACCGTTCCTGGTTACTGGTCAGGAGGGTGTCCTGTGCGGCCCGAACGGTGTTGGCCGCTGGCGGTGGGTGTTGTCCGGTGGACCGGCGCGCCTCGGTGTGGGTGTGGCGGTGGGCCGGGACTGCGGCACCGTCGTGGTGTGGCGGTCGGCTGGGGGTCGGGCCTGGTCGGTGGAGTGCCCGCGCTCGTCCGCTGTCGGGTGCGGGGTCCTGCCGGCCGTCGCCTGATCCTCATGCCGAGGCCACGTCTACCGATCGCGACCGCCGCACCGTGATGTGCGGTGACGGCGGCCGGATCGGAAGTCTGCTGCTGCAGGGGTGCGCGCCAGTGTTGGGTGCCCCAGCGGCTGGTATAAGCGGGATCGACACCGATGACCGCGATCCCCCGCCGCGCCGCCATGGACGTGAGCCGGGTACGGAAACGTCGAGTGGGGATGCCGGCTACCGCCCGGCGCAGGCGTTTGCCCCGCTGCCCGCGGCCCAGGGCTTCGCGACCGGCGGCCCGGGCGTCGGCGAAGTTGAGGTTTTCCACCACGACCGCCGAGCAGCCGGTGTGTTCGGCGCGGTCGAGCAACGTGGTGATAGCTGCGCGGACCCGCCCGTCACGGCGCGACGCGACCATCCCGGCGGTATCGACGGCGATGCTGGTCGGCTCCCCGACCGGGCTCCCGCAGGCATCGAGCACGCAGCATGCCAGATGGTCGGCGTTGAGATCGGCGGCCAACACCCGTCCAGCGCGTAGCTCGGCCAGCGGGGGTGGTAGTTCGGGGCTGGTTTTCCAAGAGGCGTGCAGATACCAGCGGCCCCGTTGTGGGTCGTAGCCGATGTCGTAGCGCACCGCGCGGCGGGCCGCGACCCGAGTCGCCCATTCGTGGCCGCGGTAACTAAAGCGCACCGGCGTGCCGATCACCACATGGGTGCCGAGTGTGTCGACAAGGGCGGCAGGAACCTTGATCCGCAGCTGGCCCGTCTCGTCGACGCGGATGGTCTCGTTGCCGCCCGTTTTACCGGATTCACCGTCGGCGGTGACAAATAAGCGAGCGGCATCCCAGCAGTCCCGCCACTGGCCGACCGTCATCTCGGCCGCATCCAGATGCTGGCAGTGTCGCCACAACCGTTTACCGCCGACCACTATCGACGGATGCCCGGCCGCGAGTGTCGCCTCCGCGGCGGCCAGCCGGTTCCGCAGGGCAGCGAGCCGCCGGGTTTTGGAAAACCGCTCAGCCGCACTGCGATACCCCCGCCACCGACGCTGACGACCCCGGTGCTCATCGGCGGCAGCGACCTCGCCGGGGTGCAGCGCACACCGGGCCTCGAGCATCGTGATCGCTTGCCGCAGATCGGCGATATGGGCGGTCAAAGCGCGCATGCCCAGCTGGTATTGGTCTTCGACGGCGCGGGTGATCGCGCCGGCCCATCGGCTCGACGTCAGTCCGGTGATCCGTGATCCAACACCCCTAAACCGATCCGGTGGGCGAGTTCGCTGCGATACACCGATCCCAGAAAAGTCCCCATCGCGCTCAGTGCCGCCGCCTCAGCCCCGCTGACGTGGATCCGGGTGCGGATCCGTACTCCCACCGGCGCCGCGGCCACGATCGGATCCGCGATCCGCCGCAACCCCGAACCAGTACGCGCTGCCATATCCAACATGCTGACAGCCACCACCGACAAGCCCACCGCACCACACCAGCACCGCTCACTCCTGCGCGGTATCGCTCAATTCCACTCGCTACCCGGCCACTAGGCGTAACCCTTTGACCGCAGGGCAAAAGCTAAAAGCGGCCTACAGCAGGCCCAAAACGACTTGAGCCCCCCGCATGCACGCATCGGATCATCGGTAGTTGCACCGAAATCGAACACCCCGTCGCCGGTGTGCACCGACGACACCGCCTCTACCAACTCTGAGTTAATCGACCGACCCCTCGAACGGTCGACTCCCACGGACCAGTGCCCTCGGCCGCCCGCAACGCCTTCTTGACTGGTGCAGAAGAGCGGGCATGCCGAACACGCGACACAGCTCAACGAACGGTCGGACAACGCGATCCGTTCCCAATCCCGGAACTCGGGTGCACCGAAAACTACCGGGCCAGCGGGGTCGGCGCAACTCGTCAGCTAACACCGGACGGTGGTCGCCGGCTGGACGGGCGTCAACAATCCCGCGGTAAGCCTGGCGCCGACCGGGCCAACCGCGCGGCGTCGGGCCGGTAAAATCCTCGGGTATGGCCCACGACTGGCTGCTCGTGGAAACGCTGGGCAACGAACCCGCCGTGGTCGCCCAAGGGCGCCAGTTGAAAAACCTCGTCCCGATCTCGGTGTTTCTGCGTCGCAACCCGCATCTGGCCGCCATCCAGACCGCCATCGCCGAGTCGGTGCAGACCGGTCAAAGCCTGGCCAGCATCACCGCCAAGAGCGACCGGGTAATCCGCACCGAGCCGGTGCGGATGTCCGACGGCCGGGTGCACGGGGTCCATGTCTGGAGCGGGCCCGCGAGCACCGAGCCGCCCGACCGGCCGATCCCGGGTCCGCTGAAGTGGGATCTGACCCTCGGGGTGGCCACCGACACCACCGAATCGCTGGCCAACAGCGGCAAGAACCCCGAGGTCGAAGTCACCCACGGCCGGGCCTTCGCCGAGGATTTGCCGACCCGCGACTTCAACCCGAACGAAAGCAAGATCCTGGCCTTGGCGATCAACGCCCAACCGGGTCAAACACTGTGCAGCAGCTGGGATGTCACCGACTGGCAGGGCAACACCATCCGGGTGGGTTTCGTGGCGCGCAATGCCCTGGAGCCGGGACCCGGCGGCGGTGAGCATCTGATCTCGCGCGGGATGAACTGGCGCGGCGAACTCGACGGCGGCGCGCTGCCGCCCGACCAGCTAGCGCAGCGCATCCTCAACGGGTTGGCGCAACCCGGAGTGCATCGGGCGCTGGTCGACCTGCAGCGATGGACACTGCTGAAATGGCTCGACGAGCCGTGCCCGTTCTACGACTGGCGGGCCACCGAGACCAGCGCGCAACGGATCCATCCCGACGATGAGCATCTGATGCGGCCGATGACGGCGGAATTCGCGGTCGGGGCCACCGCCCGGGTGCTGCGGCTGCGTGGCCATGACGGGTCCTGGGTGCCGTTGCACGTCACCGTCAACCGCGTCGAACTCGACGACAACACCTTCGCCGGGCTGGTCGCGTTGCGTCTGCCGACCGCCGACGAACTCGCCGCGGCGCAGCTGCGCGAGGCCGACACGCCGGCGTCGTCGTAGCCCCTACGCGGGGCCGGCCCGCGCGGCGGCCCGCGCCGATCCGACACCCGCGACCGGCACCTCGACGGTGACCACGACATCCAGTCCCCGCACCACGCACCCGGCGGGTCGCGCGGCCATCCGGTCCACCACCCCCGTGGCGCGGGCGCACGCCGCCTGGGCTCCGCCGGGCAACGCGGCGGCCGCGGCCAGCGCGGCCAAATCGGCGGTGGCCTGCGCCGTATGCCGAGCCCGCACCGCCGCACCAAGGTAGGCGCCGCCGCCGGTGAGGCACACCAGCACGGCCACCATCGCCGCCGCCAGCACAGTGGCCGAACCCCGGTCACCGTCCGGGTTCGACGGCCGACACCCCGCTTCCCGTGATGGCCAGGGCGGGCAGCAGGTTCGACCGAGCGGTGACTGTCGCGACGACAAACCCGCCGTCGCGTCGCAGCCCCACCGTCGCCCCGCCGGGCGCGATCTGCCGGGCCACCGCGACCGCGGCGCGGTCATCGCCGCGGGCGGCCAGCCGGGCGGCTTCCCGGGCGGCGTCGATACAGCGGACCTGCATGGCCACCGCGGTGACGCCGGCCACGCACAGCGCCAGCACCGCGACCAATGCGGCGATGGCCAGCGCGCCCTCGACGGTGCTGGTGCCGACATCGTCGACTACACCTTGGTGTTCAGGGCGCGGCCGATGATGCGGGTCAGCGCCGCCACGATGGAATCGCCGGTGACCACCGTGTACAGGATCGCGCCGAACGCGGCCGCCGCAACGGTGCCGATCGCATATTCGACGGTCGACATCCCCGACTCGTCGACGGCCAACCAGGCCAGCCGGGTCTGCAGCGCCCGAAACGTGTTGAGTCCCTTCATCGTGTCCTCCTCGGTGGATTTCCGTCACAGCAGGCCCGCCTGCAGCACGCGGCCGGCCAGCCCGGCCACCGTCGGCACGATGCCCACACAGACGAACGCCGGCAGGAAGCACAACCCGAGCGGCCCGGCGATCAGCACCCCGGCGCGTTCGGCGGCCGCGACCGCTGACTGGCTCGCGTCGTGGCGGCACTGGGCGGCCAGATCGGCCACGCCGTCGGCCAGCGCCGCGCCCGAGCGGGCCGAGCGCCGGGCCAGCCCAAGCAGCGCCTCGGTGTGCGGGTCGTCCGCCTCGGCGGTCCCGGGCGGCGTTGACCAGGCGACGCCCGGATCCGCACCCACCGCGAGCAGGGCGGCGGCGCGCTGCAGCACCCGTGCCAGCCGCGGCGGCGCGGCGGGCGCGGTCGCGGCGGCGGCGGCCGACACCGCCATGCCGGCGGCCAGGCAGACGGCCAGCAGGTCCAGGCTGGAGGCCAGTGCCAGCGGGTCGGCCGCGGCGTGCGGCCGTTGCGGCCGCGGGGCGCCGGTGTACCGGCCGGCCCGGGCCCGCGGCGACGCTGGCCCGGTCCATAACGCCAGGGCCAACAACACCGCCGCGGTGCTGCTCATGCCCGGGCGCCCGTCACCCGGTCGGTGATCCGGTCCGACCACAGCAATCCGGCACAGGTCAGCGTCACCCCCGCCACCAGCAACCCGCCGCCGGTGTGCCCGCCCAACAAGAACCGCAGCGGGGCTGCCCCGATCAGCTGGCCCAGCAGCACACCGAGCACCGGTAGGGCGGCCAGGATGGCCGCGGTGGCGCGGGCACCAGCCAGGCTGGCCGTCACGGCCGTCGAAAACCGTTGCCGCTCAGTGAGGTCACGCTGCGCGGTGCGCAGCAGCGTGACCATCGCCAGGCCGTGGTGCTCGGCGAGCTGCCAACACATCGCCAGCCGCTCCCAGTGGGCGGCGAGCGTCGACGACGCGGCCGTGTCGCGCAGCCCGGCGGGTACGTCGGCGCCCAGGCGGGCGCGGGCGGCCACCCCGCGCAGCGCCGCCCCGACCTCCGGGGTCTCGGTTTCGGCGGCCGCAACCGCGACGGCCCGCACCGGCTGGGCACCGACGCCCAACTCGCCAACCAGCACCTCCAACGCGGATGCCAGCGCCGAGCTCTCGTCGCGGTTGCGCTGCAGGCGCCGCCGGCGGCGGTAGCGCACGGTCGCGGTCGCCCCCGCCAACGCCGCGGCGAGCAGCACCGCCGCCGGCAGCACGGCCACCGCGGCGGCCGCGGCGCAGCTGACGACCCACCCGGCGGGCCACCGGCGGCGTGGCACCCCGACCCGCCGCCGCACCGACGATGGCGCCACCAGCAGCGCCCCCGCCAATACCAGCGCCGCGGCCACCGGCCCGGTCACGTCGGTGCCCGGTTGCGCAACAGCCGATGCAGCGTCTCGTCGACCGTCCCGTGATCGGCTCGCCAGACGGTCACCGCCCGGACCGGCCCGGCATCGGTTCGGCGCAGCACGGCGATCTCGGCAAGCCGACGCCGCCCGGCCCGGTCGCGCCCGAGGTGCACCAACACCTGGTCATCTTATCAGTAGTTGAAGCAAAATTTCGCAGCAAAAATGCGTGTTTATCTGCGGTGTTTATCGTGGACTACTGTAGCCTACGATTGTGGGGATACCTAGAAAATTGGGCCGACGACACACCGGGCGGGTTGCTTGCCCGGGCTGCTTTGGCGTGCGAAATTCGCCGCATGAACCTACAGGGTTGGTTGGATCGGGTGGTGTCCGATCATCGGCCGTCGTTTGCGACGCTGCGCTACGACATCGAGCGGGCGATTCCCAAGGTGGGCGAGAAGTGGAAGCCGGAGTTCGACGCTCCGCGGGACATTCATGGGCAGGCGTTTTGCACGGATGTCCGGTTGATGGTGTTGCGGATGCGGGAGCTGCGGGGGCCCAACCCGTGGGACACGTTGGTGTCGCGGTGCGGCAGCGGGCTCTCGGTGCAGCTGTCGAACGGCCGAGGAATGGGTCTGCGGGTGCGGCGCTGGCCCTCGAAGGTGCTGCATGGCGACCGGGTGCGTATCGTCACTACGCCCGGCGGGGGTGGGCAAGAGCTGGTACGGGCATCGACCGAGCCGAACAAGCAGATGCCTCTCGACGAGGGTTCCGATACGGAGCTGTTCCCGGCTCCGAAGACGACTGCGGCGGGCAAGCCGGACATCTTTTCGTTGTGGTGGCCCACCGAGGATGGGTGTGGTCTCGCGGAGGCCGAGTTGGCAGCAGTCATCGACGCGGACAGTGCCTCCCGGGTGCAGATCTTGGCGACGTCGCCGTTGCCGCCGGTGACGGAGTCTCCGCTGCTGGCCTTGCCGAAGCGGACTGCCGGGCCGGCAAGCACTTTCGGCGATTTGGAGCCGCCGGTGGCGGGGTCGGGCACCCACGATCCCGACGAGCCGGCTTAGTTGGCGGGTTGAGCTGTGCGGGTGAGTCGCGGGGGTCATGTCGTGGGGTCGTTGTTGAATCGGGGCTGCGATGAAGACGACGGTGC
This sequence comes from Mycobacterium sp. pUA109, assembly GCF_041287095.1. Lineage (NCBI taxonomy): Bacteria > Bacillati > Actinomycetota > Actinomycetes > Mycobacteriales > Mycobacteriaceae > Mycobacterium > Mycobacterium sp. pUA109. The sequence continues at coordinate 28,238 of NZ_JBGGKS010000003.1, read as the reverse complement.
AAGTTTATGGGCTGCGAGTCAATCAGGCCCGGGTGATGCGGTCGATGACGGTGACCGCGGTGATGGAGGCGTTGGGCTGGAAGCATTCTCGGCTCAACCGGTTGGAGAAGTCGACTACTACTTCGGTGCCGGTCGAGGATTTCGAACGGCTCGTTGAGGTGTTGCGTTTCCCGGCGAAGTTTTTCATCACCGCGCCGTCCTCGCGTGTGCATCCGTCGGATTTGTTGTTTCGGGCGCCGCGCTCGATCACGGTGACCGAGCGGGAGTATCTTGCCCAGTTCGCTGCGCTGGCGGGGGAATTCCTCGACTTTCTGGATAGTCGTGCGCAGTTGCCGCCGGTGCGGCTTCCGGTTCAGGCTTCGCATACCCCGGTGGCCCAGGCGGCCGAGGTGGTGCGCCAGGCGTTGGGGTTTGACGCCGATGTGCCGATCGAATATTTGACGCATGAGATCGAGCGGGCCGGTGTGGTGATCGTGGTGCGCCGGTTGCTGACGTCCTCGTCGCGTCGGGTCCTTGGTGATGAGGATTCGACTGGCAAGTTAGATAAGCATCTGGGGTATTCGGTGCGGGTGGGTGAGTTCAACACTCGGCCGTTGATTGTGGTGCGCCAGTCGAATTCCTGGGAGCGGACCCGGTGGACGCTGGCCCATGAGCTCGGACATTTGTCGTTGCACGCCTCGGGCAGTGTTACCGAGGAACGTGAGGAGCAGGCCTCGGCGTTCGCTTCGGAGTTGCTGGCGCCGGCGGCGGTGTTGGCGCAGGAGGTTTCGCGTGCGCCTTCGCTGGCCGAGTTGTTGCCGGTGAAGGCCAAGTGGGGCATCTCGCTGGGAGCGCTGTTGCGGCATTTGCATGTTTCCGGGCTGTTGACCGAAGACCGGTTCGAGGCGTTGCGCCGTCAGTTGTATACCCGGGTCAACACCGAAACCGACACCACGTGGGGTCGGGTGGAGCCGGGGTGGAATGACCGTGACGTGGAGCGGCCGTTGTTGATCAGTAGGTGGCTGGAGATCGCGTTTTCGGCCCGCAGCGCAGCGATGCTGGCCCCTTACGACCTGATGTGGCCTCAGGATGTGCTGGAAGATTTCATGGCCGGGCAGCGCAACGGTACCGGCGCCGGGGATCGCGATGATGAGCCGGTCCCGGTGATGGCCGGTGGCCGCGGCCGCGTCAGCGACAATGTGATCGTGTTGTCCCAGCACGGGCCCAGGCGCGGGTAACCACGAGGGGGCAGTGGTGGCGCGGGCGCAGCGAGTCAGCTTTGACGCAGAACCCGACACCTACACCGTGGTCGGCGATGATGGGCTGCCGATCGGGCCGGCTGCGGAGTATCTGCGGTTCTTACGTGAGGGCGGAGCTTCCCCGCACACGGTGCGCGCTTACGCCGCGGGCATCGCCGACTGGTTTTCGGTGCTCGATCACACCGGCCATCCCTGGGACGACTTCCCCACCACAGTGTTTGGGCAGTTCCTGCAGTTTTTGCGGACCGGGGATCTGCCCGGCGCAGCCCGGATCGGGCCGCCGCAGCAGCGGCTGGCAGCCTCCTCGCTGCAACCGCGGGCCGCAGCGGTGTTGTCGATGTACCGCTACCACGCCGACGCCCACCATCTTGATACGCCGTACCGCAGGTTGTTCACCTCCCGTGGTAGCTGGCGGCGCTATCGCCGCTACGTCGGCTTCCTCGATGGCGTCGGGCCGCAGCGCCACGGCGATCACCCGATCTATCGGATGCGCGCCGGCAACCGCGCCACGACCCCGGTGTTGACCCCACCACAGGTCAACACCATCTTGGATGCCTGCTCGACGCAGAACGCCGAGGGCAACTGGTCGGGCGGGGCTGCCGCGGTGCGCAACCGGCTGCTGTTCGCCGTGCTGGCCGAGACCGGCATGCGGCTCGGGGAGGCACTGTCATTGCGCCACCATGACTTCCATATCGGTGCCGGTGCCACCCCGTTCATCGAGGTCGTCGACCGCCAGGACCACCCGCACGGGGTCCGGGTCAAAACCGGGTCACGACGCGTCTATGTCGGCGACGACCTGGAAGCCTTGTACTCCGAATACGTGTGGCAGCTCGTGGCGATGGCCGCTGATATCGAGGTGCCGGATCTGGCCCGCCACTTCGTGTTCGTCAACCTCGTTCACGGGACCCGGTTCGCCGCCATGCGGGTCGAGACCGTGTACGACAAAGTGCGGGCCATCAAACGGGCTCAGCCCAGTCTGCCTGAAGGGTGGACGCCGCACTGGCTTCGGCACACCCATGCCACCGCGCTGCTGCTGGCCGGGGTCCCCGAGCACGTGGTGATGCGCCGGCTCGGCCACGCCGATGTGCAGACCACCTTGTCCACGTACGGCTGGGTCACCCAAGACGCTGAAATGCGGTCGCTGGCCAGCTGGAAAAACTATGTCGCCGGCTGGAAAGGACTCCACGATGCCCAGCCGTGACAACCCCACCGGATGTCCAGCGCAGGCAGTGTTGCCGGGCTGGGATGCCCAGTGGGCCACCGTCCCCGAGGGGTGGCGGCGACCGGTGTACCGCATCGATACCGCTCCAGCCAATGCGGTGTTCATGCAGAACCGCTACTACCTGCGTGAGCATCGCGGATCACTCGAGCATGATTTCAGCCCGGTCGGGGCGCCGCCGCGCTTCGCCCAGGAGTTGGCATGGTGGGTGTGGCTGTGTCACCACGAAGGCCTACGCAAAATCGAACCCGCGGTGCTCAAGTGGGCCAGCCAAGCCCTCGTCGCGGCCGCAGCCGAGTATCGCACCCAGCATGGGAGCCCGCCAGCGAGCATCACTGACCTGGCCGCGGCGGCGATCGTGCGCCACGCGGTGCTGGCGTTCGAAAAGCGCAATGCCCGGCTGCCTTCGCCTGGCACGCGGCGCAACGTCACCCACCTCATCGAGCACCTGCACCTGTACCTATCGGTGCGCACCACCGACACCGCCTGGTGGACCCATGACATCTGGGATCTGCGCGCTGATCCGCGCATCCCGCAACGCGAACACGAACCCGGTCACGACCAGTCGGTGAAGATCGGCGCGATCACCCCGGCCTGGCTGCGTGAGGGCGTGCGGTTTTGGCTGCGCACCGCCCTGGATGCGGAATTGTTGCGCTGGTCCTCCGCCGTCGAGCGGGCCCGCGACATGGCCCGACACTTCGGCGCGTTCGCCACCGAACGCGGCTACACCGATCCGGCGCTGGCCGATGACCCCGCGAGGTTGCGGCTGATCTTCACCGAGTTCAGTGAATATCTGCGCTCCCCGGCTGCGGCCGCCAGCCCGGACAAGCCGTTGACCTCCAGCGCCATCGATGCCACCCAGTCCTACACCCAGGTGTTCTACACCTTCATGGTGGACCATGCCCCCGAAGCCGCCGCGGCCACCGGGGAGCCGCGCTGGCTGGCACTGACCGACGCGCACACCCGGTTGTGGGGGCCGGCGTTTCGGACGCGGCGCGCCAACCGCGTCCGCGAGCTGAGCTGGTATTCCACCGGCGAACTGCAGCAGATGCTGACCTACCTCGACGTGCTCGCCGCCGACCGCGGCACCCTGGTCGCCCTGACCCATCCCGACGGCACCGCCTCCATCATCAAGGGCCTCGGTGATCCCCAAGCCGCCCGGATCTGGCTGCTGCAAGCCCTGACCGGGCGGCGGGCCTCAGAAATCCTGATGCTCGACCACCAGCCGCTGCAGCCCATCCCCGGCGCTGAACGTCCGACCGATTCCGATGACCCGGATGCGTTCGTCGCCAAGCTGCGTTATCAGCAGACCAAGGTCGACGGTGTCACCCCGACAATCCTGGTTGAACAAGCCGTGGTCAACGTGATCACCGAACAGCAACGCTGGCTGGCCGCCGCCCACCCCAACCTGACACCGAAGTATCTGTTCATCGGAGTCAAACAAAACCTGGCGGGCCGCCGGCCGCGGCCGTATGCGAGCTACAACTTGTCATTGGCCAAACTGGACAAACTGCACGGCCTGACCGATGCCGCCGGTAACCCGTTGCGGTTCACCCAGACCCATCGCCTGAGGCATACCCGTGCAACAGAGTTGCTCAATGATGGGGTACCCATCCATGTGGTGCAGCGCTATCTCGGGCACAAGAGCCCGGAGATGACGATGCGCTATGCCGCTACATTGGCCGCGACTGCCGAGGCCGAGTTCCTCAAGCACAAAAAGATCGGCGCCCACGGCGTCGAGATCGCGATCAGCCCCGCTGACATCCTCGACATGACTCAGCTGTCAGCACGAACTGACCGGGTGCTGCCGAATGGAGTTTGCCTGCTTCCGCCATTGAAGACGTGCGACAAAGGCAATGCCTGCCTGTCGTGCGGGCATTTCGCCACCGACGTCACCCACGCCGCCGAGCTGCGCGATCAGCACACCAAAACTCGCGCGCTGATCGAACTGCGGCGCCAGCAATATCGGCAACGCACCGGTCGTGAGCTCACCGACGATAACGTCTGGGTCCGCGAACGGCTGCGCGAGTTGAACTCCCTGCAAGCCATCCTCAAACGGCTGGCGGCTGATGAAGCCGCCCACAACGCCGCGGTCGCCGGCGCCGGCACCGCCCGGCGGCTGCCCTTGGAGCCGATCGCCACCCGCGGCGCCCACGATTCGGCGCTACGCAAAGCCGACCCGCGTCCGGAGCAACCGTGACGGTCACACGAGCCTCCCTGGCCGCCTTGGAGGCCGCCACGCAGATAAGGCGAGATTCGGTCGACACCCGGGCGTTGAAGGCCCTCAAAGAGCTGCGCCGTGAGAAGGCCCCGATCAGCATCAGCAGTGTGGCCCGCCGAGCCAGGGTCACCCGCAAAAGCATCCACCGCCGGCCCGCCCTGCTGGCCAAGATCGAAACCCACCGAACCGTCACGGCGACCCCCGCCCAAGACCCGCCGGCATCCGGCAGCGGCGAATCGAGCATCATCGCCGCGCTACGCAACCGGCTGGTCGCCAAAGACACCCAAATCGCCGAACTACGAGCCGCGCTGCGCGAGCGCGACCGCACCATAGCGGTCCTGCACGGAGAACTCGAAAGATACAGCGCCGGCGGCTAACGACGCCGCCGGCGCCCCGCACCCAACCTTTCTGTAATGGTGTCACCGACGTGGCGCGGGTCTGGAAGCGGGCTTATTCGCGCCTTATCTGAGGAGAGGGAAGGGGCTGTGACCCGCGGATGCTGTCGCGGTCATGTCCACGACGGGGCCATAGTTCAACGGTAGAACGGAACGGAGCCTTTGCGGGGCTCAGATCGGGGTTCGATTCCCCGTGTTCCACGGTAACTCTCCTGCATTGACGAGCGTGTCGAGCAGCAATGCAGGGGCGCGGCGCTCCCGCGCGGCCGCCGGCGGTGCCTCCCATGACGGCCTCGTGTAGTGCCAGCTCGGGTCTGCTCACCGAGGTGTGCGATGCTGGCAGTCATCGCGCAGCGGCGACACGCTGCTATGGATCGCGGCGCACCTTTTAATCGCCACAAAATGATTCGTAGGCCGCGGGCCAGATCAGGCCCGGCCCTTTGCCTCTGATGTCGAGTTTGGCCGTGACATGCATCCGCAGTTTTTGGCAGATGAAGAAGCTGGATTTGTCGTTGATTCGCAGTACTCCGCCACGGTTGATGGTCACCACTCCGTAGGTGAATAAAGCGAAGGTCCAGGCTTCGTTGAAGATGGTGTTGTTGATGTGGTTTTTCCACTCTGAGACGGTTTCCGAGTTCCCGAAGATGTATTCCTTGGCGGCCCGCTCCGCCGATGCCGCGGGGGTGAAGGGGTACGCGGCCGTGCCGTAGCGGGCGGTATCGACGCCCCACGTGGCGTTGGAGATTCCGATGACCCGTTTGGCGTCATCGACGTTGGCGAGGGTGACGGGCTGCCAATCCGACTTATAGACCGGATGATCCGAGGTCAGCACCACAGTCTGCCCGGCGGGCACGGTGAGATCGCGGGGATCAACGCCGAGTTCGCCAACTTGCAGTTCGTGCAGGATGTCATGCAGTGTCGGGGCCGGCGCCGACGCCTTCACCAACTCGGGACGTACCTGAGCTTGTTGCCCGGACACCACCTGGACCACACTGCGGAACGGTTCATGTCCAACGAGATTGACCGCTACCCGGTAGCGTCCAGGGATTAGCCAAAAGCACGGATCGGCGAAGTGGGCCAGGTCGATTCGCTGCTGGGCGGCGGTGTCCAAATTGGTGAACGTCATCACACCGCCTGCCAGCGACTCGGCGGCAATGTGTCCCAAATCCAGCGAGATCCATCCCGGCGCCGGTGGGGCCGGCGGCGGGCACTCACACTCGCCGACCACAAGCATGTCTTGCTTTTTTGCTGTTCTCATCAAACCTCTCCAATCAGATCAAGTGAAATTGGCCGATAAACCCGTCGTGACCCCGTGGTCCCTGCGGGCCCTTCGGTCCGGGAAATCCGCCTGGTGCCTGCGGGCCGCTGTTGCCGCCGAAACCACCCGGCCCGGGATCACCGCCATCCCCGCCATCACCCGAGCGGCCACCGAGCCCTTGATGAGTTTGCTGGGTGATCGAGGTGAACTTCACATCCGGTGAGATGATCACCTGCACGTCGTAGCTGTTTCCGCCATCTCCGCCTGGACCTCCCGGCCCGCCCGGGCCGCCGGCGCCGCCACGTCCCCCATTCCCGGGAGGCTGCTCGTCGTCGCCGTCACCGCCGTCTTGGCCTTCCCCGCCGGCGCCGCCCTTCCCGCCGGTACCGCCCGGCTGTCCATTGCCTCCCGCCATCACCAGCGTCAGCGTGGTGTCGGTACCTGGGGGCAGGATCAGCTTGTAGCCCTGGGGTGTGTCACCACCATTGAGCCCCTGGAGACCTGGCGCTCCAACGGCGCCGCCGATTCCGTCGGCGCCAGCGCCGCCCGGGTCGTCGTGGTCCCACCACAGCGCCCCGCTGTCATTTCCGTTTGGCGCTTTAGTCGGATTCACCTTCGGCATCGGCCCAGGCACATAATCCTCTGCTGGAGGAGGATTCGACGGCGCGTCGTCACCCTGAAACACCCACGTGCCCATCGCATAACCTTTCTAAGTGTCACAGAACCAATGGACTGACGACAAGCATCACTGGTCCCCTTACTTGCGCACACGCGTAGTGGACTACCTGTTTGCGCGTCGAAGGGTCTCCACAGCCGCCGCGGGTCGCGCACCCGATTCCGCCCCCGCTCACGAACACGCCCCTCGGCGAAGCGACCGGCGGGCCGCTTGCGAGACAGAGCTTTCGGCGAATACCGATAGATAACTTGACCGCGACAAGCGAATAGGCGTCATAGCCACCACTGCATCAGCTGTAGATAACGCAAGACCTGAAATCCTGTGAATGGGGAGGTAGCTAGTGTCGTGCGTCATTAATTAGTTTACAGTGTGGGATGATGGTGTATGCCGTCATCCGTACTGGTGATCAGTCCTGAAGATCGTGTGACGTTGGAGTCGTGGACTCGGTCCTCGACGGTGTCTGCCGGTCATGCCGAGCGGGCACGGATCGTGTTGGCTGTTGCCGACGGCGCTGGCACCTCGGGCGCGGCGCGGCAAGTGGGGGTCTCGCGGCCGACGGTGATTAAGTGGCGGGACCGGTTCGCCGCATTCGGGGTTGACGGACTTGCCGACGAGCCGCGCAGTGGCCGGCCCAAGACGGTCGATGATGCGGCGATCTTGGCGGCGACGTTGGAGCCGCCACCGGAATCGTTGGCGGTCACGCACTGGTCGAGGGGACCTGTGTGAATAGGTGTTGAAAACTCTAGTGGATGGCCGGCCGTGGGCGGCGTGCGGCCGAACGGGCATGTCGACAGGTTTCTGGGGCGGTGCTGGTGATATCTGTGCGCTTGCCGTGCTATGTGAGGCGCATGAGGTTGGGCGGAGGGCAGACGGGTCCCTTGGGGGGTGTTCAGGCCGCGGCGGGTTGGTGTTGTCGTTGGTGGAGGTAGGCGGCGATTGCGTTGCGGCCCAGGGCGAAACCGATCATGACGCTGTGTTGTCGGGTGGCGGTGTGTGCGGTCATGCGTCCTCCGTAGAGGGTGCGGTCGAGGGTGTTGTTGAGCGATTCGGCGTCTTCGCGCCAGCCGTAGCAGCGGTCGTAGACGCTGTCGCCTTCTTCGGTTTTTGTGTACTGACGGAGGTGTTCGGCGCGGTTGTAGCCCCTGGCTGTGTCGTCGTCGGTGGTGTCGATGCGTTGGTGGTGCACTGTGCCGCAGGTGGCGGCGAAGTCGAGGTACCAGCGGTAAGTACCTGTGCGGTTGCGGCGTGAGTAGACCTTGGCGACCGGTAAGGGCTGGAGGTGGGTTTCGCCGGTGTCGAGGATGGTGCGTTCGTGGAGGCGTCCCTCGTTGGTCCATAGCGCGTGGGTGTCGCCGCAGGGGCAGTCGATGGTGGTCAGTGGCGTGGGTTTGGCGGTGCCGGCGTGCGGCGGGGCCAGGACGGTCAGGCCGGCTTTCATGGCGTGGTCGATGTGGGTGCCTCGGAAGGCGCCGTCGTAGCAGATTCCGTCGATGCGTAGTTCTGGGCGGGCGGTGAGGCGATCGAGGATGGCCAGGGCGACACCGGCTTCGCCCTTGTAGCCTTTGCCGGGTGGAACGGGCATGGTGTCGAGGACGACGCGCAGGTTGCGGGTGTTGTCGGGGCGGGTGCTCATGATGGCGAATTTAGTGCCGTAGCGGAATTCTGGTGTGTCGTCGCCGTTTTGGACTTCGAGGTGGGCGTTGACGGTGGATGTGCCGTTGGCTGCTTTCTTCTCGATGGTGGATTTGCGTTCGGGTGCGGCGACGACGGTGCCGTCGCCGACGATGAATTGTCCGCGAGCTGGATCGGTCCGTGAGACGGGGTTGTGTGGGTTGAGGCAGTTGAGTTCGCGGGCGAGTGTGGCGGCGGTGTCGATCAGCCCTTGGTGCAGGGCGTCGATGTGGGTGTCGAGGCGGTCCTGGGCGTAGGTGTGGTGATGCCGTCGCGGCGGCGTGGTGCGGGCGGTTTTTCCGTGGGTGGCGGCCTGGCGGCAGATGATCTGCCAGTACTCGGGGTTGGCCATGATGCGGCTGGCGTGGCTGGCGCTGCCGAACGCGCCATGCAGGACTTTGTGGATGACCGCTACCCATGCGGGGTAGTGCGCTGGGCGCCCGGGTGAGTTGGGTGCGCGATCCGGGATCAGGTCGCTGATCGCGTACAACGCCGAATAGGAGGCGACGGCCCGGACTTTCTCGATTTCGAGCAGCGTGCCGTCGAACGGTGTGTCCAGCGCTTCACGTTTACGCTGGTCGACGCGGCGAGCACCGTAGGCGTCGTCGGCGCGGGGGCGCTGCTGCGACGAACGGTGCTTCGACGACATGTCAGATCAGTTGTCCTGGCTCCACTGATAGCCGATGAGGGCGGCGGTGCCGTCCAGTGAGCCCGAGCCGGTGAGTTGGGCGGCGGCTTCGATGCGGCCGGTGTCCTCGAAGGCCCGTCGCGCGGCGTGGGCGGTCAGCGAGGACGGTTTGATCCCGGTAGTTCCGGTCAGTCCGGCGCGGGTCAGGACATCGCGGACGGTGACGCAGACGCGGGCCTGGCGCTGGGCATCGGACCCGTCTGAGCCGGTGCAGATGATGGTGTCGGTGGTGGCGCCCTGTTCGGTCAGATGGCTGATTCGTTGGTAGATCACTCGGCGGGCCCACGTGTCCAGGGGTAGGAGGCGGGCGCGGTGTTTGGTTGAGCCGTGCGCCCACGCGGTGTGGGCGGCGGTGTCGATGTCGCCGATGCGGATGTAGCCGAGTTCGCTGGTGTGCGCGCCGGCGAGCAGTAGCGCGGTGGTGGCGGCATGTCGGGTGGGGGTGGCGTGCTCGGAGAACAGCCGCACCAGCGCGGCCTCTTCATCATCTAGGGGCCGCATGGCCGAGGCTTCGCGATCGGGGACGGTGATGTCGGTGGTCGGGTCATCCAGGGTCAGCCCGAGGCGCCGGGCGGTGCGGAAAAAGGCGCGTAGCGCGGCGCGGCGGTTGTGCATGGTCGCCACCGCTGCGGGGGCTACCACGCCGTGCCGGGAGCGGCCTTTAGCGGCAACAAATTTGGTGACCAGTTCGTGATCGGCACCCGCCAAGGTGGTGACGTCGTGCGCGGCGGCGAACCGGGTGAACCGCCGGGCGAGCAGAGCAAACTTGTCCAAGGTCTGGGATGACATCGCGCCGTCGACGGCCCAGGCCGCGACCACGGTGTCCACGGCGGTCACCAGGCTGCCGTCAGCCATGGCGGGCTCCCACGGCAACGGCAGCGTAAGCTGCGCGGCGTTCACCGGTGCCCCACGGCACGTCGCGAGTTGGCATGGCAGAACCTTCCATAGTGGTGCGTATATGCACCAGAATGGTAGGGGTGCGGCTCGGCGTGGGTGCCGGGGTGGCCTGCGGGCGATATCGTCGGGTGATGCCGCGCAGTCACGGCGATCAGCCGCCGGTTGTGTATCTGGCCGCCGGGGGGTGGCCCGAGGGGAAGTTGACTCCTGACGCGCCGCCGTCGGCGTCGGCCGCCCAGCAGGTGGCGCGTGCGCTTCAGGTGGCGATGGCAGAGACCGGGACCGGTCAACGCGCACTGGCCGCGGCCACCGGCATCGCCCACACGACGATCGGCCGGATCCTGGCCGGCACCGTGTTGTGCGATATCGGGACGCTGGCCAATCTCGAACATGCGTTGGGCCGCTCCCTGTGGCCACCCGCTCCGGCGAATGGATCTAACGCGACAACGCTTGGAACGTGACACATGTGGCAGAATACAAAGCATGGAAGCGTTTGCGGTGAACCGCGGACGGCGTGTTGCTCTTGACTCGCGTTACATGTGGCAGAACACTAAGAGACGTGCGCGTAACCCCCAGCGAGATGAAGGCGTACGGCGATGAGTAGAGCCAGTCGATCGTTGATGGATCTGATCGAAACCGCGGTGAAGCGCCACGACGGCGCGTCGGGGCGACGCCTGGCCGAGCTTGCCCAGCACGCCGGTCACGACATTTCCCATGCAACACTCAACCGCCTGCGGCAAGGCACCTACGCATCCCGGCCCACGGACGCCTCGATCCGGGCCATCGCGTATCTGGCCGAAGTTCCCGAAACCGTGGCGTTCGCCGCCGTGGGCGTGCGTCCTCCCGCCGCCGAGCAGTACAAGTTGCCGGCCGAAGCGCAGCGGATGAGCACCCGTCAGCGCCGGGCCCTCGATGAGTTGCTGCGGGCATTCGTCATCGAACAGGCACCACCGGCGGCCCCGAGTTTCGGTGCATTATTGACCGCACGCGATGAGTTGGCGGCGGCACTGCACGCCGAGGGTACCGAACACGGCTCCCTGGCCGAGGCGGCGCGCGCGGTGATCGCGGCGATCGATGACGCCACGGCCGCGCTGTTCAGCGACGTTGAGGACGATCCGGGCGCGTTAGCCGGCGATGAGCAATGGCCACCGGCTGACGGTGCGCCGCCGTCGGTGTGCGCTGTGGGCTAAACGCGGGAGGATCCCGTCGGATGCGGGCCGAGGGAGGGAAAGGCGTTGGTCGTGATACCGGAACTCGGGCCCGACGGAATGTTGCCACCCGGGCGGTATCGGGTGACGCGAGAACAACTGCGGGCCCGCTTTGTTGACGGCCGGGGCCCCACGCGAGCCGAACTGTGGCGGGACTGGGAGGCGGCGACCAACCTGCTGGCGCGCCATGTCCACCTCAACGCCGCCTGGGTGCACGGCCCGTTCCTGTCGCAGGACACCGACCCGCCCGCGGTGCACTGCGTGTACTGGGCCGAAGATTTGGAACTGGACAAAGCGCGCCTCGACGTCGCGGCCGCCAAGTTGTTGCGCGCCTTCTCGCGACCGGGTTATGTTCGACGCCTTCTTGGCATGAAGGTCGATACTGCGCTTGCGGGCTGGCATTGCCAACCAGACCCGCGCAACACCGATGACTACTATGCGCAGTACTGCACGCGCCGTGGCGAGGTCGACGACCTGCTGCAGCGCTTGGCGCTCGGCTCGGCGGGGGCCGCGCCGGCGCGGGCGGATGCGTGGCCGCGGCGCGGCTATGTGGAGGTGATCATCGATGACTACACCTGACGACGAGCTCGATCGGCTGGAGGCGGCGATCCTGGCCGCCATGGATGCCCCCGACATCGATGAACAGATACCGGACTGGACCACCGCCGACGACCTGTCCCGCATCGGCATCCAGGCGTTGATCGATGCCGACCCGTTCGGGCGCACCCTGGCCTCACACGGCAGCATCCGCATCACCGGCGACGGCGTCACCGGCTCCTCAGCCAAGGTCAACGACGTCGCCCGCGTCATGACCGGATTCCAGCGGGTCGCAACAGCGGTCGGTGCCGCACAAATCGGCGACAAAGCGCTGGGCAAACAACCCAACGCCGACGTGCGGCGCCGCACCGACCTGCTGCTGACAGCCGCGCCCGCCGTCGGATCGATCATTTTGACCTTCACCCCGGCCCTGGCCGCGATCGATGAGACCGGCGACCCCGGAATGTTCGCCGAACTCGAATCCGAGGACCAGATGCTCGACACCGCCGTCGGCGCGGCCATCGATGTGTTTACCGCCGGCAACGATATCGGCCCCAGCCCCGACGAATCAGCGTTCGTGCACCAGCTCGGCGCTATGGGCCCGCGCACCGCCTCGGCCGTGCGGGACCTGGCAAAGACTCTGGACCGTGCCGGGTTTGACATCGATATCGACTGGCAACAACCCTCCCGCACTACCCGACGCGTCCGGGTCACCGCCACGGCGGCGGCCTACATGGCCGACGTGGTCGAACATGCCAACCTCGACGAACAGTCGGTGTCCATCGTCGGTGAATACCTCACCGTCAGCGCGGTGAGTTCCTGGCTGGTCCAGCAAGACGGCGGCGACACCGTCACCGTCAAACTCGGCCGCGTCGACCCCAAGCAAACCCGCGGCCTTGCCGTCGGTGATCGCATTCGCATCGGGGCCATCATGAAAATCGAAACCACCCCCGGCGGTAACGCCAAAACCACCTACACCGCACAAACCGTCGAGAAACTCGGCCCGCCTACCTAGCTCAAACCAACGCCGCCAGGTTCATCGCCGAGCGGTCATCGTGCGTCGCCGTTGCGCCCACGCCGCTTGGCCACTATCTGCAGCACGTCCTTAATGTCGTCCTCATTCTCCCGTCGCGCTACAAGGTCGGCGACCGCCCGACGGACGACTTCGGCTTCGGAAGTGCCATCGACAAACGCGATGGCGCGCACAACGTCATGAGCACGTTGCTCAAGCCTGGCATTGACCTGAGGTCTGCGACCAGGGTCGCTCACCACACCAACCGACTCTCCCATGACACGGGGTTGCAGCCCCATCACGACCTGTAGATTATATGCTGTAGCAGGATAGGCCCATTTATCCGTAGCTGGGGGCTATATGGTGACGCGCAAGCGGCCCTGCCATGCAGCGGCAAGCGGTGCGGTGGTGATGGCACCCAGCGCGATCAGGGGTTCTTGCGGGGCACCCAGCACGGTAAACCAGGACTTGTCGGACCTTAGGTCCATCATTTACCCAACAGCGATCCCACCACGGTGGCAAGATCGGCTGATACTTCACCGAGACTTGCCGGGTTCACGATCGATATCGACACATGTCAGGATGGGTCTGTGGCAACTGCACAGGTAGGCGGCATCAGAGCTTTCCGCGCAGAACTGGACCCCCAGTCCGCGGAATTCGTTGATGCCGTCACCGCTGGCCTGCATGGACACCCGGCGCGGATGCAACAGATGCTCGGCCGGGTTTTGCGCCGCCCACCCACGGCGCTGACCACCAACCCCGCCCTGCTGGAAAGTTTGCTTGCCGTGGTATCGACGATTACCGCGCCAGCCGAACCGGCGGCAGTGCGAGACGACGGTAGCCTGTCGCAGTGGTCAGGTCCGCGCCGCGTGCCGGGTCAGCGGTTCATACTGCCGCAAACTGAACCGGACCTGGAACTGCCGGACAGTCTGACCTGGGACAGTGTCGATCCGGTGGATCCCGTGCTGGATCCACCGGTCCACCGGTTGCTGACCGCCGTCATCGAGGAGTACCGCAGCGAATCCCTGAAAACTCTCGGTATCCCTGCCACGCGCACGCTGTTGCTGACCGGTGATCCGGGAACCGGTAAGACCATGACCGCCCGCTGGATCGCCGCGCAGCTGGGCCGTCCACTGCTTCGGCTGGACTTGGCCGCGGTAATGAACAAACAACTCGGTCGAAGCAGCCAAAACCTTGTTGCTGCATTGGAAACAGCCGCTGACACCGATGCTGTACTGTTCATCGACGAGTTCGACGCGGTCGGAAGCGCGCGATCGAGTAGCTCCGATATCGGTGAGGTCCGGCGTCTGGTCAACGTTTTGTTGCTCGCGTTGGAAAGCTGGCCCGAAAACCACTTGCTGATCGGCGCCACCAATCACCCGCAGCTTCTGGATGCGGCGGTGCACCGGCGATTCGAGGTCACAGTGCGCCTGCCCAAACCCGGCAGGGCCGCACGTGAACAAATCTGGCAGAGCCTCGTGCCATCTCTGTCGGATGCGGACGCGGCGATTCTGGCCTCGATGTCCAACGATTGGTCCGGTTCGGATATCGCGACATACGCGCTGCGGATCCGGCGGGCAGCGGGGATGCAAAACCGGGCACCCAAGTTCGACGACGTCCTTGAACTGTTCAGCCAGAACGGTCTCGATTGCGCAGACCAGCCCGGCGTCATCGAGGCACTCGCCGGCCGAGGCTACTCGCAACGCAAGATCGCCTCGGTCGTCGGCGTCAGCCACACCACCGTGCAAAACAAGATCAAAAACCGGCGGTGAACCTAGCGCTGCACCCTAGGCTGGGTCAATGAGCTCCGGGGTGGACGGTGCCTTCGACAATCCACGGATTGAACCGGCGGCCGGGCGCCCACTGCTCGTGCGGGGAGAGACCCTCAAGCTTGCCGTCGACGTGACATCGTCAGCTCGCCGGCAAAAGACGTGGCGGGTATCTATTGAGGATGCCGCGGCCCGCGTTCTCGCCCAAACAGTCACTGCTGCAGAAGCTCTGGCCTCAACACCTGATCGGTACATCGGTGAGCATCCCATTTTGGAGGTCGTGCTCCACGACTACGCGCTGGCCGCGTCGGTGTACCCCCAACGTCTCTTCCGTGACTGCGGATTTGTTCACGTTGGCTCGGCGGTCCAGGACAATGCTCGCACGGTGTACGTCGCTGTCCCCAAGGACGGTCTGGCGACCTTGCAGCAGATCGCGCAAGGTGCTCCCCACGCCATCCAGGAGATCCAGGATGGAATCCAGGCGCTCGACACGATCGCGCTCGCCCATGCTGCGCCGCGCGAACCGTTCGAGTCCCCAGGTGCGGACGGCAGTCTGGTCGAAATTGTCTTGCACGGCCAACCCGACGTCGACGGTGCACCCGCGGCGGCCGGCGCGGCCACCATCGACAGCGTCACCGCTGTGGTTTCCTCGTCAGGAGGGACGATCGAGAATGAGTGGATACGGCGCAACGACACGGCGACCTTCGTACCCGCCAGAATCGATGGGGGCGGTTTGGCAGAAGTGCTCCAACACAACTCGGTCCGGATTTGCCAGCCGATGCCGCGGCTGCGGCAAATACCGGCCCCGATCCCGTCGGGCCAATTGCCGCTCACATTCACTTTGTCTGGTCGCCCACCGCGTAGCGGTGTTCCACCGTTGAAAGTCGCGGTCTTCGACGGGGGCGTCGATGCCGACCGCGACGTGTGGCAGGGCCGGGTCGTCGGATGTGAAATTGGTAGCCCCGTCGCACACGGGAATAGTCGTGCCCACGGCGCACTGGTGACCAGCGCCATGCTCTACGGGCATCTGACGGGCCAGGTGCTGCCACCGCCGGCCAACCTGGACATCACCCACTACGCCGCGATCCCGCAAGAGGGCCGCGAACACGACCTTCAGATGTACTGGTTACTCGACACCATGGAAAAAGTAATCCGCAGCAACGACTTCGACATCGTTCTGGTCTGTATCGGCCCTGACCTAATCGTGACGGACGACCACGTCGACCGTTGGACTTCCACCATAGACCAGCTCTCGTTCGAAGAAGATGTCCTGTTCGTCGTCGCCGCCGGCAACAACGGCGAACTCGACGCCACCACGCGGATGAACCGGGTTCTTGTCCCCGCGGACACCGTCAACGGCATCGCTGTCGGCGCCACTGACAATCCGACCGGGACGACCCGCGCCTCGTACAGTCCCACTGGCCCAGGTCGCACCTCCGCCCAAATCCTGCCTACCGGTGTGGCTTTCGGCGGCGCCGAGTCCGAGCCCTTCATCGCAGTCGACAACGACGCAACCCCACTGCTTTTCCAGGGAACTAGTTGCGCAGCGCCGCTGGTCGTGCACGGATTAGCCAACGCTGCGACACGTCTTGGTCTCGAATACCGCACGCCCACGGTGCTGCGTTGTTGTGCCATTCATTTCGCTGACCGGGCCCGAGGACAGGATCCCGACCATGTCGGGTACGGCCACTTGCCGTCGGATTACCCGGAAATCGACTACACGGCCGCCCATGTCGTGCACGTGCTGTACGAAGGGCAAACCACCCGAGGCGAGGTGGACGTCATGGCCATCCCCATGCCCGACGGGATGGCGGCCCCGGTCAATCTGCGGATCACCGTGGTGTCCACATCGGAAGTGAACCCCAGCGACGCCGGCGACTATGTCGGTGCCGGCCTGAACATCACGTTGCGCCCCGACACGACCGTGTATACGTTTACCTCTCCCATTGACGACAAAGAGAGAAAGTCGCTGAGCCTGACCCGCGATATGCACAAGGTCGCCGAACTGGAGGCGGTCGGGTGGAAGCGATCCGCGCAGCCGGATACGAAAAGCTGGACCGTTCAAAGCAAGACGGAAGCCAATCGCCGTGCCAGTGGCAAGTGGGAGTCGGTGCAAGTCATCAACCACAAGCTCACCACTGCGATGGTGGGGCCACGCATCGAACTGCAGCACCTCTCACGGCAGAGGGCGGTGCTGACCAGGGGAACCCCTCCTCTGAAATGGACGATGCTCGTCACACTCGAGTGCCCGCCCGGCACCGAGCTCTACCAGTCTGTCCGGGCCCAGTTCCCCACGCTGCAACCACATGTCATCACCATCGAACCCGAAACCGGAACCGACATTGAAGCCACTGAGTAACCGATGAACGACAACCGCGTCGCCACAGCCGTCAACGCGATCCGCACCGCGCTGTCTAAGAAGCAACTGGTGCTGATCCTCGGTGCGGGTGTCTCCGCCGCCGCCACGAATGGTCACCGCCTGAGCATGTGGCAGGGGTTGGTAAACGATGCCATCGACCGCTGCGTCGAACTCGGCGAGCGAGACCAAATGTGGGCTGACCGCGCCAAAGCCGACGTCACCAGCCCCTATGACGATGACCTGATCGCCGCGGCGGAGAAAGCGACCAGCGGCCTGGGCGGGCGTACCAACCCGCAGTACCGCCGATGGCTGCGCGATACTGTTGGGGCCCTGCACATCGAAGACACCACCCTGACCGACGTCATCAAGCTCTACGCTGAGCGTGGATCGCTCATCGCGACAACGAACTACGATGACATACCGTCAGAGGCAACGGGATGGCCCGCCGTCGCCTGGCGCGATAACACCACGATCCAGCGGGTCTTTCGTGGTGATGATCACGCGATCATTCACATCCACGGCCACTGGAGGGAACCCGCCTCCGTGGTGTTCGGTTCGTCCTCCTACGCTGACGTTCTCAGCGATCAACACGCCGCTGAGTTCCTCCGATTTTTGGTTTGGGGTAAGACCGTCGTCTTTTGTGGCTTCGGCGCCGGTATGCGTGATCCCAACTTCACCGCTCTGCGCAACTGGCTGCGCACTTACCCGAACAGCGAATACTCACACTACCGACTGGCGCGCAGCTCTGAAGTCCAGACCGCCGAGAGCGAGCACCACGCCGACGAACACATCACAGTGGTGCCATTCGGAGCGACCCACACGGACCTGCCAACGTTCCTCGACGCCATGCTGACCGCCGGCCCATTTCGCGCCATCGACGACACCCAACCACAACGACCGACACCTGCGCCCACGACCAGCGGCGAGACCATCCCGATCGTCATACCGCTCGCGAGCCAGGAAACTCGAAACGAACTGGCCGAGATGGCCGCCCGACTCGCCGCAGTCGCAGCCGTCGCCGTCGATACGTCCAACCCGCTGATTGGCCCTGCGGGGGAAGTCATCGACCCCGCAGTCCGCGACGTATACATCCGATTCCAAAACCTGTTCGCAGACGAAGCCGCGTTCGTCACCAGCGCCGCAGCCGCCTCCGAACTGACCCATGTTCAAGCCGACAGGGCTCTGGGCATCGGCCGGCGACTCACAGCCCTGATCGACGATCCTCCGCCGCGCTGATCTCCGCCGCGCAGACATAGTGGATCTCAGCTTAAAGAACTGTTCCCGGCTAAGCCGGGAGGAGTGATCTGGCCAATCGGTAACGGTCTGCCCGTTCGCGCGCCGCGGCCGGTGGGGGACGTCCTCGAATACCTGACTAAGACCCCGCCGATTGGCGTGACCAGCGGATTTTAGCGGTGTCCTGGACGTCCTCCTGCCACTCTGGACGAGCCGATAGGAGGTGTCGGCCGGTCAGGGAGTGGCGGGTGTGAGTTTAGTTGTCAGCGGTCACGTAATTCCCCAGGTCTGAGGGGTTGTCCGTCACGTAATTCCCCACCTGCCGTCACGTAATTCCCCACCCTGGGGCGTGTCGGGCGGGGGTTGGGGTGCTGCTCAGGTTCGCTCCGTTCAGGTGCCCACCGGGGGGCCTGGAAGGGGCCTGAGGTGGCAAGGAGATCGTGGAACGTGACCGACTTCGTGGAGATGTTCCGACACTGGAACGCGGGCCGATCGCAGGTGCAGATTTATGAGGCACTGGGCATCGACCGTAAGACCATCCGCAAATATTTGGCCCCGGCGCTGGCCGAGGGGCTGCAACCAGCCCCCAACGGGTCGTTCGACGAGGACCTGTGGCGGGCGCGGATCGCGCGTTGGTTCCCTGAACTGGTCGATCCGGCGCTGCGGGCGTTGACCTGGCCGCAGATCGCGGTGCATCACCAGTGGATCGCCGATCAGCTGGCGGTGCCGGTGACGGTGGCCACCATCGCCCAACGGTTGCGCGACGACCGCCACGTCGAAGTGTCGGAATCGACGGTACGCCGTTACATAACAACAACATTCACCGACAGACGCCTCGAAGGAAAGGTCACCGTGCCGCGAGGTGGGGTCGAACCCGGAAGCGAAGCCCAGATTGACTACGGCAAGCTGGGCATGTGGTTGGACCCTGACTCGTGTCGGCGACGTATGAAAACTGACCCCGTGTCGACGCCTGAATTTTGACCCCCTTCGACGGACTCTCGGCTTTGAGCCGAGAGGAGAAGGGAGTTGTTGTCAGTGGAGGACTGGGCTGAGATCCGCAGGTTGCATCGAGCGGAGGGGTTGCCGATCAAGACGATCGCGCGGACGTTGAAGATCTCGAAGAACACGGTGCGTTCAGCGCTGGCGTCGGAGGCGCCGCCGAAGTATGTGCGTAAGCCGATGGGGTCGGCGGTGGATGCGTTCGAGGACGCGATCCGTGAGCAGCTCAAGGCAGTGCCGACGATGCCGGCCACGGTGATCGCCGAGCGGGTCGGCTGGACGCGCGGGATGACGGTGTTCAAAGAACGCGTGCGTGAGTTGCGGCCGGCGTATTTGCCGCCGGACCCGGCCAGCCGCACGACGTATGAGGTTGGCGATATCGCGCAGTGTGACCTGTGGTTCCCGCCGGTCACGATCCCGGTCGGATACGGCCAGAGGCGCTCGCCGATGCAGTTGCCGGTGCTGACGATGGTGTGCGGTTATTCGCGGTGGCTTTCAGCGCTGCTGATCCCCAGCCGGGGCGCTGAGGATCTGTTCGCCGGCTGGTGGCAACTGATCAGCGGGCTGGGCGCGGTCCCGCGCACCCTGGTCTGGGACGGCGAAGGGGCGATTGGGCGGTGGCGATCCGGGCGGATCGAACTCACCGGGGATTGCCAGGCATTCCGCGGGGTGTTGGGCGCCAAGGTGGTGGTGCTCAAACCTCGAGAGCCCGAGCACAAGGGCATCATCGAGCGAGCCCACGACTATTTGGAGCGGTCATTTCTGCCCGGCCGGTCTTTTAGCGGGCCGGGGGATTTCAACCACCAACTGCAGCAATGGCTGGCGCTGGTCAACAACCGGACCCGCCGGGTATTGGGGTGCGCTCCGACCGACCGCATCGGCGCCGATCGCCAAGCCATGCTCACGCTGCCGCCGGTGGCACCGGCCACCGGATGGCGCTCAGGCACCCGGCTGGCGCGCGATCACTACATCCGGTTGGACTCCAACGATTACTCGGTGCATCCAGGCGTGATCGGGCGGCGCATCGAGGTCGTCGCCGACCTCGATCGTGTCCGGGTGTTCTGCGGGGGCAAGGTGGTCGCTGACCACGAGCGGGTGTGGGCTAGGCATCAGACGATCACCGACCCCGAGCACCGCGACGCAGCCGATATGTTGCGCCGCCACCGCATCGGCGCCCTGCGCCCGGTGCGCGAGTCCGATAACCACACGGCAGTCGAGCAACGGTCGTTGACCGACTACGACACCGCGTTGGGGATCGACCTGGGCGAAGGCGGGCTGGTGTCATGACCACCAAAACCACCTCGAGTACTGCGCGGACCTCGTCGACCAACCGCGACCTGACCGCCGAGATCAGTTTCCTCACCCGGGACCGTCACCGGTCTCGAAGTCGCCGTGGAACCGTGGCCCCTGCTGGAGACGCTTTTGGAACGCACGCTGCGGGCCTTCGCGCATGTCAACAACGGCGGGTACGAGTTCGCGCCAAAACAAAAGCATCCCGTTCTGACACACCAAAATCCTGCCGACCCAGCAAGCGCGGTGCACGACCGGTCAGTTGAGCCCGATGGGCTACTGATGCGCAACTTTCTCCCCGCGATCTCCTTTGAGGCCAAGTACACGGCCAGCACATCGCTGCCAGAGCGCGCGCACATGTTTCAAGCGTTGACGACTGCCGCGGCGTTGGGGACCTCGCTGGCAGTGCTGGTTTACCCGGGCGACGAGCCGCCACGGATTTATGACGTCCGTGGGTTCATGGGAGCCCCCAGGCACCTCGCCACAATCGGGCTATCAATGTTCACCTACTCCCGTCCGGGCGGAGACATCGACCGTGCCGGACAGATCGCCGCCCTGCTGGATGAAGTCGCCAGGCGAGGCGGACCCGCCCACATTGGGACGCTACAAGGTGTAGTCAGTCACTGACTGCGGCGGCGCCGTGGCCCCGGTCCGTGCTCGACCAGCCTGATTTCGGCGACGTCCTCTTGCCCGGTCGCCTTACGGAGGGTCACGGTCCGGTAGTGCTTGAGCAAGCGGGCCAGCGTTGAGGGGTTGTCGGAGTGACCCGTCACAATCGCAGCCATGAGCTCTCGACGATTCGTGTTCAGCCCGGCGTCATTGGCGACCTCGACAAGACGGTCAAGCATGTTGTCCACCGCGATCGGCCACCGCAGACCCGGCTGCTTGTCGCGGCTGTCACACAGCTTTTCCCCAGGTGAAACGGTGTGTCGGTGCCGCTGAGTCATAGCCATCACCTAGCATCTAACATATGTTTGTCATACGTATTTTGGGTTCATTCACCCGGTCGAGCCATACCGGGCCGGCTCAGGGACGAGCATGACAGACACCGGGGTCATCCTCAACTGGCCCAACAAGGACAAGACGCTCATCGCTCATGGCGAACGGGCCTACACATGGACCGACAAGCCTGTCGATTCCAAACCGCTCACCGAAATCGCGGTCCTCGGAGAACCCTCGCCGCAACCGAACATGGTGGTGTGCGGCGACGGCCTCGATGCGCTCAACGCCATGGCGGCCGCAGGCGCCATCGCGCCTGACACGGTTCGGCTGGTTTACATCGACCCACCGTTCAACACGGGGCACACCTTCGGTGACTACGCCGATGCACTCGACAGTGCCATGTGGTTATCGCTGCTGCGCGACCGGCTCGAAGCGCTCAAACCATTCCTCGCCGCGGACGCCAGCATCTGGGTCCACCTTGACGATAGTGAGAACCACCGCGCCAGATGTGTGATGGACGAGGTGTTTGGCACCGACGCGTTCGTCACGAGCATTGTGTGGCAGAAGCGAACCACCAGGGAATCCCGCGCTGCATTCTCAACCAACCACGACCACCTGATGGTGTATGCGCCAGCGGGTCCCCGCGCATGGAAAAAGCGGCGCAATCTCCTCACCAAAGATGCCTCCCAGTTATCCAACCGGGACCAAGACCCACGCGGTCCCTGGGCCGACGCGCCATTTACCGCTCCCGGCTATCGTGCGAACCAACAGTACGAAATCATTAACCCAGCCGGCCGCGTGCTACGGCCACCACGCGGCCGTAGCTGGTATGCGACCGAACCTACCTATCTTCAACTCCTCGAGGAGGATCGGATTTGGTTCTCGCGTGGCGGCGCTGGAAACCCGCGCCTGAAGCTCTTCGCGCACCAGATCCGAGGCCTCGTACCGTTCTCCGTCTGGGGCGCCGCCGAAACCGGCACTAATGACGACGCCAAACGACACCTACAGACGCTGTTCCCCGGTGCCGGGAATGTGTTCGCGACACCCAAACCAGAAGAGCTCCTCGAGCGAGTTATCCACATCAGTACCGACCCAGGCGAACTCGTCGTCGACCTGTTCGCGGGGTCAGGAACGACGGCCACCGCTGCTCATAAGATGGGTCGGCGATGGATCGCTGTGGAGCGCTCCATCGCCACCGCCCAAAACATCCTCGCCCCCCGTTTATCGATGGTCGTCCACGGTGACGACGCTGCGGGCATCACCGGTCAGTACCAGTGGTCCGGCGGTGGGGGATTCAAGGTGATGCAGGCAAAGCCCTCACGGGGCCGAGTACGCGCGGTGCGTATCGGGGCGAGTAACGCCCCTGCCGCGTCGCCGAGGCGACGCAAGCCCAGAAAAGCCTCTTAACCGCCCCGCCGTCCCCAGCATCCTGCTGTCACTTCTTTCGACGTCGCGCTGGCGCTGTTGGTAAGCCGCGTGGTGTGCCCGGCATCGGCTGGCAGCGGCATCATGTGCACTAGCCAGTGTCGCCGCCGTGCGCGATGACAGGGTGGGCGGGTGGGCATCGATGAGGGCATCGTCCAGACCCACAGCGAACACGAGGTCCCGGCGGCGATGAGCAGCCAGGCCGCCTGCGCGGTTTCCCTAGCCGCACCCGCCACCGGGCATAGATTCCGGGCTCATCCCAATCAACGGTGTACCGCCGGTCTCCGGCAGGGCACTGGCGATGTAGTTGGTGAGGTTGCGCAAACCGAATGCGCTGCCGCGGAGGTGTTCGAGGCGGCCGTTGAGGGCCTCGGTGGGTCCGTTGCTGGTGCCGGGTCGGTCGAAGTTAGGCCGGTACGTCGCGGCTCGCTTCTTCAGGGTGACGGGATGTCGGCCGTCTGTCGGCAGCCACCGGCGGCCTGAGAAGTCATCCGGTCAGGACGGGGTCCAGCAGGAGGTCAGTGAGTTCTCGGCCAGCCTGGTCAGCTCCGCTCGGGTCAGGTCCAGGGCGGCGGCGCTGGCCAGGTAGTTGTCGGCGACGTAGCCACCGAAGAACGGCGGGTCGTCGGAGTTGAGGGTGACCATCACACCGGCGTCGAGCAGGCGCTTGAGCGGGTGGGCGCCGAGCGCGGGCACGACCTTGAGCGCCACGTTGGACAGCGGGCACATGGTCAGCGGCACGCCGAGATCGGCCACCCGGCGTATGAGCGCCGGGTCGTCGGCCACCGCGACACCGTGGTCGATGCGCTCGACGCCGAGCTCCAACGCTTCCAGCACGTAGGAGGCGGGGCCGTCCTCGCCGGCGTGGATCGTGGTCCGGTAGCCGCGGCGCTGCGCCTCAGCGAAGAAGCGGGCGAACTTCGAAGGTGGGTTGCCTCGCTCGGCTGAGCCCATCCCGATGCCGATGACGTGCCCGCGCCACGGCTCGATCAGGTCGAGCAGTTCTAGGGCGGTGGACTCCGCTCGGTGGCGCTGGGCAGTGCAGATCAGCCGGGCATCGATGCCCCATTCCTCGCCGGCCTCGCGGAAGGCGGCGAGCACGCCGTCGAGGACGACGCCGATCGGCACGCCGGCGTCGAGGAAGGTCTGCGACCCCACGAAGACCTCTGCCCGGGTGACGCCGTCGGCATGGGCATGGCGCAGGTAGTCCATGGCGAGGTCAAAGAAGTCCTGCCGCTGCCGCAGCGTGCCCGCCACCCGGAATAGCACCTCGAGGAAGGCCGGCAGGTCAGCGAAGTCGTAGGCCGCCCGCAGCTGCTCTTCGCTTGCCCACGGCAGGTTCACCCCGTTGCGACGCGCACAGGCCAACGCGGTGGCGGGCTCTAGGGTGCCCTCGAGATGTACGTGGAGCTCGGCCTTCGGCAGCGATCGGATGAAGACCACGTCGATGTCGGGGTCCATGTCGGCGGTGCTCACCGCGGCAGCCTAGCCGGGAGACGCCGGCGCTATCGATGCCGGTCACGGCGTCCGGCATCGGCCACCACAGCAGCGCGGCAGCGCCCTCGGGTTGCGCAACTGACCAACCATCTCGCCCGATCCCTGCTGGAGACCGCCGGCCTCGGAGCGCAACTACACCCTCGTCTGGGAAGCCAGATTCCGTGCTTGCGGCGAGTAACGCGTCGCGAACCGCCCTGTTCAGCTAATCCAGGCGATGTCTTCGTGACCTTCCGATTCGCGCGCGGCCAGTCGCTTAAGGAGGTCACTGAGGTCGACATCATGGGGTTGCCGGGGCCGGCGATAATGGTGGCGGGCCTCGTCGTAGCTATCAGGACACCCGAACTTGTGTAACCGTAGGCACGATTTGGGCCAGCGTGACTCCAACACACAGTCCAGATCGATCACGTGATGAGTGCGCCGCTGGACCGCGAACCTGTTGCCCGCGAAGCTCTCATCGGTGGGGAACATGCCAACATCAAACAAGTGCCAGCCGCCGTAGACGGTGCGTAACCACACCGTGTCCTTGCCGCAGTGCTTACATGGAGCCACGGTCGATGGCCCCGCACTTGAGTACGCCACCCCCACATTATGAACACCTGGGGCGGCAGGGCTGCGAGGCTGTCGCTTGCTCCTTGCATTGCACCCAAACGTATTGACACTCATCGGGCATGGACTATTTGGACCAAGCCGGAATGATCCTGTATGCGCTCAAGAAGGTTCTGCAAGAGCGCCAAAAACTACATGGCAGCAGCTCCCCGACCGACGATGAGTAGTTGACCATCAACCGGGCGATCGCTGCAACCGGATTCAAGGTCGGCGAGCCGTGGTCGATGTCGGGTATGCACGAATGGCAAGCCACGCTTGAGCACGCACTCACCCCGCCGTACTAGCGTGACCGCGCAGGTCGGGCCAAAGAACCCAGCTGTGCGGAACTGCCGGCAATAGCGATATCGGATAGGGGCTTTGCCGACTGCACCGGACGCGCTGTTGTCGACGGCCCGAAGATCTTCGGCTGACGGACGTGGGGCTCTCGCCGGTTTAGCATTCGTCTTTCAGTTTGCGCCCGCCGATGCAGTGCAGATGGAAGTGGAGAACTGTCTGATTCGCGTCTGGTCCGGTGTTAGTAACTAGGCGAAATCCGGTGTCGGCGATGCTCTTCTCGCGTGCCAGTTTGGCCGCGATGGCGAAAAGTCGGCCAGCAAGAGCGGCGTCATCATCCGTGAGATGCAAGGCGCTTGGAACATGCTCGTTCGGGATGACCAGGAAGTGCACAGGGCCGAGGTAGAACGGCATCTGCGGTGGCACATCGATGGCAAACACGAGGTCGTCCTCGTAGAGCTTGGGGACGGCTAGGGTGCCATCGCGGATCCGGCAAAGGAGGCAGCTGTCGCTCATCGGTCACCTCTACGGCAGTGGTCAGCCGGGGTCAACGGTCTGTTGGGCTAGGCGGGCCAAATATTGCGTG
Source organism: Mycobacterium sp. pUA109 (assembly GCF_041287095.1). NCBI lineage: Bacteria > Bacillati > Actinomycetota > Actinomycetes > Mycobacteriales > Mycobacteriaceae > Mycobacterium > Mycobacterium sp. pUA109. Next base: position 2,239 of record NZ_JBGGKS010000003.1, on the reverse strand, counting down.
GTGGGGAACAGCTCGACCGCGATGTCTGGGTCGGGAATGGCTCGACGCAGAAACGCTCGATGCCGCTCGATGTCGGCCGGGTTTGCGCCGGCATGCTCGAGATATCCGGGCACGCATTGCTCGAAGCCGAGCGCGGTCAGTGTCTTGGCTTCCGGAAGCGCCGAGACGGGCTGGACCCGGTCGCTACGTTCGATGGCGAAACCGGCGGCGCGAAGCAGGCTGGGGGTGTGATCGAAGATGTCGTAGGAAACGCCGCGGGCTCGGCCCAGCGCAAACCACCACTGCCGCCACAGGTCTGCTGCTGGATCGTCACCGGGCACAAACCGTAGAGCCCCGATATCTGACATCTCGAGCAGCAAGGCGCCCTCGGCGGTGAGCATGCGCCGCATCGCGTCGATCGCGGCTGCCGCGTCGGTGACGTGCATCAGCAGAAAGCGGCTATACACCCAGTCGACCGACCCGGCTTTCAGCGGCGCCTCCTCGATACGGGCGTGGACGAACCGCACCTGCGGCAGAGCGCCGAGAGCGCCGCGGGCGATATCGAGTTGCTCGGCCGAGGCATCAACCGCGTACACCACGCCGTCGGGTCCGACCCGCTCGGCCAGCCACCGGGTCATGCTGCCGTGTCCGCATCCGATTTCAGCGACGGTGTCGCCTAATGCGATGCCTGCCGATTCGCAGAACGCGCGTGAACTCGGGTTGTAGAACCGGTCCACCAAGGCCAGTCGGGCCGCGTCGTGGTCCCCGACCGCCATGCTGTAGGTCGTCATCGCTTCTTGTCCGATCATTCGACGAGGTCATCGTGTGGCGGTCGGATACCACCGTTGCTAAAGGTGGGCAGCCAGTGCGTGAAGGCGGGCAAGGAGTTTGTCGGGTCTCCCTGCCAGGGAAGCGCCAACAGTTGTGCGACACTGCGTCGTCCGCCCAGGGCGCGTAGTGCCTCGAAATCGGAGATGCTGAGTGCGACCTGGCCAGGCGCGGTGTGCGGGTCGCCGAGATGCACTGATCCGAGTGTGGGGGTGGTCAGCCGCAGCGCCGGCAACCCTGCTTCCCGGTTGATCAGGTCGCCCATCGTGGTCAAGAAGCCCAGGGCGGCTTCGAACGGGAGATCGCCTGCGCGCGATCCCGGTTGACCGAGTGCCCCGCGAATGTCGTGCTCGTGCGTGAGCGTATCGAAGACCAGCTGGCATGCCGATTCTTGGAAAGCGAGTCTGGCTGTCACCGGGTCGATCATCTGTCCCCACAGGTCAAGCAACTCGTCGACGCTGTTCCCACCGAGGCGATCGACCTGGGCCTGCACCCAGGAGTCGGCGGCCTTTCCCTCCATGTTGAGTGCAAGGATGTCTTGTGCAACCCCGGCGAGGTGGGCAACTATCTGGCGCACAGTCCAATCAGGACAGGCCGGCACCGGTAGCTCGGCGACCCCGGCGCGGCCACGTAGCGGCGCGTCGATGCGTTCGTAGACCAGGCGGTAGGCCGCCGCGGCGTCGGAGATCGGCAGCAGTCGGGGCGCTCGGGGGTCGTCAACTCGGGGGTCGTCAAATGGCCTATCGGTCATGGCGGCTGGTCCTTCCGTGTTTGGTCGCGGGTCCGGTTTCCAAGCCGTGCTCGCCCGAGAGCGCGCCACGCTGCTGCCCCCATTGATCACCGGCCTGAGCAGGTGGTTGAGTCCTGCGGTAGCGCACGTTGGCAGCCAGGATGCGCGGCAGCAGCCGGGGGTCTTGCAGCCGCGCCGGCGGGTCGATGAGATTTGTGACGCGCAAGAAGCGTTCGGCTACGGCGGTGTCATGTGCGGCGGCGTTCAACGCTGCCCCGGCGATGCGGTGGCGGAGTTTCTGCGGCATCGACTGATGGCGCGGAGGCGACAGGACGCGGTCACTGGCTCGGTTTGCGGCCCACGTCGAAGCCAGATAGGCGCTGGCTGCGCAGAAGAAGCGTTGCGCCAGCTCGGTGTCGCCGCCGCGCAGACAGTCGCGCAGCGTGAGCGCCTGAAGTGCCGCGATCGTCATCCCTTGTCCGTAGATCGGGTTGAGGCTGCACAGCGCATCACCCATCACCAGCAAACCGTTCGGAAACCTCGGCATCTGCTCATAGCGTCGCCACACCGCCGCCGGGTTGTGAAATACCGCGATCGGCTCCTGAGGTTGGGCACTGCGCAGCGGGACCTGTGTGAATAGGTGTTGAAAACTCTAGTGGATGGCCGGCCGTGGGCGGCGTGCGGCCGAACGGGCATGTCGAC